>JAYSCT010000084.1:17394-20211 GCA_041914785.1 Roseateles sp.
CCGCGCCCCCCCCCCGGGGCGGCCCCGCGCCCCCCGCCCGGCGCCGGGGCCGGCTCGGCACAGTGGCGGCATGGCTGCTGTGACCGACCGACCTCCCCAGCTCGAACTCGAGCTTGCCGACCTGCTGCGCCGCCACGACGTGGCGGGCCCGCGCTACACGTCCTACCCGACGGCGGACCGCTTCGTCGAGGCCCACCAGGGCGCGCAACACCTGCAGGCGCTGCGACAGCGCGGCACGGTGCAGCCGCTGTCGGTGTACGTGCACATCCCGTTCTGCGAGCAGCTCTGCTACTACTGCGCCTGCAACAAGATCATCACCAAGCACCACGACCGCGCCGCACCCTACCTGGCCGCGCTGGGCCGTGAGGTGGACCTGGTGGCCGACGCGCTGGGCGGCCCGGCACCGGTGTCGCAGCTGCACCTGGGCGGCGGCTCGCCGACCTTCCTGTCCGACGCCGAGCTGGGCGAGCTGATGCAGATGCTGCGCCGGCGCTTCAAGCTGCTGCCGGGCGCCGAGCTGTCCATCGAGGTGGACCCGCGCACGGTGGACCTGGCCCGGCTGGCCCACCTGCGGCTGCTGGGCTTCAACCGGCTGTCGTTCGGCGTGCAGGACTTCGACGCCGCCGTGCAGAAGGCCGTGCACCGCGTGCAGCCGCTGGAGCAGGTGGCCGCGCTGATGGAGCACGCCCGCGAGCTGGGCTTCTCGTCCACCAACGTGGACCTGATCTACGGTCTGCCGCAGCAGACGCCCGCCAGCTTCGCCCGCACCATCGCGCAGGTGGCCGAGCTGCGGCCCGACCGCATCGCGATGTACGCCTATGCCCACCTGCCGCAGCGCTTCAAGCCGCAGCGCCGCATCGTCGCCGAGCTGCTGCCGCCCGCGGGCGACAAGCTGGCCATGCTGTCGGGCGCCATCAGCGCGCTGCTGGGCGAGGGCTATGCCTACATCGGCATGGATCACTTCGCGCTGCCGGACGACCCGCTGGCCGTTGCCAAGCGCCAGGGCCTGCTGCACCGCGGCTTCCAGGGCTACTCGACGCAGCCCGACTGCGACCTCGTGGGCCTGGGTGTTTCCGCCATCAGCCGCGTGGGCGCCACGTATGCGCAGAACGCCAAGACGCTGGCCGAGTACGAGGACGCGCTGAACCAGCAGCAGCTGCCCGTGCAGCGCGGTCTGGCGCTGACGCGCGACGACCTGCTGCGCCGTGCCGTCATCATGGCGCTGATGTGCCAGGGGCGCGTGGAGTACGAGTCCATCGCCGCGTCCTACCTCGTCGACGTGCCGACCTATTTCGAGCCCGAGCTGGCGCGGCTGACGCAGCTGGCGGGGCAGGGCCTCGTCGTGCTGGAGCCGGGCGCCATCCAGGTGACGCCGCTGGGCTGGTACTTCGTGCGCGCCGTCGCCGCGGTGTTCGACCGCTATCTGCAGGCCGACGCGAGCCGGGAGCGTTTCTCCAAGATCATCTGATGGCCGGTGACCTCGCGCTCGTCGTGTCGGCCACGCTGATGGGCCTGGCCGGCATGCCGCATTGCGCGGCCATGTGCAGCGCGCCCTGCGCGCTGGCGGGCGGGCAGCGGCCGGCGCGCTTGCTGGCCGGGCGGGTGCTGGGCTACACGGCCGGTGGCGTCGTCGCGGCGGCGTCGGCCGAGGCGCTGGCGCGGGCGTCGCAGAGCGTGGCGCTGCTGCAGCCCGCCTGGGCGCTGCTGCAGGCGGCGCTGCTGCTGTTCGGGCTGATGCTGTTGCTGCAAGGGCGTGTGCCGGCCTGGCTGGGCGCTGTGCGCTGGCGGCCGCAGCCGCGCCACGCGTTCGCCACCGGGCTGGCCTGGGTGGCCATGCCCTGCGGGCTGCTGCACGCGGCACTGCTGCTGGCGGGGCTGTCGGGCTCGCCGCTGAGCGGCGGCGCGGCGATGGCGGGCTTTGCGCTGGCCAGCACGCCGGGGCTGGTGGTCGCGCCGCTGTGGCGCGCGCGGCTGCTCAAGCGCGGGCCGGCCGGCGACGTGCTGGCGCTGCGCCTGGCCGGGCTGATGCTGGCGCTGGGCGCGGGCTGGGGGCTGGCGCACGGCGTGTGGCAGCGCGTCATGCTGGCCTGCTGACGCGGGCCATAAACTCGCCGCATCCTTGTCCTCGCATCGCTGCGAAAGCGCTACGCCATGTCCCATCACATCCAGGTGCCCGAAGGTGGCCAGAAGATCACCGTCAACGCCGACTTCTCGCTGAACGTGCCGCACAACCCCATCATCCCGTTCATCGAGGGTGACGGCACCGGGCTGGACATCACGCCGGTCATGCTGAAGGTCGTGGATGCCGCCGTCGCCAAGGCCTATGGCGGCGCGCGCAAGATCCACTGGATGGAGATCTACGCCGGCGAGAAGAGCACGCGCGTCTACGGCCCCGACGTGTGGCTGCCCGACGAGACGCTGCAGGCCGTGAAGGACTACATCGTCGCCATCAAGGGCCCGCTGACGACGCCGGTGGGCGGCGGCATCCGCTCGCTCAACGTGACGCTGCGCCAGGAGCTGGACCTGTACGTCTGTCTGCGCCCCGTGCAGTACTTCGACGGCGTGCCCAGCCCCGTGAAAGAACCGCACAAGGTCGACATGGTCATCTTCCGCGAGAACTCGGAGGACATCTACGCCGGCATCGAGTACGAGGCCGGCAGCGACAAGGCGAAGAAGCTCATCGCCTTCCTGCGCGACGAACTCGGCGCCAAGAAGCTGCGCTTCCCCGAGACGTCGGGCATCGGCATCAAGCCCGTCAGCCGCGAGGGCACCGAGCGCCTGGTGCGCAAGGCCATCCAGTACGCCATCGACAACGAC
>JAYSCT010000085.1:0-20168 GCA_041914785.1 Roseateles sp.
CGCGATCATCGTCAGCAGCTGCAGCGCATGGTTCTGGATCATGTCGCGCAGCGCACCGGTGCCGTCGTAGAAAGCGCCGCGCGTGCCCACGCCCAGGCGCTCGGCCAGCGTGATCTGGATGTTGGCGATGCTCTCACGACGCCACAGCGGCTCGAACAGCGCGTTGCCGAAGCGCAGTGCCATCAGGTTCTGCACGGACGGCTTGCCGAGGTAGTGGTCGATGCGGAAGGCCTGGCTTTCGGCGAACACGCTGCGCACCGCGCGGTTGATCTCCTGCGCGCTGGCGAGGTCGTGGCCCAGCGGCTTCTCCAGCACGACGCGTACCTTGTCGTGGTTCAGGCCCACGGCGCCCAGCTGCTGGCAGATGCCGGTGAACAGGTGCGGGCTGGTGGCCAGGTACAGCACCACGGTGTCGGCATTGCGCGCGTCCAGCCAGTCCTTCAGGCCCTGGTAGTGCTCGGGCTGGGACAGGTCCATGCGGCGGTAGTGGATCAGCGCCGCGAACTGCTCGAACTCCTCGTCGCTGGGGCGCTTGGCGCCGTCCACCTCGCGGAAGCGCTCCTTCAGCCACTCGCGGTAGCGCTCGTCGGACTGATCGTCACGGGCGACGGCGAGAATGCGGCCGCCCTCGGGCAGCTTGCCGTGCCGGAAGGCCTGGAACAGCGCGGGCATCAGCTTGCGCCACGTCAGGTCGCCGGTACCACCAAAGAACACGAGATCGAAGGACATCGGAAGCGTCTCCAGGCCGGCGCCACGCAGGGGCGCTAACCGTTGTGTAACTAAGTTTCGTGAAATACTATGCAGCAGTTTCTTCGCCGGGTCAATCCGGAGCTCAAGCCATGAACCAGCTCGACCAACTCAAGTCCTTCACCACCGTCGTTGCGGACACCGGCAACTTCCTGCAGCTGGCGCAGTTCGCGCCGCGGGATGCGACGACCAACCCTTCGCTGATCCTGAAGGCCGTGCAGTCGCCCGACTACGCGCCGCTGCTGAAGGAGACCGTCGACGCGCACCGCGGCAAGCCGCTGGACGAGATCGTCGACCACGTGCTGGTGCGTTTCGGCCTGGAGATCCTGAAGGTCGTGCCGGGCCGCGTGTCCACCGAGGTCGATGCGCGCCTGTCGTTCGACAAGGCCGCTTCGCTGTTCCGCGCGCGCCGCATCATCGGCCTGTACGAAGCCGCCGGCATCTCGCGCGAGCGCGTGCTGATCAAGCTGGCGTCGACGTGGGAAGGCATCCAGGCCGCCGCCGAGCTGGAGCGCGAAGGCATCCGCTGCAACCTGACGCTGCTGTTCGCGTTCGCCCAGGCCGTGGCCTGCGGCGAGGCCAAGGTGCAGCTGATCTCGCCGTTCGTCGGCCGCATCTACGACTGGTACAAGAAGCAGGCCGGCGCCAGCTGGGACGAGGCCGCGATGGCCGGCGTCAACGACCCGGGCGTGAAGTCCGTGTCGCAGATCTACGGCTACTTCAAGCAGCACGGCATCAAGACCGAGGTGATGGGCGCGAGCTTCCGCAACATCGGCCAGATCCAGGCGCTGGCCGGCTGTGACCTGCTGACCGTCAGCCCCGACCTGCTGGCGCAGCTGCAGGCGACGGACGCCACGCTGGCGCGTGCGCTCGACCCGGCCAAGGCCGCCGCCATGCCCGCCGTCCACCTGGACGAAGCGGCCTTCCGCTTCGCGCTGAACGAGGACGCCATGGCCACCGAGAAGCTGGCCGAAGGCATCCGCCTGTTCGCCGTCGACGCCGGCAAGCTGGACAAGCTCATCGAGGCGGCCTGACATGACGGCGCGCTGCGACCTCTCCCCCGTCTGGGCCGAGCTCCAGGCCCACTACGCCGCGAGCGGTCGCGGCTTCGACATCCGCGAGGCCTTCCAGGCCGACGCGGGCCGTTTCGGCGCGCTGTCCTTCGAGGCGCCCGAGGTGTTTGCCGACCTGTCCAAGAACCGCGTCGACGCGGCCACGCTGGCGCTGCTGTTGAAGCTGGCTGCCGACTGCGGCCTGGAGGCGCGCCGTGACGCGCTGCTACGCGGCGACCCGGTCAACCACACCGAAGGCCGCGCGGTGCTGCACACGGCGCTGCGGGCGCCGGCCGGCAGCGATGCGCCGTTCAATGCCGACGTGCAGGCCTCGCTGGACGCGATGCTCGCGTTCGCCGAGAGCGTGCGCCGCGGTGAGCGCGGCGAGATCACCGACGTCGTGCACATCGGCATCGGCGGCAGCGACCTGGGCCCGGCGATGGTCGTGCAGGCGCTGCAGGCCTTCACGCGCCGCGACCTGAAGCTGCACTTCGTCTCCAACGTCGACGGCCACGACCTGGCGCCGGTGCTGGTCGGCCTGGATGCGCAGCACACGCTGTTCGTCATCGCGTCCAAGACCTTCACGACGCAGGAGACGCTGGCCAACGCGCAGGCCGCCAAGGCCTGGTTCCTGAGCCAGGGCGGCACGGACGTGGCGCGCCACTTCGTCGCCACCAGCAGCAACACCGCCGCGGCCGCGGCTTTCGGCATCGACACCGCGTTCGGCTTCTGGGACTGGGTGGGCGGCCGCTACTCGCTGTGGTCGGTCATCGGCCTGCCCATCGCCATCGCCGTCGGTGCCGACAATTTCCGCCAACTGCTGGCCGGCGCGCACGCGATGGACCAGCACTTCGCATCCACGCCGCTGGCGCAGAACCTGCCGGTGCTGCTGGGTCTGGTCGACATCTGGTACCGCAACTTCCACGGCTTCACGAGCCGCAGCGTCGCGCCCTACCACCAGGGCCTGCGCCGCCTGCCGGCCTACCTGCAGCAGCTGGAGATGGAGAGCAACGGCAAGGGCGTGGACCTGGAGGGCCATGCGCTGGCCATCGGCACGTCGCCGATCGTCTGGGGCGAGGCGGGCACCAACGGCCAGCACGCTTACTTCCAGATGCTGCACCAGGGCACGGACGTCATCCCGGTCGAGTTCATCGCCGTGAAGCGCCCCCACCATGGCGCGACCGGCGAACTGGCGAAGAAGCTGGCCGACCAGCACCGCAAGCTGCTGGCCAACTGCCTCGCGCAGAGCCAGGCGCTGATGCAGGGCAAGACCGCCGCCGAGGCGCTGACCGAGAAGGCGCCGACCGCCTCGGCCACGCTGGACCGCGACGTGCTGGCCCGCCACCGCAGCTTCCCCGGCAACCGTCCCAGCACGACGCTGGTGCTGGACGCGCTGACGCCGCGGTCCCTCGGCGCGCTGATCGCGCTGTACGAGCACCGCGTCTTCGTGACCGGCGCGCTGTGGGGCATCAACAGCTTCGACCAGTGGGGTGTGGAACTCGGCAAGGCGCTGTGCAACCAGCTGCTGCCGCGGCTGGATTCCGGCGACACGTCGGGCCTGGATGGCTCGACCGCCGGCCTGCTGGCCCGCCTGACCGCGGCATGAGGATCGTCTTCGACTTCGGCGGCGTCGTCTTCCGCTGGCATCCGGCCAGCTTCCTGGCGCGCGTCTGGCCGCACCGCATCGAGACGCTGGAGCAGGGCGCCCAGGTCGCGTCGGTGTTCTTCCAGAACTACGGCGGTGACTGGGGCCTGTTCGACCAGGGGCTGATCGGCGCCGACGAGGTGGTGCGCCGCATCTCGGCCCGCACCGGCTGGCCGCGCGGCGAGGTGGCGCAGGTCGTGCGCGCCGTGCCGGACGAGCTGATGCCCATCCCGGCCACGGTGGTGCTGATTCGCGACCTGAAGGCGGCGGGGCACACGCTGCACTTCCTGTCCAACATGCCCGAGCCGTATGCGGACCACCTCAGCCGGACCTACCCGCTGACGGAGTGGTTTGAGTCCGGGTTGTTCTCGGGGCGCGTGAAGCAGATCAAGCCCGGCGCTGAGATCTTCGCGATGGCCGAGCGGCACTTCGGTGCGGCGCCGCAAGAGCTGGTGTTCCTGGACGACCACCCGGCCAACGTCGACGCGGCACTGTCGCGCGACTGGCAGTCCTTCCTGTTCACCGATGCCGCGAGCGCGCGGCGCGAGCTGGTGTCGCGGCGCCTGCTCAGTGCCTGAGCGGCTCGCCGCCGTCGGTACCCAGCAGCTCGTCCGGGTCCTGCGGCGGCGTGGCCGGCACGCGGAAGCTCTCGCTGGCCCAGGCGCCCAGGTCGATCTGGCGGCAGCGCTCGCTGCAGAACGGGCGCCACTTGTTGCTTGGCGCGAACACGCTGTCGCCGCCGCACTGCGGGCAGCGCACCAGGCGCTCGCCTTGGGCGTTCTTCTTCATTGGCACAACGCCAGTTCGAAACCGGTGTCCTCGGGCGCCAGCTTCAGCCGGCCTTCCTCGTCCTGGCGCATCAGCCGGATGGACACCATCAGCCGGTGGCCGGTGATCTCGGGGATCAGGCCGAGGCTCGGGTCGATGCGCATGCGCAGCAGCTGGTAGACGCGGCCGGCCGGCAGGCTCTGCTGGAACTGGCCGGCCGTGGCCGCCACCTTGTGCGGCGTGCCGGAATCACGCAGCAGGCCCAGCAGCACCTGCAGCGCCTCGGCCAGCGGCATCAGCGACTGGGCCCAGGCCATCAGGTCCTTGCGGCGGCGCACCGGCAGCAGCTGCTGCCAGTGGTAGTAGGCGGGCAGGTCGAACTCGCAGGTGCCGCCCGGGATGCTGATGCGGCTGCGGATGCTCATCAGCCAGTCGTTGCCGGCCAGCGCCGCGCCGGTCTTGCCGCTCAGCGCGTTGAGCCGTTGGAACGCCCCGTCGATGCGGGCGATGACCTCGTCCAGCCGCGCGTCGTCCACGCCGGGGCTGCCACGGTAGGCGTTGAACTGCGCCTTGTGTTTTTCGAGCTCCTTCAGCAGGTCGCTCTTCAGGTCGGCGCGCGACGCGACGTCGAGGATCTCGAACAGCGTGACCAGCGCGAAATGGTGGTCCAGCGCCGGATCGCGGGCCATCAGGGCGCCGAGGCGGTCGAACAGGTGTTCGAGGCGGAGCATCGTGCGGATGCTCTCGTTGAACGGGTACTCGTACAGGACCACGGCGGGGACTTCAGTCAGGGCGGCGTCATTGTTTCACAGCCCCAGCGTGCGGCCAGGCTCATGACCTCGTTTCTGAGCGCCGCCAGCGGCAGCCCCTCGTTCAGGATGACGGCGTCGGCCGAAGCGCGGCGCGCTTCACGCGTGGCCTGCGCGGCCAGTGCGCCGTCGACGCGCGCCGGCGTCCAGCCCGGGCGCTGCAGCACACGGGCGCGTTGCGTGTCGACCGTGCAGTCGACGACCAGCACGCGCGCCACGCGCGGCCGCCAGCGACCGGACTCGACCAGCAGCGGCACGTCGAACACCACCAGCGGCGCGCGGGCCGCCTCGGCCTGGGCCAGCGCTTCGGCGGTGATCAGCGGATGCAGGATGGCCTCCAGCCGGCGCTTGGCGGCGGTGTCCGAGAAGGCGAGGGCGCGCATGCGGTCGCGGTCCAGCGCGCCATCGGCCGCGACGAACTCCGCGCCGAACTGCTGGGCGATGGCCGGCATGGCCGCGCCGCCCGGCAGCGTCAGCGCACGCGAGATCGCATCGGTATCGACGATGGCCGCCCCGGCCTCGCGCAGGAACCCGGCCACCGTGCTCTTGCCCGAGCCGATGCCGCCGGTCAGCCCTATCCTCATGCGGCCCAGCCCAGCCAGGAGAGCACCGTCTCCGGGCCGGCGAACAGCACCACCAGCCCGCCGCCGGCCAGGAAGGGGCCGAAGGGCACGTAGCGGCCTTCGCGCAGGCTGGCGGTCAGCTTCATCAGCAGCCCGACCGCCGCGCCCACCGCCGAGGCGCCCAGCACCACCGGCAGCAGCATGGGCCAGCCCAGCCACGCGCCCAGCGCGGCCAGCAGCTTGAAGTCGCCCGGCGCCATGCCGATCTGGCCGCGCAGCTTCTCGTAAAGCGTCGCGATGGTCCACAGCGACAGGTAGCCGGCCACGGCGCCGATGACGGCCTTCTCCAGCGACACCGGCGTCCAGCCCAGCGCCGCGGCCAGCAGGCCCGCCCACAGCAGCGGCTGGTTGATGGCGTCGGGCAGCAGCGTCGTGTCCCAGTCGATCATCGCCAGCGCGATCAGCGCCGCGACGAAGCCGCACCACAGCAGCGTCGTCGGCTGCGCGCCGAAGCGCCAGGACAGGGCGGCAAAGGCCAGGCCGGTGACCAGCTCGATGACCGGATAGCGCGCGGAGATCGGCGCCTTGCAGGCTGCGCACTTGCCGCCCAGCCGCAGCCAGCCGACGAGCGGCAGGTTCTCGTGCCAGCGCAGCTGGTGGCCGCAGTGCGGGCAGCGCGAGCGCGGCGTGGCCAGGCCGAAGTGCGGCAGCGCCTCGATGCGGGTGCCGTAGTCGTCGACGGCCTTGGCCAGCCTGTCGGCATCGGCCTGCGGCACCTGTGCGACGCGGGCCATCGCGGCGGCGTCGGTCAGTTGCGCGGCGGACTCGTGCAGCCACTGCCGCTCCAGCATCTGCGGCAGCCGGTGGATGACGACGTTCAGGAAGCTGCCGATGCACAGGCCCAGGATGCCCAGCACCCAGGGCGAGAGCCAGATGGACCAGTCGATGGAGGCGAGGGGCATGGTGGGCGGCGGGTGAATGGGTGCGGGCAGCAATCTACCCGCATTCGGCAGCCCCGCCGCACACGGATTACACGACCGAGCCGATCTTGAAGATGGGCAGGTACATGGACACGACGATGCCGCCGATCAGGCCGCCCAGGATGACGATGATGAACGGCTCCATCAGGCTGGACAGCGCCTTCACGGCCTCGTCCACCTCGTCCTCGTAGAACTCGGCCGCCTTGGCCAGCATGTGGTCCAGCGAGCCCGATTCCTCGCCGATGGACGCCATCTGCAGCACCATGGTCGGGAAGATGCCGGTGGTCTGCATGGACGTCGTCAGCGCCGAACCGGTGGACACGTCGCGCTGGATCTGCTCGGTGGCTTCCTGGAACACCGCGTTGCCCGACGCGCCGCCGACCGAGTCCAGCGCCTCCACCAGCGGCACGCCGGCGGCGAACATCGTCGACAGCGTGCGCGTCCAGCGCGCGACGGCCGACTTGAACATCAGGTCGCCGAACACGGGGATCTTCAGCAGGATGCGGTCCATGCGCTTTTGCATCTTCTCGGAGCGCTTCCAGCTCTGGATGAAGAAGTACAGGCCGCCGCCGATGCTGCCGAAGATCAGGTACCAGTAGCTGACGAAGAACTCCGACATCGCCATGACGATGAGCGTGGGCGCGGGCAGGTCGGCGCCGAAGGAGGTGAACACCTCCTTGAACGCCGGGATCACGAAGATCATGATGACCGCGACGACGATGAAGGCCACCGTCAGCACGGCGATGGGGTAGGTCAGCGCGGACTTGATCTTGTTCTTCAGCGCGACCGTCTTCTCCTGGTAGATCGCCAGCCGGTCCAGCAGCGCCTCCAGGATGCCGCCCGCCTCACCGGCCTCGACGAGGTTGCAGTACAGCGCGTCGAAGTACATCGGGTGCTTGCGGAACGCGGCAGACAGGCTGGTGCCCGTCTCCACGTCCTGGCGGATGTCGTTCAGCAGCCGCGTCAGGCGCGGGTTGGTGGCGCCGCGGGCGACGATGTCGAAGGCCTGCAGCAGCGGCACGCCGGCGCGCATCATCGTCGCGAGCTGGCGCGTGAAGACGGCGATGTCCTTCTGCTTGATGGACGAGCCGCCACTGGCGCGGCGCTTCTTGACCTTGTTGACGAGAATGCCCTGGCGGCGCAGCGTCGCGCTGACCATCGCCTCGCCGCCGGCACGCAGCTCGCCCTTGACGATCTTGCCGTTGCGGTCCTTGCCCTCCCATTCGAAGACAAAGTCCTTGACGCCTTTTGCTGCGGCGGTGGCCATGCGCTCTCCTCGCGATTGTTCTATTCGTTGGTGGCCGACAGGACTTCTTCCAGCGTCGTGACGCCGGCGCGGACCTTGACCAGGCCCGACTGCCGCAGATCACGCACGCCTTCCTTCCTGGCCTGCGCGGCGATGTCCATCGCCGTTCCCTCGGCCAGGATGATGCGCTGGATGTCTTCCGTGATGGGCATCACTTGGTAAAGGCCCACGCGGCCCCGGTAACCATTTGTGCAATTGCTGCAGCCCACCGCGCGATAGGGCTTCCAGCTGCCGTCGAAGTCTTCCTCGGCGAAGCCCGCCTTCAGCAGCGCGTCGCGCGGGTATTCGGCCGGCGCCTTGCAGTTCTCGCACAGCCGGCGCACCAGCCGCTGCGCGGTGATGAGAAGCACACTGGACGCGATGTTGAACGGCGCGACGCCCATGTTCAGCAGGCGGGTCAGCGTCTTGGGCGCGTCGTTGGTGTGCAGCGTGGACATGACCATGTGGCCCGTCTGCGCCGCCTTGATCGCGATGTCGGCGGTTTCCAGGTCGCGGATCTCGCCCACCATGATGATGTCCGGATCCTGGCGCAGGAAGGACTTCAGCGCCGCCGAGAAGTTCAGGCCCGCCTTGTCGTTGACGTTGACCTGGTTGATGCCGGGCAGGTTGATTTCCGCCGGGTCCTCGACGGTCGAGATGTTCACGCCCGGCTGGTTCAGGATGTTCAGGCAGGTGTAGAGCGACACCGTCTTGCCCGAGCCGGTCGGGCCGGTGACCAGCACCATGCCGTAGGGCCGGTAGATGGCGGCCAGCAGCCGTTCCTTCTCGATCTTCTCGTAGCCCAGCGCCTCGATGCCCAGCTTGGCCGACGACGAGTCGAGAATCCGGATGACGATCTTCTCGCCGAACAGCGTGGGCAGCGTGCTGACGCGGAAGTCGATGGACTTCGCGCCGAACTTGAGCTTCATGCGCCCGTCCTGCGGCACGCGCTTCTCGGCGATGTCCAGCCGCGAGATCACCTTGATGCGCGAGGCCAGCTTGTCCTTGATCGCGATGGGCGGCTGCGTGATCTCGCGCAGCTCGCCGTCGACGCGGAAGCGCACGCGGTAGTGGAACTCGTAGGGCTCGAAGTGCAGGTCGGACGCGCGCAGGTTGATCGCATCCACCAGCATCTTCTGCAGGAAGCGCACGACCGGCGCGTCCTCCACGTCGGCCAGCTCGGCGGCCTCCTGCTGTGGCGTCGCGTCGTCCTCGGCGATGTCGAAATCGAAGTCGCCGCCGGCGATGGACTCCAGCGTCTCCGCCGCGCTGACGCCGACGTTGGTGAGCATCTTCGTCAGCTTGTCGTGCTCGACGATGACCCACTCGGGCTGCAGCTGCGTCGCGAACTTGATGCGCTCGATGACCTCCAGGTCGGTCGGGTCGGCGCCGCCCACGAACAGCCGGTTGCCGCGCCGTGACAGCGCGACCACCTGGTACTGCTGCACCAGCTTCGCGTCGATGACGTTCTGCGGCATCTTCTGCGGGTCCATCGCCGACAGGTCCAGCAGCGGCAGCGCCAGCGCGCTGGACAGCGTGTGCGCCAGGTCCGATGCTGTGACCTGGCCGCTGGCGATCACCGCATTGACGAAGCTGGTCTTCTTCTCGCGGGCCTGGCGCACCAGGTCCTCGGCGGCCTTGGCCTGCAGCTTGCCGGCATGGACGAGCATGCGGGCGACCCCGGACAGGGCGGACTGGAGCGGCTCGGCGAGCGTGGTTTCCACTGCAATGGCGTCGGCGACGCGAAGACCAGGACTGCGCCGATTGTGCCAGCGGCAGAACCCGCGCCGAACCCGCGGATCTACCGGGTTTGCGTGACGGAAGCGTCGATCGGCCGCGCCGTGCTCAGCCCTCGACCCAGCTCACCCGGCCCCGCCCCGCCGCCTTGGCCAGGTACAGCGCCTTGTCGGCCGCCTCGACCAGGCCCTCGGCCTGCACGCCGGCCGAGACGCCCAGGCTGATGGTGACGCCGCCCTGCGTGCCCGGGTGCGGCAGCGCCAGCGCGCGCACGGTGTCTTCCATCAGCTGCGCGACGCCAATGGCGCCGGCCAGGTCGGTGTCGGGCAGCAGACAGACGAACTCCTCGCCGCCGTAGCGCGCCAGCAGGTCGGTGGGCCGGCGCAGGCAGGCGCGCAGCGCCGCCGCGACGCGGCGCAGGCAATCGTCGCCGGCCAGGTGGCCCAGCGCGTCGTTGTAGCGCTTGAAGTGGTCCACGTCGGCCAGCACGACCGCCAGCGGCGCGCGCGTGCGCTGGGCGCGGCGCGACTCGGCGATGAAGCGCTCATCGAAGTGGCGCCGGTTGTGCACGCCGGTCAGGCCGTCGACGAAGGCGAGTTCGCGCAGCAGGTCGGCCTGGGCCTTCAGCGTCAGTTGCGTGCGCACGCGGGCGCGCACGACGGTGGGGTTGAAGGGCTTGGTGATGAAGTCGGCGGCGCCGGCGTCCAGCCCGCGGGTCTCGTCGTCGGGGTGGTCCTGCGCGGTGACGAAGATGACGGCGATGCCGCGCAGCAGCGGGTCGGCCTTGAGCTCGGCGCACAGCTGGTGGCCGTCCATGCCGGGCATCTGCACGTCCAGCAGCACCAGGTCGGGTTGGCGTTCGCGGCACAGCTGCAGCGCGCGGGCGCCGTCGGTGGCCATCAGCACCTGGCAGTCCGGCGCGAACACGCGGTGCAGGGCCTGGATGTTGACGGGCTGGTCGTCGACGATGAGCAGCCGCGGCCGCCGCCCCGACGGGCCATGGCCGGGGATCAGCGGCGTGTGCTCGGGCAGCGACATCTGCATCATGGGCGGGGCTCCTGCGTGGCCAGCAGCTCGCGGCACAGCGCCAGCGCGGTGTCGAAGTCCAGCGCGGCCATGGCCGCGTCCAGCGCGGCGGCCGCGCCGGGTGGCAGTTGCGGGCGCAGCGCGTCGTGGGCGTCCAGCGCGGCGAGGTCGGAGCCGGCCAGCAGCTCGGCCAACGCCGCCAGCCGCTCGGCCAGCGTGCCGGGCGCGGGCGGCGTGCCGGCCGTGGCGTGCAGCGCCTGCACGGCCTGGCGTGCGTTCAGGGTGGCGGCGAGCCGGTCCAGCGCGGCAAGGTCGACCTGGCGGCGCTCCAGGAAGCGCTGGCGCCAGTCCGGGTCGGGCGCGGCGGCGTGCTCGCCCTCGGCCGCCAGCGCGGCCAGCTGCCCGGCGCCCAGCATGGCGGCCAGGCCGCGGTAGCCGTGCAGGCCGCGCGTGGCGGCGGTGCCGCCCTCGGCCAGTGCCTGCGCGATGTGGCGGTCCTGCTCGTGCAGCGCGGCCAGCGTGCGCTCGAACAGCTCCACGCGGCCGGACATGCGCGTCAGCGCCTCGGCCAGTGCGATGCCGGCACGGCCGGCGTCGTCCAGCAGCGCGGGCGGCAGCTCGGCCGCAGCGGCGCGGTCGGGCGCCGCCACGTTGCCGCAGCGGCGTTGCAGCACCGCGACGACGGTGTCGGGGTCGAAGGGCTTGACGATGTGCTCGTCCATGCCGGCGTCCAGGCAGGCCTGGCGCTCGGCGGCCAGCGCGCCGGCGGTCATCGCGATGACGGGCAGCGTCAGGCCCAGCTGGCGGCGCATCAGCCGCGTGGCCGTGGTGCCGTCCATCACGGGCATCTGCACGTCCATCAGCACGGCGTCGAAGCCCGGGCGGCCGCGGGCCTGGGCCAGCAGCGTCAGCGCCTGCTGGCCGTCACTAGCCAGCGTGACGGTGGCGCCCTCCAGCTCCAACAGCTCGCGCGAGACCTGCTGGCTGGTGGCGTTGTCCTCGACGACCAGCAGCCGCAGCCCGGCCAGGCGCTGCGGCGAGGGTTCGGGCGCGGCAGCGTCGCTGCTGCGGGCCTGCCGGGCGGCGGCGACCGCCTGCGCCAGCATCGCCGCGGTGATGGGCTTGACGAGGAAGCCGTCCAGCAGCGCCTGTTCGGCGGCGCTGCGCTGGGCCAGCCGCTCGCGGTCGTGGCTGGTGACCATCAGCACCAGCGGTGCCGGCCCCAGCAGCTGGCGCAGCTGCACGGCGGTCTGCCAGCCGTCCATGTCGGGCATGACCCAGTCCAGCAGCACGACCTCGGGGGCCTGCGCGGCGGCCATGGCCAGCGCTTCGGCACCGCTGCCGGCCAGCCGCACCTGCCAGCCGAGCGAGCGGGCCAGCGCACCGATGACGCGGCGCGCCTCGGCATGGTCGTCGATGACCAGCGCCTGCAGCGCCTGGCGGGGCGGCGGCGGCGGTGCGTCGCCGGGCAGCGGGAAGCTCAGCGAGAAGCTGAAGCAGCTGCCGGCGCCGGGGGTGCTGTCGACGTGGATGTCGCCGCCCATCAGCCGCACGAGGCGACGGCTGATGGCCAGGCCCAGGCCCGTGCCGCCGAAGCGGCGCGCGGTGGAGGCCTCGGCCTGCGTGAAGCCGGAGAAGATGCGCTCCAGCTGCTGCGGCGGGATGCCGATGCCGGTGTCCCGCACCGAGAACGCCAGCGTGACGCTGCCGGGGGCCTGCATGACGCGCTGGATGGCCAGCACCACCTCGCCGCGGCTGGTGAACTTGATCGCGTTGCCGGCCAGGTTGATGAGCACCTGCTGCAGGCGCAGCGCGTCGGCGTGGATGATGGGGGGCAGCGTGGGGTCGAGGTCGAACAGCACCTCGATGTCGCGCCGGTCCACCTGCGCGGCCAGGATGACGGAAAGGTCACGCAGCAGCTCGTCCAGCCGGGTGGGGTGCGGGTCCAGCTCCAGGTGGCCGGCCTCGATCTTGGAGAAGTCGAGGATGTCGTTCAGCAAGCCCAGCAGGCCGCGTGCGGCGCCCTCGCTCTTGACGGCGTAGTCGCGCTGGCGCGCGTCCAGCGGCGTCTTCTGCAGCAGCCGCAGCATGCCCAGCACGGCGTTCATGGGCGTGCGGATCTCGTGGCTCACGTTGGCCAGGAAGCGCGTCTTGGCCAGCGACGCGCGCTCCGCGGCGACGCGGGCCTGGACCTGGGCGGAGAGGTCCAGGCAGGTGACGACGAGGCTGCCGTCGGGCAGCGGCGCGGTGCGGGCCTCGATGACGCGGTCGCCGGTGCGGCACGTCTCCAGCCGGCGCGGCTGGCCGTCGCGGGCCAGCGCCAGCGCGGCCTCGACGGTGGCGCGCGCCTGCTCGCCCTCGCCGTAGTCGCCGCGCGCGGCGAAGAAGCCGACGAGATCGTCAAAGCGCAGCAGCGGCTCTTCGAACAGGGAGGCGGGGATGTCCAGCAGCCGCTCGAACTCGGCGTTGTGCACCAGCAGGCGGCGTTCGGCGTCGAACACCGCGAGCCCGCAGGGCAGGTGCGCCAGCACCTCCAGCACCAGCGGGCTGGGCGCGGGCCTGAGACGGTGCTCGGCACCCGTGCCACCTTGCTTGTCCCACGCCGCCATCGCTCCCCCGAACCGCTGGCGCCCGGCGGACCGTGCCGGACGTGACGAGTCTAGGGGGCCTCCGTCGCCGTGCCCGTGCGGGCGTCGCTGCAAACGGTTACAGGTTTCCCCTGGGGCGCGTCATTCGCGGACGATGCGCCCGGGGGCGATGCGGTCCATGGCCTGGGGCTGGTCGCGCAGCAGGCCCACGAGCGCGTCGATGTCGGTGCCCAGCATGGCGCGGTCGCGGCCGTGGCGGAAGCCGGCCTGCGCGTCGCCGCCTTCGGACAGGAAGTTGTTGACGACGATGCGGTAGTCGCGCGTGCGCTCCAGCGGCTTGCCGTCGATGAGGATCTCGCCCAGCTGCGGCGTGCCGTCGGGCCCGGTGCGCCAGCGGTAGTGCAGCGTCCACGACGGCTGCAGCAGGCGCGGCGCGGCGTCGCCCCGGGGCAGCTGGCGCTGCAGCACGTCCCACAGCTGCTGGCCCGTCAGCGTCAGCACAACGATCTCGTTGCCGAAGGGCTGGATGGCCAGCAGGTCGCTCATCGTCGTGGGCTTGCCGGGCTCGACCACCAGGTCGGCGCGGATGCCGCCCGGGTTCATGAAGGCGATGTCCGCCGGCCCCTGCTTGCGCGCGAACACGAGCTGGCTGTCGGCGATGAGGTTGCCCAGAGCGGCGTCGCCGAACGGTTCCTTGGCGCTGCGCACCGCGCCGCGCGGCAGCGTCGCCACGGGCTTCAGGCGCGCGGCCTCGGTCAGGGCGGCGGCGCGGGCCACCAGGTCGGCCAGCGCGGCATTGGGCGCGTAGGCCGACTGCAGCACCGGGTGGTTCACGGCGCTGGCTTCCAGCACGCGGCCGCTGGCGTCGATCTTGAGCTTGCTCTCGGTGATCCAGCCGCCGTAGCTGCCGGCCTGCACGACGAGGCGGCCGTTGATCTTGCAGGTGTAGGCCTGGTGCGTGTGGCCGCCGATGATGATGGCGTAGGCCGGGTCCAGGCGCTTGGCGATGTCCAGCACGCGGCCGCTCAGCGTGGGGCAGGCGTAGCTCGGGTCGTTGGCGGCGCCGTCCTTGCCCTGCACGCCGCCTTCATGCATGACGGCCACCAGCACCTGCGCGCCCTCGGCCTTGAGCTGGGGCACCAGCGCGTTCAGCGTGTCGGCCTCGTCGGCGAAGCGCAGGCCCTGGATGGCCCGGGCGACGATGACCTGCGGGGTCTCCTTGGTCGCCACGCCGGCGACCGCGACCTTCAGGCCGCCGGCCTGCTGCATGACGTGCGTGGGCAGCACCGGCTTGCCGGTGGCGGCGTCCAGCACGTTGGCGCCCAGGTAGGGAAAGCCGGGGCCCCGGTAGCCCGGCCACAGGCAACCGGCCGGCGCGCAGTCGCCGCGCGCCTGGCGCAGCAGCTCGGGCAGGCCGGCGTCCAGTTCGTGGTTGCCCAGCGCGCTGGCCGAGATGCCCAGCTGCGACATGGCGGCCAGCGTGGGTTCGTCGCGCAGCAGGTTGGAGATCAGCGGCGAGGCGCCGATGAGGTCGCCGCCGGCGACCAGCAGCGCGTCCGGGTTTTTCGCCTTCAGCTGGGCCAGCGCGGTGGCCAGGTGGGCGACGCCGCCGGCGGGCTGGGGCTTGACCTCGCCGGTGGCGGGGTCGGGCAGGCGCGGCATCAGCGGCGTCGGCTTGGCGGGCTGGATGTTGCCGTGGAAGTCGTTGATCGACAGCAGCGTCAGCTCGGTGGTCTTGCCCGGCGGCGGGGTGGCGCAACCGGCAAGCAGGAGGCCGGCGATGACGACGGCGCTGAGGCGAAATGACATGGCG
Source organism: Roseateles sp. (assembly GCA_041914785.1). Classification (GTDB taxonomy): domain Bacteria; phylum Pseudomonadota; class Gammaproteobacteria; order Burkholderiales; family Burkholderiaceae_C; genus Pelomonas. The sequence continues at coordinate 15,014 of JAYSCT010000085.1, forward strand.
CGAAGCGAAGTTTGACTAAACCGTCGATCTTAGGAGGCCGGCTGTGACAAGGGGCTGTCGCGGTTTTGCGACAGTTCGCCGACGCCTCGGCACGGTTCGCGCGCGGACCCAATCTGGTGCCGCCCGGGCGCCGCTGGAAGTCCCTGCTCACTGGGAAATCCGGGCACTCGACGGCCGGGCCCGCCGCGCTGCGGGCACGTTGGCGGCGCACCTTTGTGGTGCTGGCAACCGGGGTGAGGTGTCTAAAAACAGCCACTTCTGACTTACCCGTAAAGTTCTGTCACGGAAAGTCATGACAATTCCAGGACTGGCAGAGGTCGGACGTGATCCGGCTGTCATGTCAACGGAATTTGTTACAGCCCAGCGCGCCCGGCGCGCCCAATAGGAGTCACACGAATGAAGAGCAGACTGTTCTGCAAGACGGCCACGGCCCTGGCCGTCACCGTACTGGCCACCGGCACCGTGTACGCGCAGGAAGCAGCGGGCACCAAGCCCACCGAAACCGAAACGCCCCGCGCCAAGGACGACGCCGTCCGCCTGGGCACCATCACCGTCGTGGGCTCCGGCGCCAAGCTGGGCTCGGGCCTGATGATCAATGACGACTCCGTCAAGGGCCGCAGCACGGTCACGAAGGCCTCGCTGGAGAAGGACCGCTCCACCGGCAACTCCTACCAGGCCATCGCGCTGCTGCCGGGCGTGAACACCTACAACTACGACGCGACCGGCCTGTTCGGTGGCGGCCTGTCCATCCGCGGCTTCAACTCCGACCAGCTGGGCTTCACCGTCAATGGCGTGCCGGTCAACGACTCGGGCAACTTCGCCGTCTACCCGCAGGAATTCATCGACACGGAGAACGTCTGCACGACGTCCGTCGCGCAAGGGTCCACCGAGCTTGAATCGCCCAGCGGCGGCGCCTCCGGTGGCAGCGTGGGCATCATCACCTGCGACCCCAATGACACCCGCCGCCTGCGCTTCTCGCAGACGCTGGGCGGCCTGAACATGAGCCGTACCTACCTGCGCGCCGACTCCGGCCGCTTCCTGGACGGCAAGGCCAAGGTCTTCCTGAGCGTCTCGCACACGCAGGCCGACAAGTGGAAGGGCGAGGGCAAGGCCAAGAAGGACCATGTGGACTTCGGCTTCTCGCTGGACCTGTCGGAAGACAACAAGATCCTCGGTTCGGTGCTCTACAACCGCGCGGTCAACAACAACATCTACTCGATCAGCCTGGCCCAGCTGAACGCCAACGGCTACACCTACGACTACGCGACGACGTTCAAGCCGCGCCTGACGCCGGGCGCCGGCGCGCAGACCGAGACGGCGATGAACCCGATCTTCTGGAAGACGTCGCTGAACCCGTTCGAGAACGTCATCGCGTCGGTCTCGGGTTCGTTCAAGGTCGCCCCGGACACCTACCTGAAGGTGCAGCCCTACATGTGGTACGGCTTCGGCAACGGCGGCTGGTCTGAAGTGGCCCTGAATGAAACCACCGGCCTGCTGGGCGGCGCCAAGGACATCAACGGCGACGGCGACACGCTGGACGTGGTCCGCGTCGGCCGCGCCAGTGTCACGCGCACGCAGCGCCCCGGCATCACCGCCGAGCTGAGCACGACCTGGGAAAACCACTTCCTGAAGTTCGGTCTGTGGTTCGAGCGCGCCAAGCACCGCCAGACCCAGCCGGCCGTGCAGCTGAACGCCGACGGCTCGCCCAGCGACATGTGGATGCGCGAAGGCTGCATCCAGCGCGTGAACGGCTCGTGCTACGAGGGCCGCGACTGGTCGACGGTCAGTACCGCCCACCAGGCCTACTTCAACGACCAGATCAGCTTCGCCAACGACCGCGGCCTGATCTCCGTCGGCATCCGCGTGCCCACCGTGCAGCGTGACGTGACCAACTTCGCCAGCGAGACGACCACCCGTTCGTTCGCGTCGGCCAGCGCCACGACGTCGACCAACGTGTCGCAGGACTACCAGATCAAGCGCTCCTTCACCGAAGTGCTGCCGCAGCTGGGCATCCGCTTCAACGCAGACCCGCGCGTGCAGGTGTTCGCCAACATCGCGAAGAACTTCCGCGCGCCGTCCAACTTCGCCTACACGGGCAGCAACGTGCGCTTCGTCGGCGGCGAGATCCAGCCGTACGCCGAAGTGAAGGCCGAGACGTCCATCATGACGGACTTCGGCTTCCGCTATCAGTCGCCGGCGCTGTCGCTGGGCGCGACGATCTTCAACTCGAACTTCAGCGACCGCCAGGCCAACGCCGTCGACCCGAACACGCTGACCAACGTCTACACGAACGCCGGTCGCGTGCGCACCCGCGGTCTGGAAGTCGAAGCCGGCACGGGCGTGTTCTCGGGCTTCTCGGCCTACGCCTCGGTGACCATCCAGGAAAGCCTGATCAAGGACAACCTGCGCGTGTCCACCGCCGTGACGCTGCCGACCGCCGGCAAGGAGTTCACGCTGACGCCGCGCCACATGGCCGGCCTGTCGCTGCAGTATGAGCAAGGCCCGTTCTACGCCCGTGCGAAGGCCAAGTACTCCGGTTCGCAGCAGGCCACGCTGATGAACGACGAGCTGGTGCCCTCGTACAAGACGGTGGACCTGGACCTCGGCTACAAGGTCGGCGACCTGGGCTTCGCGAAGAACGCGCAACTGCGCTTCAACGTCAGCAACCTGACCAACGCCAAGTACCGCAACCCGTCGTCGGGCACGGTGACGAACGCCGTGGCCTACCAGACCCAGGCGGCCCAGGGCGTGTTTTACTACCTCGGCGCCCCGCGCCTGAGCACGGTGACGTTCAGCGCCGACTTCGAGTAAGTCTTCAAGAAACTGTGTGGCTGGCGGGCCGATCCGGCCCGGCCAGTCGGTTCAGTGACCGCGTGTGCAGCCAAAAGCTGCCTCGCGGTTTTTTCGTTTCCGGGTGACTACTTCTGGATGTCGCCCAGGCAGATGTACTTGACCTCGACGTAGTCCTCGATACCCTGCCGTGCGCCCTCGCGCCCCAGGCCCGACTGCTTGACGCCGCCGAACGGCACCTCGGCCGTGGAGATCAGCCCGGTGTTCACGCCCACCATGCCGTACTCCAGCGCCTCGCTGACGCGGAAGATGCGGCCGATGTCGCGGCTGTAGAAATAGCTGGCCAGGCCGAACTCGGTGGCATTGGCCAGCGCGATGGCGTCCGCCTCGGTCTGGAACTTGAACACCGGCGCCACCGGGCCGAAGGTCTCCTCGCGCGAGCACAGCATCTGGGGCGTCGCGTCCGCCAGCAGCGTCGGCTCGAAGAAGCTGCCGCCCGCGCTCTCCAGCCGCTTGCCGCCGGTCAGCAGCTTGGCGCCCAGCGCGATGGCATCGGCCACATGGGTCTCGACCTTCTGCAGCGCGGCTTCGTCAATCAGCGGGCCGACGTTGACGCCCGCCTCGAAGCCGTTGCCGGTCTTGAGAGCGCCCACCTTGGCGGCGAACTTCTCCAGGAAGGCGTCGTACACGCCGGCCTGCACGTAGAGGCGGTTGGCGCAGACGCAGGTCTGGCCGGCGTTGCGGTACTTGCTGGCGATGGCGCCCTCGACGGCCGAGTCCAGGTCGGCGTCGTCGAAAACGATGAAGGGCGCGTTGCCGCCCAGCTCCAGGCTGAGCTTCTTGATCGTCGGCGCGCATTGCGCCATCAGGATGCGGCCGACCTCCGTGGAGCCCGTGAAAGACAGGTGGCGCACGACGTCGCTCTCGCACAGCAGCCTGCCGATCTCGATGGACTGCTGCGAATCCGCCGTCAGCACGTTCAGCACGCCGGCCGGCATGCCGGCCTGCTGCGCCAGCTCGGCCGCGGCCAGCGCCGTCAGCGGCGTGGCCTCGGCCGGCTTGATGATGACCGTGCAGCCGGCGGCCAGTGCCGGCGCCACCTTGCGCGTGATCATGGCCAGCGGGAAGTTCCACGGCGTGATGGCCGCGCAGACACCCACCGCCTGCTTGACGACGAGGTAACGCTTGGTGGGATCGGTCGTCGGGATGGTCTCGCCATAGACGCGCCGCCCTTCCTCCGCGAACCAGTCCAGGAAGCTGGCCCCGTAGACCACCTCGCCGCGCGCCTCGGCCAGCGGTTTGCCCTGCTCGGCCGTCATCAGCCGGGCCAGGTCGTCGGCATGCCTGACGAGCAGTTGCTGCCAGCGCACCAGCACGGCGGCACGCTCCTTGGCGGGCTTGGCGCGCCAGGCGGCCAGCGCGTTGGCGGCGGCGGCGATGGCCGTTTCCACGTCGGCACGGCCCAGGTTGGGCACCTGCGCGAGCTCGCGGCCGGTGGCCGGGTCGGTCACGGCAAAGGTCTCGGCGCCGCCCACCCATTCGCCATTGATCAGGGCTTGGGTGCGCAGCAGGCCGGGGTTGTCCAGCGCGTCCAGCGGGGAATTCGCGTCCATTGGGGGCTTCTCCAGTCGTGTCGACAGCCACTCTACCCGGGGCAGGCGAGGGCCTCTCTCTACAATCGCCCCTCTTTGTCACTGACCTTTTCCAGGAAGCCCCGGGATGAAAGCCGCCGAGATCCGCCAGACCTTTCTGAAGTTCTTCGAGTCGAAAGGCCACCAGATCGTCGCCTCCAGCCCCGTGGTGCCGGGCGACGATCCGACGCTGCTGTTCACCAACGCGGGCATGAACCAGTTCAAGGACGTGTTCCTGGGCTTCGACAAGCGCGCCTACACCCGCGCCACGACCAGCCAGAAGTGCATCCGCGCCGGCGGCAAGCACAACGACCTGGACAACGTCGGCTATACCGCGCGGCACCACACCTTCTTCGAGATGCTGGGCAACTTCTCGTTCGGCGACTATTTCAAGCACGACGCCATCTCCTACGCCTGGGAGCTGCTGACCGTCCACTTCAAGCTGCCGGCCGACAAGCTGTGGGTCACCGTCTACGAGGAAGACGACGAGGCCTACGAGATCTGGAACAAGACCGTGGGCTTGCCCGCCGAGCGCATCGTGCGCATCGGCGACAACAAGGGCGCGCGCTACATGTCCGACAACTTCTGGATGATGGGCGACACGGGCCCCTGCGGCCCCTGCACCGAGATCTTCTACGACCACGGCCCCGACGTGGCCGGCGGCCCCCCGGGCTCGCCCGAGCAGGACGGCGACCGCTACATCGAGATCTGGAACAACGTCTTCATGCAGTTCA
>JAYSCT010000086.1:0-19961 GCA_041914785.1 Roseateles sp.
GTCCAGCTGGGTCTGCTGGGCTTCCATGCCGGTCTTGGCGATCCAGAGCGAGCGCATCATGGTGGGGGTTCCTTTCTACTGCTCAGGTACTGCCAAGCAGCTTGGCGGACTGTTGGCCCTGGGTCTGGGCGATCTGCATCAACTTCATCTGCTGCTCGAACTGGCGGCCGGCGGCGATCATGGCCACCATGGTCTCGACGGCGCTGACGTTGGAGCCTTCCAGCGCGCCGTCCTGCAGCCGGGCGGCCGGGTCTGCGGGCAGGTCGCCGTCGGCGGCGCGGAACAGGCCGTCATCGCCGCGCGAGAGCTGCGCCGTGGCCTCGGGCGTGACCAGCTTCAGGCGGCCCACCGTCGTCGGACGCTGGCCGGCCTGCTTGGCGCTGATGGTGCCGTCGCTGCCGATGGACACCTCGCTGTTCTGCGGGATGTTGATCGGGCCGCCGTCGCCCAGCACCGGCATGCCGTTGCGCATGACCAGCAGCCCTTCGGCATTCATGTCCAGCGAGCCGGCCCGCGTGTAGGCCTCGGTGCCGTCGTTGGCCTGCACGGCCAGCCAGGCCTTGCCCTGCATGGCCACGTCGAGGTTGCGGCCGGTGGGGGTCAGCGCACCGGGCGCGTCGTTGTAGCCGATGGTGGTTTCCAGCGCGAACGCGCGCGTGGATGCGCCGTCGCCGCGCACCGGCACCGCGCGAAACGCCTGCAGCTCGGCGCGGAAGCCATTCGTGGTCACATTCGCCAGGTTGTGCGACAGCACATCCTGGCGTTGCATGGCCGCCTTCGCGCCGGCCATCGAGAGATAGATCATCCGATCCATGTCGGCTCCTTGCAGTGGCGCGCGCGCCAGCGCCGCGCCTTCTCAAGCGGCCGCCGTGGAACCGGCTTTGCCGGGCCACCAGCGGCGCCCCCTTGAGGGGGAGCGCCGAAGGCGCTTCGGGGGGGAGCCATCTCTTGCGACAGCACGTCCTGCCGCTGCATGGCCGCCTTGGCGCCGGCCATCGAGAGGTAGATCATGCGGTCCATCGCGCGTCCTCAGTCTGTGTCGAGATCAGCGCAGGTTCACGATGGTCTGCAGGACCTGGTCCTGCGTCTTGATCGTCTGCGCATTGGCCTGGTAGGCGCGCTGGGCGGTCACCATGTTGACGAGCTCGGCGGTCAGGTCGACGTTGCTTTCCTCCAGCGCGCCGGCCTGCAGCGCGCCCATGTTGCCGTCGCCCGGCACGCCCACCACGGCGTCGCCCGACGCGACGGTGCGGATCCACACGTTGCCGCCCATGGTCTGCAGGCCCTGCGGGTTGCGGAACGTCGCGAGCTCCACCTGGCCGGCGGGCTTGCTCTGGCCGTTGGAGTAGCGGGCCTGCACGATGCCGTTGCTGGCCACGGTGATGCCGGTCAGCTGGCCGGGCGCGTAGCCGTCCTGCTTGATGTCGGTCACGGCGAAGCTGCTGCCGTTCTCGCTGATCTTCGTCAGGTCGATCTTGATGCCGGAGGGCGGCGTCGTCGTCGAGTCGCCGATGGGCAGCGTCGAATTGCCGCGCGAGCTGGTACCGGCCGGGATGATCAGGTTGATCGGGCTGGTGGTGGCCGGCGGCACCGGCGTGCTGCCCAGGATGGTGGCGGGGTTACCGCCCGTGGGCGGGAAGGTGATCGTCGTGAACGGCGTGGTCGGGTTCTTGTTGGCGTCCAGCACGATCTCGGCGTTGGCGGCATCCACGGTCACCGGGGAGCCGTTGGCCGTCACGTAGACGTTCCAGACGTCGTTGGGCGGAATGGTGGGGTCAGGCGGGACGGGGGCGTTGGGGTCGGCCGCACGCTGGAAGTAGAACGTCACGGCCACGTCCTGGCCCTTGGCGTCGTACACCGTCATGGACGTTGCGTTGTTGTACGTCGTGCTGTCCTTGAGGTCGATGGTGGTGCCCAGGCCGCCGCCGGGCGCGGTGGTCTTCAGGCGGGAGTCGAGGTTGAACTCCATCGAGACCTCAGACGTCACCGCCGGCGGGATGCCGCTGGTGGGCAGCTGCAGCGGCGTCGCCGTGCCGGGCTGGATGACGCCGGAGCCGTTGGCCGGGTAGCCCATCAGCTTCAGGCCGTCGTTGTTGACGACGAAGCCGTCCTTGCTGACCTTGAACTGGCCGTTGCGCGTGTAGCGCGTCGGGTTCACGCCGTCGCTGACCTGGAAGAAGCCGCCGCCGTTGATGGCGAGGTCCATGGGGTTCTCGGTCGTCGTGATGTTGCCCTGCGTGAACTGCTGCGCCACCGACTGCAGCGTGGTGCCGATGCCGATCTGGCTCTGGCCGGCGCCGTTCAGCGCGGCGGCGTACACGTCGGCGAACTCCGCCCGCGAGCCCTTGGCCCCATAGGTGCCCGAGTTGGCGATGTTGTTGCCGATGACGTCCAGGTTCTTGGACGCGGCGTTGAGGCCCGAGAGGCCTTGCTGGAATGCCATGGGGAGGTCCTTGCTGTCGTGCGGTAAGGGTTCAGTTGACGGACGAGACGGCCGTGTAGTCCACCGGGCCGAGCCGGTCGAGGTTCAGCTTGAGGCTGCCGTTCTCGCTGTAGACGGCATTGACCTTGTCGTAGGCATAGGTCGTCGACGGGACGGCGGCCGTGCCGTTGGTGGCGGTGATGCGGTACTTGACCTCCATCCCTTCGGCGGCCTTGGTGCCGGCGTCCCAGGAGAAGGTCTGGCGGCCCGAGCCCTGGGCGCCCAGCTGCACCGTGTCGATGACGGCGCCGGCGCCGTTGAGGATCTCCAGCTTCACGTTCTTGGCTGCGCCGTCCAGCTCGTAGCTGCCTTCGGCGGCGAGGCTGCCGTCCTCGCCCTTGACCACCTGGATCTTGTCGCTGGGCACGCTGACCTCGCGGCCCACCAGCGAGATGGACTGCAGCGCCTGCATCTGGCCGAGCTGGCCGCCCAGGCTCTTGATGCTGGTGTCCAGCGTGGACAGGCTGGTGACCTGCTGGATCTGCGCCATCTGGCTCGTCACCTGCGCGTTGTCCATCGGGTTCAGCGGGTCCTGGTTGTTCATCTGCGCGACGAGCAGCTTCAGGAAGCGGTCCTGCGTCTCGGCCGCGTTCTTGGCCGAGGTCGTCGGCGTCTTGGTGGTGCTGCTGTTCAGCGCGGTGACGTCCATGGCGGTTCCTCAGCGGTCAGGACTGACCGAGTTGCAGCGTCTTGAGCAGCAGGCTCTTGGCCGTGCTCATGACTTCGATGTTGTTCTGGTAGGAGCGCGACGCCGAGATCATGTTGACCATCTCCTCCACCGGGTTCACGTTGGAGTAGGTCACGTAGCCGTCGGCATCGGCCTGCGGGTGCTTGGGGTCGTGCACGCGGCGGCCGGGCGTCTGGTCCTCGGTGATGTTGGTCACACGCACGCCGGCGTTGCCGCTGTCGTTGCCCGCGCCCATCAGCGCCGTCTGGAACACCACCTGCCGCGCCTTGTAGGCCTGGCCGTCCGGGCCGGCCACCGTGTCGGCGTTGGCCAGGTTGCTGGCCACCACGTTGAGCCGCTGGCTCTGCGCGCTGACCGCGCTGCCGGACACGTTGAAGATCTGGAACATCGACATGGCTCAGCTCCTCAGCCCTGGTTGTGCGACTTCATCGCGTCCAGCGTCGTGCGCACGGAGCCGTTGATGAAGCGCAGCGTGGCCTCGTACTTCACCGTGTTGTCGGCGAAGCTGGCGCGCTCGCGGTCCATGTCCACGCCGTTGCTGTCCAGGCTGGTCTGGCTTTGCAGCGCGTAGTCCTTGCCGCTCTCGCCGCGCGCACCGGCCAGCGGCGCGATGTGGCCGCGCTGCGTCGTCGCCATGGCGCCCGGCGTGCCGATCTCGCCGGTGGCCTCGCGCAGCGCCTTGGCGAAGTTGATGTCGCGGGCCTGGTAGCCGGGCGTGTCGGCGTTGGCGATGTTGCTGGCCAGCAGGCGCTGGCGCTCCGCCCGCAGCGAGAGCGCCTGGGTCTGGAAGTTCAGCGAGTCGGTGAGTCGGTTCAACATCTGGGGCCCTCTTTCGAGGAAGCGAAGCGGGACGAGCTCCTGGCGCAAATTGTCTGAACCAGCCCCGAAAACATGAGCGGGATTAGCAAGGCCAAAGCCGGCCAATTCCGGCCTAGGGAGCGCGGACAGCCTCTCTAGAGTGGCGGCCATGCTGCGTCGAACCGCGTCCCTGTTTTGTCTGCTGACCGCCGCGCTGGCCGCGCAGGCGCAGGCCGTGCTGGACCCGGCGCTCGTCGAGCGCGTGCGACAGCTGGCCGAGACGGCCGCCCGCGCCACCGCGCCGCCCGGCACCCGCGTGGCCGTGGAGACCGGCCAGCTGGACCCGCGCCTGCGCCTGGCGCCCTGCCAGCAGGTGCAGCCCTATCTGCCGCCCGGCATGGCCGCCTGGGGGCGCAGCCGCATCGGGCTGCGCTGCACCGACGGCGTGGCGCGCTGGAACGTGACGTTGCCGGTGCGCGTGGCCGTGTACGGCCGCGCCGTCGTCGCCAGCGGCCCGCTGCCGGCCGGCGTGAATTTGTCTCAAGAACACCTGGCGCTGGCCGATATCGACATTGCCGCCGAACCCGGCGCCGTGTTCACCGACCCCGCCCAGCTCATCGGCCGCACGCTGGCCCGCCCGCTCGGTGCGGCCGAGGCGCTGCGCGCGCCGGCACTGAAGTCGCGGCAGTGGTTTGCCGCGGGTGAGATGGTGCAGGTGTTGGCCGTCGGCCCCGGTTTTTCGGTCGTGTCGGAGGCGCAGGCGCTGTCCGCGGGCATCGAGGGGCAGAACGTCCGCGTGCGCTTCGACAGCGGCCGCGTCGCCGCCGGCCGCGCGGTCGGCGAGCGCCGCGTGGAGCTGCTGCTGTGAGCAATGCGCCACACATCCCCGGGGTGAAGGCCCGAACTGGCCGGAAAAACCCGCCAATTCCCGCTCAAGTTTCTAGGCCCGGGGCCGATACAAGGGGAAACTCCCCTGCAATGCCCCCGGCGGGGCCCGCCCCCGCACCCTGGAGAAGCCCATGAAGATCGGTAACAGCCCTGAAAGCGGCGCTCCGGCGAAAGCCGAGCAGCGCCCCGCCGCGCGCAAGCCGGAGAGCACGGCGACGACCGATGTCGCCCGCCCGACGACGGCCGCTGCGCCGGCGCCCAGTACGCAAGTGGCGCTGTCCAGCGCCGCCAAGCTGGCGGCCAGCGCCGCCGGCAGCGACGACGGCAGCTTCGACGCCGCCAAGGTCGACCGCATCGCCAAGGCCATCAGCGAGGGCAAGTTCACGATCAATGCCAATGCCATCGCGGACAAGCTGGTCGCAAATGCGCAAGAATTGCTGAGCGCGCGCGCCAACAAACACTGAACCATGACCGCCATCGCCTCGCCCCAAGTCCTCAGCGCCGAGCTGGAAGCGCCGCTGCTGGCCGTCGAAGCGGCGCTGAACCAGCTGGGCGACGCGCTGACGCGCCGCGACGCGGCTGCCATCGAGCAGCACGCGGCCGAGCTTCACCAGCACCTGGCCCGCGCCGTGCAGAGCTTCGGCGAGGCCGCCCGCAGCGGCGGCGTGCCGGCGGCGCTGCGCAACCGCCTGGTGCGTGCCGGCGGCCTACTGGCCGCGCAGCGCGAAACGCTGGCGCGCGGCAACGCGTCGCTGGACCGTGCGCTGGACGTGCTGATCCCCAGCGAGCCCACCGGCCTGTACGGCGCCGGCGGCAAGGCCGAGCGGCGCAGCCTGGGCGGCGGCAGCTTCACAGCCTGACCCGCTTACCCGGTCAAAACAAGGCCACCCAAAGGCGCAACGCCAGTCAATCAGGCCGCTGACCAAGAGACCGCGGCGACAAGGGGAACGTGTTGAACACGGTCCCCTTTTTGCTTTGCGACGGCTTCTAAGTGTTCTGGCGCAGACCCCGAAGCAAGCCCCGCAAACGGCCTGGCGCGGTTGGCGGAGTTGATCGACGGTGCGTGGATGGAGCAGGCGCTGGCAGCCCGTGGGAAGGCCCGGGACATCGAGCTGTCGCTTCATGCTTGCGCCAAGGCGACCCGGACGCGCATTCCCTCGCCGGGGTCAGGAACCGGGCGCATCAGGTCCCGACCAAAAAAATGCCAGTCAGCATCAACTGACTGGCATGGCCCCATGCGGGGCCTTTTTTGATGGTCCGGCGTCCGGATCAGGCCGCTTCGGTCAGCGCCTTCTTCATCTTCTTCATTGCCGCCACCTCGATCTGGCGGATGCGTTCGGCCGACACGCCGTACTCGGCCGCCAGCTCGTGCAGCGTCATGCCGCCCGAGGCGTCGTCGTTCACCTTCAGCCAGCGCTCCTCGACGATGCGGCGGCTGCGCGGATCCAGCACCTCCAGCGCGCGCTGGATGCCGTCGCCGGCCATCGCGTCGCGCGAGCGGGACTCGATGACGCGGGTGGGCTCCAGCGTGTCGTCGGCCAGGTAGGCGATGGGGGCGAAGCTCTCGCCCTCGTCGTCGGTCTGCGGCTCCAGCGCCACGTCGCCGCCCGACATGCGGGTCTCCATCTCCAGCACTTCCTCGCGCTTCACGTTCAGCGTGCTGGCCACATGGGCCACCTCGGCTTCGCTCAGCGTGTTGCGGTGCGTCTGGCCGTCTTCCTGGTCGGCCTTCATCTGGTGCTTCATCGAGCGCAGATTGAAGAACAGCTTGCGCTGGGCCTTGGTCGTCGCGACCTTGACCATGCGCCAGTTCTTCAGGATGTACTCATGGATCTCGGCCTTGATCCAGTGCATCGCGTAGCTGACCAGGCGCACGCCCTGGTCCGGGTCGAAGCGCTTGACGGCCTTCATCAGGCCCACGTTGCCTTCCTGGATCAGGTCACCCTGCGGCAGGCCGTAGCCCACGTACTGGCGCGAGATGGACACCACCAGGCGCAGGTGCGACAGCACCAGGCGGCCAGCGGCCTCCACGTCGCCCTTGTCGCGCAGGCTGCGTGCGGCGGAGGATTCCTCCTCGGCCGTCAGCAGCGGCAGGCGGTTGACGGCCGAGATGTACGCGTCCAGATTGCCCAGCGAGGGCACCATGGCCCAGGGACTGCGAACGGCAATGGCGGAAGAAGCAGACATCGTCTTGATCCTTACTGACCCGCCACGAGATGCAGCGGTGGAGTGGATATTAGCACTCTGGTTTCGCGAGTGCTAAAGGCGACGCTTGTCTGGATGAAACGCTGTGTTGACGATGCTTGAACAGTTGGCAGTCGCTAACTTGACGCGCAAAACCATCAATCGACCAAGCCGAAATCCGGGCTTTTGATCATGGCCTCGATGTCCAGCAGGATCAGCATGCGGTCGCCGAGCTTGCCCAGGCCGGTGATGAACCGGGCGTCCATCGCGGCCGGCACTTCGGGGCGCGGCTTGATCTCGTCGGTGCCCAGCTCCAGCACGTCGGACACCGAGTCGACGACGATGCCCACCACGCGGCCGGCCACGTTCAGCACGATGACGACCGTGAAGGCGTTGTACTCGCCGGCCTGACCCAGGCGGATCCGCAGGTCCAGGATGGGCACGATGACGCCGCGCAGGTTGACGACGCCCTTGACGAAGGCGGGCGCATTGGCGACCCGGGTGGGCGCTTCATAGGAGCGGATTTCCTGCACGCGCAGGATGTCCAGGCCGTATTCCTCCTGGCCGATGCGGAAGGTCAGGAACTGGCGGCCTTCGGTGTGGGCCAGGGTCTGCACGGCCTGGGCACCGGAGTTGGCGGGAACGAGGTCGGTGGAGCTCATGGGTACGGCGCGGGTGGATCTCAGCCGCTCATTCTGCCCGCTCCGGCTGGACGGGCGATGCCAACAATTCGTCAACCAGCGCCAGCAGCTCGCGCACATCCAGCGGCTTGGTCAGGTAGTGCCGGGCGCCGGCCTGACGGGCCAGTTCGATCTGCTCGGGCTGGGCGTTGGCCGAGATGACGATGACCGGCACGGCTGGCGCGCCGGGCGCCTGCAGCTGGCGCAGCAGCGCCAGGCCATCGCCGTCGGGCAGCTGCCAGTCCAGCAGCAGCAGCGCCGGCGGCCGCTCGCGCAGTGCGCGCAGGCCGGCTTCCACGGTGGGCGCCACGTCCAGCTCCAGCCCGGGTCGCTGCTCCAGGATGCCGCGCATGACGTCTGCGTTCAGCGGGTTGTCCTCCACGTACAGCAGCCGCCGCTGCGGCCCCGCCAGCGCGGGCGCGGGCTCCTGCGGGCTGACGTCGGTCCGGGCCGCGGCCGGTGATGCGCTGGCCGCGGGCAGGCGCAGGACGAAGCAGGCCCCCGGGCCGTCGACGACCGCCTCTGCCCGCAGGCTGCCGCCCATCATCTCGGCCAGGCGCTGGCTGATGACGAGGCCGATGCCCGTGCCGGGCAGCCCGCTGCGCTCCCGGCCCAGCCGGTTGAAGGGCTGGAACAGCGCGGCGCGCTGTTCGTCGGTGAGCCCGAGGCCGGTGTCCCGCAAGGCCACCTCGACCCAGCCCGGCTCGGGGCAGCGGGCCTCGACAGTGACGCTGCCGCCGGGGCGGTTGTACTTGACGGCATTGCTGAGCAGGTTGGTCAGCACCTGCGTCACGCGGGTGGCGTCGCCGGTCAGCCGCAGCGCGTCCGGGGCCAGGCGCTGGCTGATGGCCAGGCCGCGCTCGGCGGCGGTCTGCTGCACCAGCGCCAGCGCGCGCGCCAGCAGCGGCGGCAGCGCCAGCGGCGCCAGTTCCAGCCGCAGCGAGCCGGCCTCGATGCGCGACAGATCCAGCGTGTCGTTGATCATCTCCAGCAAGTGCCAGCCGGCCTGGGCGATCTGCTGCGCGCGGGTGCGCTGGCCCGGCGGCAGGGGCTCACCGGCGTCCATCTGCATGAGCTGGGTGAAGCCGAGGATGGCGTTCATCGGTGTGCGCAGCTCATGGCTCATGCGCGACAGGAACTCGTTCTTGGCCTGGTTGGCGGCTTCGGCGGCTTCGCGGGCCCGGCCCAGCTCCTCGATGCGCAGCTGGTCGGTGATGTCCTCGACGATGCCCACCAGCCGGTGCGGCCGGCCGTCGCTGCCGCGCAGCAGGCTGACCAGCACGCGGGCATGCACGTCGCTGCCGTCCGGCCGCACATAGCGCTTCAGGCGTCGGTAGAACGGCAGTTCGCCGCGCATCAGCCGGCGGGCCAGCCGGATGTCCTCGCGCCGGTCCTCGGCATGCGTGATGTCGATGGAGCGACGCCCGATCAGCTGCTCGGCCGGGCGGCCCACCAGGCCGCAGAAATAGGCATTGACCTCCTGGAAGCCGCCGTCCAGGTCGGTGAATGCGATGCCGATCGGTGCCGTCTCGAAGATGCTGCGAAAGCGCTGCTCGCTCTGCCGCAACGCATGCTCGCCCTCGGCGCGGCTGGCAATCTCGCGCTGCAGCGCCGCCGTGCGTTCCCGCACGAGTGCCTCCACATGCTGCGTGCGTCCCGACATCAGCAGCAGCAGCGCCCCCACCATCGCCGTGGCCACCAGGCCCACCAGCGCGAACGCCCAGCTGCGGCCCGGCGCTGGCGTGAGGCCGGGCAGGTCGTGGATGCGCACTTCCCACGCGCGGCCGCCGAAGGTCAGCGGCAGCGTCACCAGCGGCAGTGCCGAGTCGGCGCCGCGTTGCACCGCCTCGCAGCCGCGCCGGCCGGCCAGGCGGCGCAGCGCGACGCCGGCCTCCAGGTCCACGAGGCATGGGCCCAGGTACTCCGGCCACTCCGCGGCCAGGCGCGACAGCAGCACGTCCGGGCGCAGCGTGGCAAAGACGAAGCCGCCCACGCCGTCCGGGCCGCGCTGCAGCGGCTGGTAGATGACGACGCCGACGCCCTCGTTGTCCTGCGACAGCTGGAAGCCGGCCGATGCCACCGCGCGTCCCGAGGCTGCCGCCTGCTCCGTCGCGACCTGCGCCACCGGCACGCTGCGCACGTTGATGCCCAGCGCGCCGGCGTTGCGCGACAACGGTTCGATGAGCCGGATGGCCATCACGTCCTCGCCGGGCGGCGGCTCCCGGTCGCCGGCGCGCGTGCGGTCACGCACCTGGAAGCCGTTCGGGAAGCGATCCGCGGCCGCCTCGGCGGTGAACTGCGCCAGCTCCGCGCGCGGCACCCGCAGCGCCAGGCCGAGGGCGATCAGCGGGCTGTCCTCCGTCAGGAAACCGCGCGTGGCCCGCTCGAACTCCTCACGCGTGGGCAGCGGCTTGACCTTGACGAGGGCGTGCACGCCCTCCAGCGCCAGCAGCGGTTCACGCAGCCGCCCGGCCAGCGCCTGCGCCGCATTGGCGGCCTCGCGCGTGAAGTCGGCCCGGTTGCGCTGGCGGTCCCATTCCACCGTCACGGCGACGCCCAGGCCGACCAGCAGCGTGGTCAGCAGCATCGGCAGCCCCACGCTGAGGCGGCGAGGCACCCAGGCCTGGCGCGGATGGCCGATCAGCGCCAGCGTGATGGGCGCCGCGATCAGCACGCCCATCAGGTCGCCGGTCCACCAGATCGTCCACACCAGCCCCATCTGCGCCTGCGCGATGACGCCCGCGGCCTTCAGCGCCAGCGTCGCGCAGGTGGGGCTGACCAAGCCCGCCAGCGCAGCGGCGCCGAGGTAGCCCGCCACCTCGCGCGGCGATGCCAGCAACAACGGCTGCCCGCACCAGCGCCGCACCAGCAGCGTTCCGGCGGCGGCCTGCGCGGCCGCGCCGCAACCGATGGCCAGCGCCAGCGGCAGCGCCTGGCTGCCCAGCATGGTGGCCTGCACCACGAACGACCCCAGCGCGACCGCCGGCAGGTAGCGCAGCCCCAGCACCAGCAGCACGGCCAGGCCCCAGCCGGCAGCCGGGTAGATGGGTGCCAGCTGGTAGGGCGGCAGCACCATCAGCAGGCCCAGGCGGCCCAGCAGGTAGTAGATGGCCGTGATGCCCGCGGTCAGCGCCAGGTAGCGGCCGAGATCACGGGCACCGGGCAGCTTCATTCCGCCTGCGCCTCCCGCAGCGTCTGCACCACCGGCCGCTGCAGCACGCCGCGCAGGCTCCACCAGCCAGCGCTCCAGGCCAGCAGCGCGCCAGCAGCGGCGCTCGCAAGCGGCACCCAGGGCTTGAGCTGCCAGTCGAACTCGAACACGAAGCGCGCCAGCAGCGCGGCCAGCACCAGCGCCACCACGCCGGCCAGGAAGCCGGCCAGCGCGCCCACGCCCAGCAGCTCGGCGCGCTGCACCTGCGCCAGCAGCGAGGACGGTGCGCCCAGGGCGCGCATCAGCCCGAACTCGCGCGTGCGGGCCTCACGCGTGCTGCCCACCGCGGCCAGCAGCACCACCAGCCCCGTCGCCAGCGTGAAGCCGAACAGGAACTGCACGGCCTGGATGACCTGGTCCAGCACGCCCTGCACCTGGTTGAGCTGGGCCGACACATCGATGACGGTGAGGTTGGGGAACCTGCGCGCCAGCTCGCGGTCCAGCTTCGCAGCGGCCGGCGTGCGGTACGCGGCGATCTGCGTGGCCGGCAGATCGGGCAGCTCCGCCTGCTCGAACAGCACGAAGAAGTTCACGCGCATGGACGACCAGTCCACCTTGCGCAGGCTGGTCACGCGGCCCTGCACCGGCTGGCCGGCGATGTCGAACGCCATCTGGTCGCCCAGCTTCAGGTTCAGCGTCTTGGCCAGGCCTTCCTCCACGCTCAGGCCCAGCTCGCCCGGCGCCGCCGAGCCCCAGCGGCCGCCGACGATCTGGTTGTGGTCGGGCAGCTCGGCCGTGTGGCTGAGGTTGAACTCGCGCTCGGCCAGGCGCTGCGCGCGGTCGTCGGCAAAGCGCCTGGCCTGCACCGCATCGCCGTTCAGCGTGGTCAGGCGGCCGCGGATCATGGGGTACCAGTCGTACTTCTGCACGCCGGCGTCGGCCAGCGCCTGGCGAAAGTCGGCGCCCTGGTCCGGCTGGATGTTGATGACGAAGCGGTCCGGCGCGGCCGCCGGCGTGGCGGCGCGCCAGGAGTCGATCAGGTCCGTGCGCAGCAGCACCAGCAGCACCAGCGCCAGCAGGCCGACGGCCAGCGACGACACCTGCATCACCGCGAAGCCCGGCCGCGCTGCCACCTGGCGCGTGGCCAGCAGAAGCCACCGCGGCACGCCGGCCCCGCTGACGTTGGCGGGCACAATGCGGCGCAGCAGCTTCACCGCAGCCCAAGCCAGCAGCGCGAACAGCAGCACCGCGCCCGCGAAGCCGGCGGCCGCGATGGCGCCCAGCGTCAGGTCGCCCGCCAGCACGACGAGGATGGCCGCCAGGCCCGCCACGCCCGCGCCCAGCACCAGCAGCGAGCTCGCCTTGGGCGCGCCCAGGTCGCGGCGGATGACGCGCAGCGGCGGCACGGCCGCCAGCTGCAGCACCGGCGGCAGGCCGAAGCCCATCAGCAGCGACAGCCCCAGGCCCAGGCCCAGCAGTGCCGGCCAGACGCTGGGCGCCGGCAGCGCCACGTCGATGAGGCCGGCCAGCAGCGACACGAACACCTGGTGCAGCCCCAGCCCCAGCAGCACGCCGACGACGCTGGCAGCGAGCCCGGCCAGCAGGAACTCCAGCCCGTAGGCCCAGGCGATACGCCGCTGTGGCTGGCCCAGCACGCGCAGCATCGCGCAGGCGTCCAGGTGCCGGGCGGCGAAGTCGCGCGCGGCCAGCGCCACGGCCACGGCGGCCAGCAGCGCCGACAGCATCGCGACGAGCCGCAGGAAGCGTGCCGCCCGGTCCAGCGTCTGGCGCATCTCGGGCCGGCCCGACTCCAGCGACTCCAGCCTCAGGCCGCGCAGTTTCTGCGTCTCGATCAGCTTCTCGGCGCCCGTCACGAAACGCTTCACCGCATCCGGCGCCGCGCCCGGCGCCGGCACCAGCGCCAACCGATAGGTGAGGCGGCTGGCCGGCTGCACGAGGTGCGTGGCGGCCAGGTCAGCCTCCGCCAGCATCACGCGCGGCGCAAAGTTGATGAAGCCGGCGCCGCGGTCCGGCTCGGTCTCGATGAGACCCGCCAGCTTCAGCCGGCTGTCGCCCAGCAGCAGCCAGTCGCCCAGCTTCAGGCCGAGGCCGTCGGCCACCGCCGGGTCGGCCCAGACGGTGCCGGCCGCCGGCGCCGGGCCCTGGCCCGGCAGGGCCTCTCGCAACGTGATGCGGCCGCGCAGCGGGTAGCCACTGCCGACCGCCTTCACCGACACCAGTCGGCTTTCCCCACCCTGGGCGTCATCGGCGCGCGCCATGCTCGGGAAGGCCGCCGTGCGCACCGTGGTCAGCTTCAGCTCGGCCGCCAGGTCGACGAGGGCCTGCGGCGTTGGCTGGTCGCTCGCGACGACGGCGTCGCCGCCCAGCAGCTGCGCGGCGTCCCGGCGCAGGCCCTGGTCGAGCCGGTCCGACAGGAAAGCGACCGCGCACAGCGCGGCGACCGCCAGCGCCACGGCCAGCATCAGCAGCCGCAGCTCGCCGGCGCGCCAGTCCCGCAGCAGTTGCCGCCAGGCGACGGCGAGGGTGGCAGGAGGACGTTGGGCGAGTGCGGCGTCGGACGTCATGCGCGCGACTGTAGCCGTGCGTTGGCCGTTCGGCGGACGTCAGTGGCCAGCGTCCACGGCCGCCAGTGTGGCGATGGCCGCATCGCGCCAGGCGGGTTCGGTGGCGTTGGCTCGCTGCAGGCCCTGTCTGGCCGCGGCCAGTGCGCCGGGGCGGTCACCCGCGTCCAGCCGCAGCCGTGCCAGGTTGATCCAGGCCACCGCGCTGTCGTGCCGTGTCGCCACGGCCTCGAAGGCGGCGCGCGCACCGGCCGCGTCTCCGGCGGCCGCCCGCGTGTTGCCCAGGCCGATGCCGGCCAGCAGGTTGGCCGGCCAGCGTGCCAGCAGCGCCTGGTAGGCCTGTGCCGCCCGGGCGGGCGGCGCGGCGCGCTCGAAGCCGACGGCGGCGTCGAGCGCATCAGCTTCCCGCGCGGTGGCGGGCAACTGGTCGGGCGGCAGCACGGCAATGGCCCAGTGGCCGCCGCGCGCCCAGGTGTACTCGAAGGTGCGCAGCGGCAGCACCTCGCGTTCCGTGGTGCCGCTTCGCAGGATGAGCTCGCGGGAGGGCAGGTCGTAGCCCACGACGACGGCGTAGTGCCAGCGGGGCAGCAGGTCCAGCCCGAGGTTCTGCAGCACGACGACCGGGTGGCCGGCCGCCACCTCGTGCAGCAGTGCGGACAGCTCGCGCGGCAGCCGCGTGGCGACCGCGCCCTGGCGGCGCGCGCCGCCCAGCATCTCCAGCTGCAGCGTCCCGGCGCGGGAAGGCAGGAAGACGGCGTCAGCCAGGCGGTCCGGGTCGGCGTGCAGACCGGCGTGCGCCAGCGCGGTGGCCAGCGCAGCCGGGCCGCAGTGGTCACGCGTCTGCGAGAAAAACGGCACCTCCGTGCGCTCGACCCGCGGCGGCAGGTCTGGCGACGGGGCGGACAGCAGGGCGGCTGTCTGTGGCGGCGTGAACAGGGCCGCGCAGCCGCTCAGCAGCAGCGCGGCCGCTGCCGCGGCAGCCCGGGCGATCAACGCACCGAGCGCGTGAACGGGAACACCTTGGTCAGGCCCAGGATGTCGGTCACCAGCAGGATGATGAACACGGTGAACAGCACACCGACGACGTCTGCAGCGCCGGCCGGGTCACGATCGATCTGCGTGACCATCTGCTGCGCCTCGGCATCCGTCAGCGCGTCCACGCGGGCGCGCATCTCGTCCGTCGACACGCCGCGGGCCTGCAGCATGGCGGCCAGGTCGGTACGGTCCAGCGCGGCATGCAGGCGGGCGTGGGCTTGCGAGCGCGCGGCGGGCTGCATCGCCGCGGCCGCCTGTTCGGTGCTGATCAGCGCGGTCGGCGCCGCCTGCGCCATGCTGCTGAAGACCAGGGATGAAATGAGCAGCGAGGTGAGGGCGCGGCGGGCGATGTTCTTCATTGTTGGCTCCTGCTTGGGGAGGCGGTTGTGGGTGGCCGACATGCTAGGGCGGGTTCACGAGACCGCGGCCGCCATGGATGCAACAAGTCGTTCATGCGGCACTGTCCTACAGCAATCCCCGATCGGGCTCGCGCCATCACGTAAACTCGCCGCCCGACGCGGGTGTAGTTCAATGGTAGAACTTCAGCTTCCCAAGCTGACTACGTGGGTTCGATTCCCATCACCCGCTCCACTTCGACTTTCCAGGGACTTCCAGAAAAGACCGAGGAACGTCGCAAGTGATTGTCACTATTTAGCTTTTTCGCCATCGCTGAATCCAGTGACTTCCAGCGAAAACCACTGACTGCCGGTACAAAACGGTACATCAAGTGGTACATCGGAAAGCGGAGCTTCCCGCTTCCGCATAGTTGCTGGAGCGGCGTGGGGTCAAACAGGACCATGGCAGCCAACTCGATTTTCAGGAGTTGGGCTCATGCTCTCAGACCTCATGGTTCGCCAGGCCAAGGCGACCGGTAAGACGTATACGTTGGCCGATTCGGACGGCCTCTCCCTCTTCGTTTCCGCCAACGGCACCAAGGCCTGGCACTTCCGCTTCACTTGGGGCAGCAAGCGCGATCGCATGTCTTTCGGCAGCTACCCGGCGCTCTCCCTGAAGGAGGCGCGCGAGCTGCGCGATGAAGCCCGCACCTTGCTCGCCAAGGGCGTCAATCCGCATACCGAACGCAAACGCAAGCGGCACGCGATCGTACTGGCGGGCGAGCACACGTTTCAGGCGGTCTATGACCAGTGGTTGAAACACCGCAAGCTGTCGCTGGAGGAAGGACGGCAAACCAGCCTGGAGCAGATCGCGCGCGTCTTCAAGAAGGATGTGTTCCCCGCGCTGCGTCACTTGACCATCTACGACATCACCCGAGCGCACCTGCTGGACATCATCGGCAAGGTGGAAAAGCGCGGCTCGCTATCGGTGGCCGAGAAGCTGCGGACGTGGTTCATGCAACTGTTCACCTACGCCACGGTGGCGATCCCGAACATGCACGACAACCCGTCCAGGGACTTGGAGGTCGTCGCGCTGCCACTGCCGCCGGTCGAACACAACCCGTTCCTGCGCATGCCCGAGCTGCCGATCATGTTGCAGACGCTGCGCAAGTACCGCGGGCGCCTGAACACGCAGTTGGGCATCCGGCTGCTGATGCTCACCGGCGTGCGCACCGGCGAGCTGCGCTTCGCCACGCCCGACCAGTTCGACCTGGAGCAAGGCCTGTGGATCATCCCGGTGGCCAGGCTCAAGCAGCGCGCGCTGCTCACCAAGAAAAAGCGCAAGCGCCTGGTGGACATCCCGCCCTACATCGTGCCGCTGTCGGTGCAGGCCCAGGAGATCGTTCGGCATCTGCTGTACCAGTGCAAACCGGCCCAGGTCTACCTCCTTCCGGGCGACTGGTGCTTGAAGCATCCCCTCAGCGAAAACACGTTCAACGGGGCGCTCAAGCGCATGGGCTACGAAGACCAGCTCACGGGTCACGGCATCCGCGCGACGATGTCGACCGCGCTCAACGAACTCGGCTACCCGAAAAAGTGGGTGGATGCCCAGCTCTCGCACGCCGACCCGGACAAGATCAGCGCGACCTACAACCATGCCGAGTACGTCGAACAGCGCCGCGTGATGATGCAGGATTGGGCCGACCGCCTGGACCTGTTCGAGCAGAACCAGGTCGAGGTCGCCAGCCGCCACCTGACGATCACGTTGCAGGGCCTGCCGACCATCGCTGGCCAGGCGGCCGTACATCCGCCCGTGGTCGACCTCGCAGCGCCGCAGTTGATCGTGACCGCGCCGGCGCCGGACCTGCCCCAAGCGCCGGCATCGGTGCAGCGCCTGTCGGCCGTGCGCATGCCTGAGTATGCGCGGCCCCGGTTGTCCGACGTGCAGCGCGAACGCCTGGACGTGCTGGAGGCGTTCGAGGCACCGCACAACCTCACGGTCGCCGACTACGCCAAGCTCGCCGGCAAGTCGCGCCGGTGGATCACCTACGAGATCCAGGCGGGCAACCTGCTGTCGATACACATGGGCCACCGTGGCCAGCGTGTTCCAGATTGGCAGCTCGACCCGCTCAAGCGCCGGCTCGTGCAGAGCGTGCTCAAGCAGGTGCCCTGCGGCCTCGACACCTGGCAGGTTTACCACGCGCTGCTGCATATCTACGACGAGTTGGGCCCGCGCCCCGCCATCGAGGTGGTGCGCCCGGCAAATCTCCACCTAGCCGCGCGCCTCGTGATCACGCGCTGCGTCCAGGCGAACGATGCCGAGGCGGAATTTCCGGCAGAGATACGGCAGAGCGTGCGGCGGTTGGTCCAAGACGCCATCACGGCCGATGCGGCGGAAGACGTGTTGGAGCGGTGAGGCAATGCTAGGGACGAACTGACGCGGTTGTCAGCGTCCCCTGATCACGATCTCGACTGGGTGGCGCTCGCGGTACAGGTCGATTTCCGTCCGCTACCTGCGCGCCGAAACGATATGGCTGCCGCAAGCCTGTATAGAGTAACCCGTCGCTGGACGAGTGCGCACCCAGCCTCCCGACGTGCAAGCGGCAAAGCCCGATTGGCTAGTGGGGCCACCGCGCTGCTAAACGCTCTGTCGCAGCGATTCGCGACGCTTCCGACTATCGCCCAGATGCGAACCCTGCCGCAACGCCGCCGTCCTTCTCCTGCCGGCCACGAAGGCGCGTCAGCAATTCGTCGACTGACTCCTCCCACGGATGCTTGAGGTCATGCGCCAGCTCGCGCAACGGAGGACTTCGAACCGCGCCCTTAGCGGTGTGGTTTAGGCCGATGAGGTTCGCCTGGAACTCCCTGTCAATCTGTGAGACAATACATATAGTCCGATATTTTATCGGAAATTTATAATATTAATCAATGACTTATTGAAATGTTGGGCGAAATGAAGGAAGAGCAATCAGATTTAGCCCAGTTGGTTCGCTTGGCTCTGGCCGAGCAGACCGAAGACGTGCGCCTGTTCGCGGCGCGGCTGGTCCGCAAGTACCGGGGCACGGCACCCGACCTGGCCGAACAGCTCGAGCTGTACCTGAAGTCGAAGCCAGTGCGCAACGTCTCTCCCATGCGCAAGCTGTCGCCTCCGTCGTCGGCGACCCAAGGCCTACCGGTCGACGACGAATCCCGCCTCTCGCTTCTGAAGGTGTTCAAGGATGAGCCGACGAGGGACGCACCACTGCTGTCCGGTGAGGTCGAGGAGGTCTTGACGCAGCTCATCGCAGAGCGCCGACAGAGCGATCGGCTCCGGGCCATGGGTCTCACGCCCACCCGTTCGGCCATCTTTGTGGGGCCGCCCGGAGTCGGCAAGACGCTCACGGCCCGCTGGCTGGCCGCACAGCTGAAAGTGCCGCTGTACGTGCTCGATCTGACCGCCGTGATGAGCAGCCTGTTGGGCAAGAGCGGCGCCAACCTGCGCGCCGCCATCGACTTCGCCAAGCGTGAGCCCTGCGTGTTGCTGCTGGACGAGATCGATGCCATCGCCAAGCGGCGCAGCGACGACACCGACGTGGGCGAACTCAAGCGCCTTGTCACGGTAATCCTGCAGGAGGTCGATGAATGGCCCGCCAGCAGCGTATTGCTGGCGGCCACCAACCACCCGGAACTGATCGATCCGGCGCTGTGGCGTCGCTTCGACCTGGTGATCCAGTTCAAGACGCCCAATGAGCAGGGCGTCAAGGAAGCCATTAAGCGCTTCCTGGGGCCGGACTACGCCCTCTTTGCCCGTTGGATCGACATCCTGGTGTTTGCATTCGCCGGGCACTCGTTCAGCGACATCGAGCGCGATGTGCAGCGATTCCGGCGCGCCGTGGCCCTGGGCACGACCACCGACGCTGATCTCGTCGAGGACTTCATGAAGGCGCGCGCCTTGGCACTCGACAGGCAGGGCCGCATCGATCTGGCGGTGATGCTGGCCAAGCAGACCCGCCTGTCCCAGCACGCCGTCTCCGACATCACTGGCGTGAGCCGGGACACGATCCGCAAATACGCCAACGAGGCGCCTGCGGCCAGAAAGACCGCGCCCCGGAGAAAGGCTGACGCATGAGCCAAACCAATTTCCTGATCGGCCGTGGCGAGTTGCTGACCCACGACATCGTCGGCCCGAAGCGCATGCCCGGAAAAGCCGAGGTCTATACCTTCGCGCAGGCGCGGGAACTGTTGGTTCCCCAGTTTCGCAGCACTGCGAAGGCACTGGACGAACTCCCGCCCGACGCTTGCCCGGGCGATTTCGCGGTGGCCCGGTTGATGATGAATCCCAGCTTCATCGCTCGCTCCTACTTCCCGACCGGCCTGTTGCGCAGCACGGGTTTGGAGCCGATCGGCAGCCGCACCGTCAAGGTCAAGCCGCAGGCCTGGACCCGGAAAGGGCAACCGCAGGAGACCACGACCACTGAACTGTTCGTCGCTGGCAAGCGTCAGGCGTTTCGCAACCTGTCGCAGTGGACCGAGACCATCGACGCGCAGTCCGACGAGGGCGAGGACCTGGCTCACATCGAAAAGTTCGCCGCCTTCGCGCCGGCGGAGCGCATCGTGAGCCTGGGCGGACCGAAAGATCGGTTCTTTGAGGTGGGCCTGCATTTGTTGCCGGACGAAGACCCAGGACTGATCCAAAAGGCCTTCGTGAAGTTCGCCCAGCGGGAGGGCGTGAAGGTCCACAGTGAAGTCGATTTCGTCGCCGGGAACCTATGGTTCGTGCCGGTCGAGGGCAAGTCCATCGACGTCAAGAAACTGGCCAGTTTCTCGTTCGTCCGGGTGATACGGCCGGTGCCCAAGTTGCGCGGCATCCGCCCGTTGCACCGCAGCGGTGGGCCCTCGGTGGGATGCAACCTTCCCACCGAACAAGCTCTGTCGTCCGAGCCTCGCGTCGCCGTCCTGGACGGTGGCTTGCCCAAGCATCACCCCATCGGCCCCTGGCTGCGCTCATATCGAAAGCTCGACGAACACGCTGACGATGACCCGGACGGCCCGGAGCACGGCCTTGGCGTGACGTCGGCCGTTCTGTTCGGCCCGATCCAGCCCAACGGAACGGCCGGCAGGCCTTTCGCCCCGGTGGACCATTTGCGTGTGCTCGACCA
>JAYSCT010000087.1:0-19854 GCA_041914785.1 Roseateles sp.
GCGCAGCAGGTTCAGCTCCTCGCCGTGCAGGCGCAGCGGGCCGTGCGGCACGGCGCGGTTGCGCTCCACCTGCATCTTGCTCGTGACGAGGGTCTTGGCGGGGTCGAGGTCGAAGGTCAGGTCGACCTTGCGGATCCAGAACGCCGGCTGCTGGTAGTCCAGGCGTTGGATCAGGGGAGCGGTGCCTTCACGCATGCGGGGCTTCCTTGGAAAACGGTGGTTTCAATCGAGGCAAGCATCGCAGCCGCCCGATGGGGCAGGCTGCGTCGTCCGGCGGCCGTTGTGGAACCGGCGGTGCCGGGCCACTGACGGTGCCCCCTTGAGGGAGAGGCGCGCAGCGCCTCGGGGGTGGGTCATCACACGCCTTGTTTCAGCGATTCGGTGATGAAGGGGTCGAGGTCGCCGTCCAGCACCTTCTGCGTGGCCGAGGTCTCGTAGTTGGTGCGCAGGTCCTTGATGCGGCTCTGGTCCAGCACGTAGGAGCGGATCTGGTGGCCCCAGCCGACGTCGGTCTTGGTGTCTTCCAGCTTCTGCTGCTCTTCCATGCGCTTGCGCATCTCATGGTCGTACAGCCGCGAGCGCAGGCGCTTCCAGGCGACGTCACGGTTGCTGTGCTGGCTGCGGCCGTCCTGGCATTGCACGACGATGCCGGTCGGGATGTGCGTCAGGCGCACCGCCGAGTCGGTCTTGTTGATGTGCTGGCCGCCGGCGCCGCTGGCGCGGAAGGTGTCGGTGCGCACGTCGGCCGGGTTGATGTCGATCTCGATGGAGTCGTCGACTTCCGGGTACACGAACAGCGACGCGAACGACGTGTGGCGGCCGCCGGAGCTGTCGAACGGCGACTTGCGCACGAGGCGGTGCACGCCGGTCTCGGTGCGCAGCAGCCCGAAGGCGTACTCACCCTCCACCTTGATGGTGGCGCTCTTGATGCCGGCCACGTCGCCCGGCGTCTCGTCTTCCATCGTGGCCTTGAAGCCCTTGCGCTCGCAGTACTTCAGGTACTGGCGCAGCAGCATGCCGGCCCAGTCGCAGGCCTCGGTGCCGCCGGCGCCGGCCTGGATGTCGATGAAGCAGTTGCTCGGGTCGGCCGGGTTGTTGAACATGCGGCGGAACTCGAGTTCCTCGACCTTGGCCTGCAGCGCCTTGGCGTCCTCCTCGATGGCCAGCATGCCGGCCTCGTCGCCTTCTTCCTTGCTCATCGCGAACAACTCGGCGTTGTCGGCCAGCGAGGTGGTCAGGTGGTTGATGGTCTCCACCACCGTTTCGAGCTGGCGCTTCTCCTTGCCCAGCTCCTGCGCGCGCTTCGGGTCGTTCCAGACGCTGGGGTTCTCCAGCGCGGCGTTGACTTCGTTCAGTCGCAGTGATTTGCGGTCGAAGTCAAAGATACCCCCTTAGCGCGTCGGTGCGCGCTGAGAGGTCGGCCAGGGAATTGCCGATTTGGTTGATGTGTTCGATGTCCATGACGGGCACAACCGTGCAGTTCGGGAAAGGCCGCGATTTTTGCATGGCAGGAGCAGGCACACTGCGAGCCGCCCGGGCGGGGCCGTTTGGCCCGGCGGGGCCTGAAGCCAAAGGAGTGGCAGTGAACAGCGACTACTGGCGCCGCACGCGCCGTCTGACAGCCGGGCTGCTGCTGGCCTGGGCGCTCGTGGCCTTCGTGCCGGTGGTGTTTGCGCGCGAGCTCAGCGTGGAGCTGTTTGGCTGGCCGCTCGCGTTCTGGCTGGCGTCGCAGGGGGCGCTGCTGGGGTTTTGCGCCATCGTCATCGTCTACGCACGGCGCATGCGCCAGCTGGACGAGGAGGCGTCCCTGCAGGACTCTGCCTAGCGCTCCAGCGCCGCCAGCTCCATGCGGCGCGTCTCGGCTTCGCCGAAGTGGCGCACGTAGGCCTGCCGCACCCAGCCGCTCTTGACCATCGCCGCCAGCTGCTCGCGCAGCCGCTGGGCGACGGCGGCGTGCACAGTGGCGCGGTTCACGTACAGGCCCAGCACCTGCGGGCGCGCCTCCGGGATGCTGATGGTGGCGATGTCGGCCGCCAGCGCGCCGTCACGGCGCAGCTTGATGTGCAGCGCGTTGGGCATGATGACCGCCTGCACACGCCGCGCGGTCAACTTGGCGGCGAGGTTGGCAAAGTCCGGCGAGTACTCGGCGCGGCGTGTCGCCAGCAGCTGTTCCAGGTGCAGGTCCACGCGGCTGTTCGTGCGGATGCCGCGCACCACGCCCAGCTGCAGCTCGGGCCGGCGGATGAGGTCGGCCAGGCTGGCGATGCCCGCGGCCGACTCCGGCGCGAGCAGCAGGTCGTGCTTGGTGTAGCCGTAAGGCAGGTACAGGCCCAGCGCGTCGCGCTCCGGCGTGCGCAGCATGGAGGTGATGACGTCCACGCGGCCGACGTCGAAATCCTGCAGCGCGCGGGCGCGCGGCAGGAACACCAGCTCCAGCCGGCAGCCGCTGCGGGCCGCCAGTTCCTGCGCCAGATCGGGGATCAGGCCGCGCAACTGGCCCTGCTCCTGGTAGCTGCCCACGCCCAGGTCTGACACGGCCACCTGGAGTGGCCGCCCGCAACCGACCGATGCGACCGCCGAGGTGCCCGCCGCGGCGCCGCACAGCGCCCACGCCAGCAGCAGCCGGCGGGCGATGGGCAGGGAGGGCAAGCGACATGCCATGGGCCCGATTTTCCGGCCGCCGGCTGCGCCGCCTGCGCGCGTCAGGACAGAAAGCGTTCCAAATGCTCGGCCAGCGCCTCGGGCTGGTCGTGGTGCAGCATGTGGCCGGCGTCCTGCAGCACGACGCGCTGAACGTCCGGCACCACGGCCAGCCGCGCCTCGAACTCCTCGCGCGGGAAGCGCGTACCCCAGAAGCGCGCGAGCTGGTCGTCGCTGCCTTCCACCCACAGCGTGGGCGCGGCGATGCGCTGCCAGCAGGCCAGCACCTCGGCCTTGCGGTACAGCACCGGGTTGGCGAGCTTGTGTGCGTGGTCGGCATTCAGCAGGAAACCCTCGGGGGTCTCACGCGCCCAGTGGCCGGCCAGCCAGGCGGCCTTGTCGGCGGCCAGGCGCGGGTTGTTCTTGCGCAGGCGCTCGGCCACGTCGGCCAGCGTCGCGTAGGGGCGCAGCGAGGGCGGGTCCTTCAGCTCGTCCAGCCAGCGCGCCAGCCGCTCGGGCGCGGCGGCGGGCGCGACGTCGGGCATGCCGAAGCCTTCGAGATTGATGAGGCGGCGGATTCGCTGCGGGCGAACGCCGGCGTAGCTCATCGCCACGTTGCCGCCCATGCTGTGCCCCAGCAGGTCCACCGGCGCGCCGGGGCTGACGGCGTCCAGCAGCGCGTCCAGGTCGCCCAGGTAGTCGGGGAACCAGTAGCAGTCGGCGCCGGTGGTGGCGCTCAGGCCGAAGCCGCGCCAGTCCAGCGCGATGACCTCGCGGTCCTCGGCAAAAGCGTCGACGACGAACTGGAACGACGCGCCGACGTCCATCCAGCCGTGCACCATCACCAGCGGCGGGCGGCCCGGCAAGGCCTGGCCCCAGCGCAGCACATGGTGGCGCAGGCCGCGAAGGGTCAGGAATTCGCTGCGGTGCGGGCGACGAAGGGGGTAGACATGGGGCATATCCGCACTGTAGGCCACGGCCGTCCGCCGACAATGGGGCCACCATGCCCGCACCCCGCCACGACATCCGCGCCGCCGAGCCGCGCGACCTGAAAGACATCGTCCAGCTGATCAGCGAACTGGCCGAGTTCGAGAACCTGAGCCACCTGCTGGCCGTGACGCCCGACAGCCTGGAGCCCCACCTGTTCGGCGACGACCCGGTGGCCGAGTGCATGGTGGGCGAGGTGGGCGGCGAGGTCGTGGCGTTCGCGCTGTTCTACAAGAACTTCTCGACCTTCCTGTCCAAGCCGGGGCTGTACCTGGAAGACCTGTACGTGCGCCCCGCCCACCGCCGCAGCGGCCTGGGCCGTGCGCTGCTCATCGAGCTGGCGCGGCTGGCCTGCGAGCGCGGCTACGGCCGCTTCGACTGGACGGTGCTGGACTGGAACGAGGACGCCATCCGCTTCTACGAGAAGCTGGGCGCCGAGGTGATGCCCGACTGGCGCATCTGCCGGCTGACCGGCGACGCGCTGGAGCGCTATGCCGATGGCGACCGGCCCAGCATGTGGTCGCCGTCCGCGTGGCTGGGGTTGTGAGCCCCTCGCCCAGGTCGCCACGCTGAACGCGGGCGATCCTGGTCGGTCCCCCTGGGGGACGGCGATGCATGCGGCGTTGAGCCGCAAGCACATCGCCCAACGCGGGCCGGCTTGGGAGCGGCCCTGCGCTCGGCCCGCCAGGCGGACGGCCCGGTTCCGGCCAAGGGCAATCCATGACGCCGGCCCGGGACGGGCTGGCTAGCATCGCCCCTCGTTCAAATCGGGGGGCTGATGGCTGAAGACCGCTACGAGCAGCTGCACGCCGCCTTCCGCTGGCAGGTGCCGGACGACTTCAACATCGCCGAGACCTGCTGCGGCCGCTGGGCCCGCGAGACGCCCAAGGCCACCGCCATCTATTTCGACAGCGAGAGCGGCTGCCGCGCCGCCTACAGCTACGCGCAGCTGCAGCGCGCCGCCAACCGCCTGTCCAACGCGCTGCTGGCGCAGGGCGTGCGGCGCGGCCACCGCGTCGCCATCGTGCTGCCGCAGCGCTTCGAGACGGCGGTGGCCCACATTGCCCTCCAGCAGATCGGCGCGGTGGCCATGCCGCTGTCGATGCTGTTCGGCGCCGAGGCGCTGGCCTACCGGCTGCAGGACAGTGGCGCCGTGCTGGCCATCGCGGCCTGCGAGGCGATGCCGGCATTGCGCGACGTCAAGGCCCAGTGCCCGGCGCTGCGTCGCGTCATCGTGGTCGGCGAGTGCCGCGTGCAGGGCGACGAACTGGGCTGGATGGAGGCGCTGCAGGCCGAGGCGGCGCGCTTCCAGCGCGTGGCGACCCGCGCCGAGGACCCGGCCATCCTCATCTACACCAGCGGCACCACCGGCAACCCCAAGGGCGCGCTGATCCCGCAGCGCGCGCTGATCGGCAACCTCAGCGGCTTCGTGGCCAGCCAGGACTGGTTCGGCTTCGATCCGTTCGACGCGCGCCAGCCGAGCGACGCCGTCTTCTGGAGCCCGGCCGACTGGGCCTGGACCGGCGGGCTGATGGACGCCTTGCTGCCCACGCTGTATTTCGGCCGGCCCATCGTCGCGTGGCAGGGGCGGTTTTCGGCCGCCAAGGCCTTCGAGCTGATGGCGGCCTACGGCGTCACGCACGCCTTCCTGTTTCCGACCGCGCTCAAGGCCATGATGAAGGCCGAGCCGCGGCCGCGCCGCCATGGCCTGAAGCTGCGCGCGCTGATGAGCGCCGGCGAGGCCGTCGGCGACGCGGTGTTCAGCTGGTGCCGCGACGCCTTGGGCGTGCCCGTCAACGAGATGTTCGGCCAGACCGAGATGAACTACGTCGTCGGCAACTGCCAGGCGCTGTGGCCGGCCAGGCCCGGCAGCATGGGCCGGGCCTACCCGGGCCACCGCGTGGCCGTCATCGACGACGACGGCCGCGAGTGCGCGCCGGGCGAGCTCGGCGAGGTGGCCGTCAACGCGTTCGACCGCCATGGCACGCCCGACCCGGTGTTCTTCCTCGGCTACTGGAACAACGAGGCCGCGACGAAGGCCAAGTTCACCGGCGACTGGTGCCGCACCGGCGACCTGGCCCGCCGCGATGCCGATGGCACGCTGTGGTACGAGGGCCGCACCGACGACATGTTCAAGAGCGCCGGCTACCGCATCGGCCCCGGCGAGATCGAGAACTGCCTGCTCAAGCACCCGGCCGTGGCCAACGCGGCCGTCGTGCCCAAGCCCGATGCCGAGCGCGGCGCGCTGGTCAAGGCCTACGTCGTGCTGGCCGACGGGCATGAGGGCAGCCCGGCCCTCGTCGAGGCGCTGCAGGCGCATGTGAAGGCGCGGCTGGCGCCCTACGAATACCCCAAGGACATCGAGTTCATCGACGCGCTGCCCATGACGACGACCGGCAAGGTGCAGCGCCGCGTGCTGCGGCTGCGGGAGCAGGCGCTCGCGGACCGGGGCGGCTGAGGCACGGCTTTTTTTTGGCGCGGCCTGACGGGTTCGCGCCGCCGAATGCGTTTGTCTGGTTGCGGGCCGTGCTGTCCGGTCCGCTGGAGACACGTCATGGCTGATCTCGATCCCGCGCTGGAGCTGGCGCTGATGCCAGCAGGTGCGCGGCCCCCGGTGCTCACCCTGCCTGGCTGCGAGCGCCGACTCGCCTACGCCGCCCGGTACTGGCCCGCCACGCTGCTCAACCTGTTGCGACCGCACCGGCTGCGCAGCACCGTGGCAGAGCCGCGGCTGTGCGCACCGGTGGCCATCCCGCCCTCGTTGCAGCGCGACTGGGAGGCGCTGTTCGGCCCCGACGCCGGCTGCCCGCTGCTGGTCAACCAGAGCGTGGGCACGCTGCTGTACACGCGGCTGTTCGGGCAGCTGGGCCTGAACTTCCGCCGGCTGCTGCACGTCCAGCACCGCACTCACCATCTGCTGGAGCCGGCCGCCCTGGCGGCTGCACAGCAGCAGACGCTGCTGTGCGAGCTCAAGGGCTGCTGGCGGCTGCCGGACGGCAAGGCGCTGGTGGTGCTGGAGACGCTCATCGCGCGTTCGCCGCAGGAGGGCGGTGCGTTGCTGGCGCGGGTGGAGGACCGCTTCCTGATCCGCCGTGTGCCGCCGGCCGACTGGCAGCAACTGCCGCCGCTGGAATCCCGCGAGCCGCTGCGCGACCTGCTCGGGCTGCGCAGGCGCCGCGCGGTGCTGGACGCGGCCGCACCCGGTGCGCGCGTGCGGACGCTGACGCTGTCGCCCGACCTGGGCCGCCGCTACGGCCGTGTGTCCGGCGACCACAACCCGGTGCACACGACGCCGCTGGTGGCCCGGCTGTTCGGCCAGCCGCGGCCGTTTGCACAGGGGCTGGCGCTGCGCAACCTCATCGTCAGCGAGCTGCACCGGCAGTGGCTGCCGGTGCAGCAGTTCCAGCTCACGTTCGCGCAGCCGGCCTACCTGGGCCAGGACGCACGGCTGGTGATGGCGGGGGGCGATTTCGAGCTGCTGGACGAGGCGGGCGGCCTGATCGCGTTCGGTCGCGCCGGGGCCTGACCCTCAGCGGCCGGGCCCCTTGCAGGTGTAGGGCTTGCCCACCATGCGCATCGCCAGCGGGGCCACGTTGCCGTTGAAGGCGGTGTTGTCGGCGATGCGGGAGCGGAACACCTCCACACAGGTGTTGCCGCGCCTCATGACGCTGCGGTACTCGCCCAGCGCGCCGACCGACTGCAGGCGGTTCTCGCTGGTGGATTCCTCCACCCAGGCGCCGGCGCCGCCGGTGGCATCGGCGATGCGGTCCTCCAGCGTCGCCCGCGGCGTGTTGCTGCGCGGGTCGCTGAGGGCCGGATTGCGCGCGGCCGCGCTGGACGCGGCGTAGCCCGGTGGCAGCGTCAGCCGCAGCGGGGTGCGTGGCGGTTCGGCAGGTGAAACCGCCGCCGGCGCGGCGGAGATCGCCGCGGGCGGGCGCTCGGCCTCCGGCGCGGCCGGCGCCTCGATGCTGAAAGGCCGCGGCTCGATGGCGGCAAGGGCCGGTGCCCGGGCCGGCGGTGGCACGCGGCCGGCCTCCGGCGGCAGCGGCGGCGGCCGCCGGGGCAGGATGAGCTGCACGGTCGTCGCGCGTCGCTGTCCCGCGTCATCCAGCCGGGCCGGCCGGTGCTGCCACAGCGCCAGCAGCAGCGCCGCGTGCAGCGCGACGACGGCGGCGCGGGCGGCCCAGCGGTGGTTCATGAGCCCTGCAGCTTCACGCTGACGCGGCTGTTGGGCGGCGGCAGCAGGCGGGCGGCGTCGGGCCAGCTCTCCTGGCCGGTCAGCAGCGTGCAGGGGCGGGGCTGGGCGGCCTTGCGCTCCAGCGGGTCGCGCTCGCCGGCGGCCACCGGCAGCGGCAGGCCCAACAGCTTGTCGTCCTCCGGCCACTCCAGCTCCCAGGTGGGGGTGGCGCTGCACACGCGCACGCCCTCGATGCGCGGGAACAGCCAGCGCAGGTACCAGGGCAGCATCTCCTCGCGCAGCGTGCGGGCCACGCGCACGATCTGGCGCACCTTGGCCATGGTCACCTGCTCGGGTGTCACGTTCAGCTCCAGCGTGCCGCGCACGGCCATCTGGCCCTTGGCCACGTTGGTCGCGAGGTCGGCCGTCTTGGCCTCGGCCTCGGGCAGGATGGGCAGCTCGAAGCCGCCCTGGGCGTCGAGCTTGATCGGGTAGTCGGCATCGTCGCTGCGCACCGCCATGCGGATCTCGGCCAGCGGGCGCTTGGTCTTCTCGGTATCCACCTTGAAGTCCATGCGGAACAGCCCCTCGCCGTAGCGGCGCAGCTTGGCGATGACGGTGTTGATCTGCGCGTAGGGCAGCGCGCTGCCGTCGCGCTTGAGCTCGGTTCTCACCGGTGGCAACACCACGGTCTCGGTGGGCGGCGTTTGGGCCTGGGAGGTGCTGGCGAGCAGCAGCAGGGCGGACAGCAGCAGGGGGCGCATGGCGGGCTTGGTCGTGGAGAAGAAGAGGGGGCGCCGGGCGTCAGCCAGGACTGCCGGGGTCGTCCGGCTCGGGGCCGGGTTCCCAGGCCAGCAGATCGCCGGGCTGGCATTGCAGGACATCGCAGATGCGCGACAGCGTGTCGAAGCGCACGCCGCGCACCTTGCCGCTCTTGAGCAGCGACAGGTTGGCCTCGGTGATGCCCACGCGCTCGGCCAGCTCGCGCGAGCGCATCTTGCGCCGCGCGAGCATGACGTCGAGGGTGACGATGATGGGCATGTCAACGCACCTCGCTAGCAAGTCGGTGGCGGATTTGCGGGACGAGCGCCGGGCCGCCCCAAGCCGGCCCGCCTGTGGCGATGTGCTCGCGGCTCGATGCCGCGAGCATCGCCGTCCCCTCGGGGGACCGGCCAAGGTACTCCTTGGACGAGGGGCTCATACGAACTCGGCGTTCTCGTCCGCGACGCGTGCGGCTTCCAGCAGCACCTGCGCCAGCGCCAGCAGCAGCAGGCCGAACAGCAGCGCGAGGTAGTGGTCCGACGACAGCCCGAACCACAGCCGGCGCTCGCCCTTGCCGTTGCCCCAGGTCAGCGCCAGGATGGCCAGCGTGTGCCCCGCGGCTGCGCGGCCGCCAGCGCGCACACGCCCAGGCCCAGCCGGCGCAGGTGCTGCGCCGGCCGGCGCGCCAGCAGCTCGCCCTGCGCGAAGCAGCCGAACAGCGACCACATCTGCCACAGCGCGAACAGGCTCACCGTGGTCGGCAGCAGCATGGCCGCCAGGCCCCACAGGCGCGAGCCCACGTCCAGCTGCACGGTGTTCAGGCTCCAGGTCTTGGCCGCCACTTCCGCCACCCAGTCCGGCTGGGCCCAGAAGATGAACGGCAGCGTGCCGATGAACACCACACCCGCCAGGCACAGCAGCCGGACGATCCAGGACAGGCGGCGGATGCGCCGCAGGCCGTCGGCGGAAAAGGACTCGGGCATGGTGCTTTCGTGAAACAAGAAAAACTTACTGTAAAACAATAAATCGTTAACGCCTAACGACATGCGCCGTTGACACGAAAATCAGCGGCATGAGCAAGAAGACCAGCCACGTCAGCGAGACCCCCGCCACGCAGATGCTCAAGCGCGCCGGGGTGGCGTTCACCGAGCATGTGTATGACTACGTGGAGCACGGCGGCACGGCCGAGTCGTCCAGGCAGCTGGGCGTGGACGAGCATGCCGTCGTGAAGACGCTGGTGATGCAGGACGAGAGGGCCGAGCCGCTGATCGTGCTGATGCATGGCGACCGCACGGTCAGCCTGAAGGAGCTGGCGCGGCAGATCGCGTGCAAGAAGGTGGAGCCCTGCAAGCCCGAGGTGGCGCAGCGCCACAGCGGCTACCAGGTGGGCGGCACGTCGCCGTTCGGCGTGCGCAAGGCGATGCCGGTGTTCGTCGAGGCCGGCATCCTGGCGCTGCCCAGGATCTGCATCAACGGCGGGCGGCGTGGCTACCTCGTCGGCATCGAGCCGCGCGTGCTGACCGAGCTGCTTGGCGCACGGCCGGTCACCTGCGCGAACTGAGCGGGAACGGCGATTGCCGGCAACGCCGGCATGTGGGAGACGGTTCTTTCGACGTTGCGCGCCGAGTTCTCGGACGTGCCTGATGCCGAGCAGGTGACGCGCATCCTGACGCGGCTGCTGCTGGCGGCGCTGCTGGGCGGCGTGCTGGGCTACGAGCGCGAGCACAAGGGCAAGGCGGCCGGCATCCGCACCCACATGCTGGTGGCCATGGGCTCGGCGCTGTTCGTGCTGGTGCCGCTGCTGGGCGGCATGCCGCCGGGGGACCTGAGCCGGGTGCTGCAGGGTGTCATCGCCGGCGTGGGCTTTCTCGGGGCGGGCGCGATCGTCAAGCAGCGGGCCGAGGAGAACGTGCAGGGCCTGACGACGGCGGCCGGCATCTGGATGACCGCCGCCATCGGCGTGGCCTGCGGCATGGGGCGCGAGTCCACGGCCGTCATCAGCACGCTGCTGGCGCTGGTGGTGCTGGCGCTGCTGCCCCGGCCGGAAGGGCCGCCGCGGCACTGAGCGGGCTATCCTTGCCCGAACCGCCGACGGGGCAGGGCGCCGCCACAGCCGCGTGGCACAGGGGAGTCGCATGAAGTTGTTGTTTCCGAACCTGGTGACGGATGCCGATGGCGTCTACCAGCCGTTGCCGCCGCCGTGGGTCAGCGCCGCGCTGCTGATCGTCGGTGTCGCCGCCGCGGTGGCGGTCACGTACGGCAGGGGCGGGCCGTGGTTCACCACGGTCGTCCTCATCGGCCTGGCCATTGGCTTCGGCCTGCGCACGCTGCTGGCGTGGCGCCGGCATGGGCCAAAGGGGCAGCCGCTGGTGCGGGTCGCCGGTGGGCAGCTGACGCTCCGCCGCGCCGACAGGGACGCGCGCGACTTTCAGCTGCCGCTGGCGCAGATTGCGCATGTCGTCATCTACGGCCCCACCGGCCACCGGGCCTACCGCTTCATCCAGCACGACGGCCGCTCGCGCGAGGCCCGGCCGCAATGGAAGCCCCGGGCCGAGGCCGTGGTGATCGAGTTCCTGCAACAGCGCTTGCGCGAGCGCGTCGTCGTCGAGGAGCCGCAGACCGCCTTCGCGCAGGCGCGCGGCGACGGGCCGTATTTCGGCAGCTGAAGGGCCGCCGACCGGGCGTCAGCGCCCGACAAGGCTTCGGCCTGGTGGGCCGGACAATGCCGCCCATGATGATTCTCCCCACCCCCGCTGTGGCGTTGGCCGCCCCCTGGCCGGCCCGGCTGCGCCGTCTCGCCTGCGCGCTGGCGGCATCCGCGCTGGCGCTCGCCCACGCCGGCACACCGGCCGATCAGGTTGACGCCGACATTGCGGCGCTGCGCGACCGCCATGCCGCTGCCGCGCGTGGTGCGCAGCCCGCCTCTGTGCCGGCCTTGCAGGCGGCGCTGACTGACATCGACGAGGCGCTCGCCCGACTGGACACGCCGCTGAACGCTGCGCTGGCCCGCGGGCACGCCGAGCTGCGGCTGCGGCGCTACGAGCTGCTGCTGGACAAGGCGCGCGTGCTGCGTCGCCTGGGCCAGACCGATGCGGCGCTGGCGGCGCTGGACGCGGCCGTGCGCCTGAGCTGGACGCCGTTGCCGCGCGCCGATGGCCAGGGTGCCGACCCCGACCTGGCCGCGCTGCTGGCCGACCCGAGGGCGCACGCGCTGCGGGAGCGTCTGGCCGTGGGGCCGCGGCTGGCCGATGCGTCGCCATTGCTGTCGCCCTACACGGCCCGCATGAGCCCGGCCGAGCGCGTGGCCGCGCTGTCGCGGCTGTGGGCCACGGCGCGCCAGGGCTTTGCGTGGTTCGACAACGCGCCCGGGCTGGACTGGGACGGGGCCTACCTGCAGGCCATCCCGCGCGTACTGGCGGCGCGCGACACCGAGGCCGTCTACCGCGAGCTGATGCGCTTCACGGCACTGCTGCGTGATGGCCACAGCAACGCGTACCCGCCCGACGCGCTGCTGCCGCGCTTCTTCGCGCGGCCCGGCCTGCGCACCGGCCGGGTCGAGGGCCGCACCGTGGTACTGGCCGTGACCGACCCGGCCCTCGAACGCCGCGGCGTGCGCGTGGGCGACCTCGTGCTGTCGGTGGACGGGCTGGCCGTGGACGAGCATGTCGCCCGGCATGTGACGCCTTATCAGAGCAGCTCCACGCCGCAAGATCTCGAACTGCGCTCGCACGGAGGCATGCTGCTGGCGGGCGATGCGCGCCGGCCGGTGCGGCTGGTGCTGGCGCATGCCGACGGCACCCGCTACACGGTCAGCGCACCGCGCCGCGGCTACCGGGCGCGGCCCAATGCGCCCGCCGAGTCGCTGGAACTGCGCGCCGACGGCGTGGCGGTGCTGCGGGCCGGGCAGTTCGAGAGCGACGCCGCCGTGAAGCTGCTGGATGCCCGCTTTGACGAGGTGCTGAAGGCCCGCGCGCTGGTGCTGGACCTGCGCGGCAACGTGGGCGGCGACTCGGACCACGGGCTGGCGCTGCTCAGCGCGCTGACGGATCGCCCGGTGCCGCTGGCGTTCAGCCAGGTGCGCGACGACGGCCCGCTGGTGCAGGCCCGCCTGGGTGCGCAGGCGGCGCCGCGCTGGCTGGACCTGCCCGCCGAGACCTTTCAGCGTCCGCTGGCGCGCCGCTTCGACGGGCCGGTGGTGATGCTCATCGACGCCGGCACGTTCTCCGCCGGCGAGGACACCGCCGTGGCTTTCAAGCTGCTGCAGCGCGGGCGCCTGGTGGGCACGGCCACCGGAGGCAGCACCGGCCAGCCGCTGTGGTTCGGCCTGCCCGGCGGCGGCGCTGCGCGCATCTGCGTGAAGCGTGACAGCTATCCCGATGGCAGCCGGTTCGTCGGCGTCGGCGTGCAGCCGGACCTGGTCGTGTCGCGCCCGCGGGGCCGCGTGCGCGCCGGGCAGGGCCCGGTGCGGGCGGCCGCGCGGCGCGGACTGGCCGGGGGCGCGCGCGGAGCGCGGCGCGGCGCGCTTTCCCTGAGGCCGCACCAGCGGTCATGCGCGGCCCTGCCGCGACAATCCCGGCATGGACACTCTTCTTCCTCTGCTCGCTGCCGTCGCCGCTTATCTGATCGGCTCGCTCTCCTTCGCCGTCATCGTCAGCCGCGCGATGGGCCTGTCCGACCCGCGCTCCTACGGCTCCGGCAACCCCGGCGCCACCAATGTGCTGCGCTCGGGCAACAAGGCCGCCGCCATCCTGACCCTCGTCTTCGACGCGCTGAAGGGCTATCTGCCCGTGCTGGCCGTCTACCTCTGGGGCGCGCCCCACGGCCTGGGCGAAGGCACGGCGGCGCTGGTCGGCCTGGGCGCCTTCCTGGGTCACCTGTGGCCGGTGTTCTTCAGGTTCGAAGGTGGCAAGGGCGTGGCCACGGCGGCCGGCGTCATCTTCGGCCTGAACCCGCTGCTGGGCGTGGCCACGCTGGCGACCTGGGCCATCATTGCCTGGTTCAGCCGCTACTCGTCGCTGGCGGCCATCGTGTCGGCCGCGTTCGCGCCGATGTATCAGTTGCTCATTTGGGAAGCCGGCCCCACGGCGCTGGCGCTCATCATCATGGGCCTGCTGCTGGTGTGGCGCCACCAGGCCAACATCAAGAAGCTGATGGCCGGCACCGAGAGCAAGCTCGGGCAAAAAGCCGCCAACGCCAAACCGAACCCCTCCACCAAACCCCGCAAGAAATCATGAGCAAGCAATCCATCGAACGCTTCGACGTCGGCGCCCGCATGTCCGAAATGGCCGTGCACAACGGCGTGGCCTACCTGGCCGGCCAGGTGCCCGAGGACACCAGCGTCGGCATCGAGGGCCAGACGGCCCAGGTGCTGGCGGCCATCGACAAGCTGCTGGCCCGCGCCGGCACCGACAAGAGCCGCATCCTGCGCGCGCAGATCTTCCTGCCCGACCGCGCCGACTTCGCCGGCATGAACACCGCGTGGGAAGCCTGGGTGTCGCCCGGCCACACGCCGCCGCGCGCCACCGTCATCGCCGGCCTGGCCCGGCCGGAGTGGAAGGTCGAGATCGTCGTCACCGCGGCGGTCTGACGAGCGTGCGGCGCAGGCCCGATCGAGCGGAACGAACAGCTCGCTAGGGTCGGGCTGCCCGCTGCAGCCAGAAGCCGGTGTCGAAGCGTTGCTCGGCACCGGTTTTTTCATTGACGAGCCAGAACTCGCGGCCGTCGCCGCTGGCCCGCACCAGCTCGCCGGCATGCCGGCCCGCCGCCACGCGCCGGCCCACCGCGCTGGCCGGAAAGCCCGGCAGGCGCGCCAGCGCCTCCAGCGGCGTCGCCGCGTGCGGGTCGGCCGCCAGCCGCAGCTTGCGCACCAGCGGCCCGAGGAACCCGCCCGCCGCGTCCGCCGGCGACACGAACAGCACCAGCTTGGCCTGCGCGCGGCTCAGCGCCACGTTCAGCAGCCGCTGCGCCTCCTCGCCCTGCAGGAAGGGCTGGGCGCCGTCGGCCGGGTCGAACAGCACCACCGGCGCCTCGCTGCCCTGCGCGCGGTGCACGGTGCTGACGCGCAGCGACTCCGGCAGCCCGTGCGCGCGCAGCCGCTGGCGGATCAGTGCGCGCTGGGCGCGGAACGGCGTCAGCACGATGAGCTCCTCGGGCTGCCACTGCCCGCTGGCCAGCGCCTGCGCCAGCAGCGCGGCGATGGCCTCGGCCGACTCGCGTCGCACCGGGCCGCGCTCGGCCGCCACCCAGCCGCCGTCGGTCTTCAGCGGGTGCACATGCACGTGCTCGCCGGCCGGGAGGTCGCCCAGCGCACGCTGGCGCGCCGCCAGCCAGTCCGGTGTGGCCTGCGCATCGGCCGCCACGCGCAGCACGCCGTCGTAGAACAGCTGGCTGACCAGCTCGCCCACCGGCGGCGCCATGCGCGACTGTTCGTCCAGCAGCGCCACCGACGGCGCGCGCCGGGGCATCTCCGCGAACGCCGACCGGCCCAGCCAGCGCCGGGCCAGCCGGTCCTCGCTGCGCTGCACCGGCGACAGCTGCTGCGGGTCGCCCGCGAACAGCCGCGCGCGGCCCAGCGGCATCAGCACCAGCGCATGCGCCAGGCTCACCTGGCTGGCCTCGTCGAACACCAGCAGGTCGAACGGCGGCTCGCCGTCGGGTGACAGCTCGCGCAGTGTCTTCAGCGTGAAGGCGGCGCGCGTGGTCGTCATGCTGGCCAGCCGGCAGCGCCGCAGCACCTGCAGCGACGAGGCGCGCAGCTGG
Organism: Roseateles sp.; assembly: GCA_041914785.1. Taxonomy (GTDB): domain Bacteria; phylum Pseudomonadota; class Gammaproteobacteria; order Burkholderiales; family Burkholderiaceae_C; genus Pelomonas. Next base: position 15,326 of record JAYSCT010000087.1, read on the forward strand.
TCGCGCAGATCGGCCACGCGGTCGGCCCAGGCCTTCAGCGCGTGCGCGTCGCGCGCGGCGGGGCGGGCCGCCTCGGCGCGCGCCAGGCGGGCGATGAGGTCGCGGTCCTGCGTCGGGATGAGATGCTCGCGCCCCGAGTAGGCGGCGGCGTCGAAGCGCGTGCCCAGCCGCTGCACGGCACCGCGCAGGGGCTCGCGCCGGCCCTTGTGCAGCGCCTTGTCGACGGCCAGCGTCGCCAGGTCCACCGCCTGGTTGGTGGTGGACAGCAGCAGCACGCGCGCGGCCGGGTGGCGGTCCAGGTACTCGGCCAGCAGCACGCCCAGCGTCGTCGTCTTGCCGGTGCCCGGCGGCCCCCACAGAAAGCCGCTGCTGAAGCCACTCAGCGCCAGGGCCGCCCGTTGCGCCGGGCGCAGCCAGCGGAAGGGCTCGCCGGTCAGCGGCGTGCCGCCGCGCAGCGGCTGGGGCGCGGACAGGTCCGGCAGGCAGGCCAGCGCGGTTTCTGCCCACGGCGTGTCCCACCAGGCATCGGCCACGGCGTTCAGGAAGCGCGTGGGGTAGATCCGGATCAGGTGCCCGGCCGGCGGCGGCGGGCTGCTGGCGTTCTGCAGCACCAGTTCGTCGTTCTCGGCAACGACGGCCAGCACGCTGGCGCCGCCCTTGGCCGGGCTGCCCCACCAGGCGGCAGCGCCGTCCAGGCTGTCGTCCAGCAGCGCCTGGGCCGACGCGGCGCCCGGCCGCTGCCCTTCGGCGAACACATAGCCGGGCTCCAGCGTCACGCGCCACAGCGTGCCGTCGCGCTCGGCGTGCAGCACCTTGAAGTCGTAGTACTCGGGCGTGGCCGACAGCTCGGCGCCCAGCGCCGCGCGGATGTCGGCGAGGCTCATGGCAACAGGGAACTCGGAAGCGGAAAGAGCGCAACTGTAAATGCATCCAGTATCTGGCGCCGTCTTGATCCCGCTCAACACCCGCCACGCGTCGCACGGTTAGCCTGCGCAGCCACCATCACTTCCCCGGGTTGCCACGATGTCCATCGAGTTGTTCCGCCAGGACCGGCATGTCTGCGTCATGTTCGCGCGGCTGGGCGACGAGGGCGGCGACGCCGTGCAGTCCAACCAGTTCCTGCTCGTCAACGGCGACACCGGCGCCATCCTCGACCCCGGAGGCAACATCGCGTACCACGAGCTGTACCTGGGCATGTCGGCCTTCTTCCCGCCGCACAAGCTGGCGGCCATCCTGGCCTCGCATGCCGACCCGGACATCATCGCGTCGCTGGACCGCTGGATGACGGCCACCGACGCGCCGGTCTACATCTCGCGCGTGTGGGAGCGCTTCGCGCCGCACTTCTGCAAGCCGGGCAAGACGACGGGCCGCATCGTCGGGCTGCCCGACGCTGGCGAGCGGCTGCGGCTGGGCACGGGGGCGGACCGCTTCGAGCTGTGGGCGCTGCCGGCGCACTTCCTGCACGCCGAAGGCAACTTCCAGTTCTACGACCCGGTCAGCCGCATCCTGTTCTCGGGCGACCTGGGTGCTTCCATGGGCGTGAGCCTGAACCCGGAGCAGCCGGTCACGTCGCTGGCCGCGCACATCCCGCGCATGGAGGGCTTCCATCGCCGCTACATGGTCAGCAACAAGGTGCTGCGGCTGTGGGCGGCGATGGTGCGGCAGCTGGACATCCGCATGATCGCGCCGCAGCACGGCGCGCCGATGGTGGGCGCGGCCGTGCAGGAGTTCATCGCCTGGGCGGAGCAGCTGGAATGCGGCGTGGACCTGTTCGGCTCGGCGAACTACCGGGTGCCGGGCTGACGCTCGCCCGCGGCGGCGGGCCGGCGTTCAGGGTTTCGCGTCAGCCAGCAGCGTCGGCGTGATGCTCAGCGACAGGTGCTCGCTGGCGACCGGGTCCTCGCGGCCCTGCTCGATCAGCGCCTTGATGCCGTTGCGGGTGATGAGGCGGGGGCGCGAGACGACGCTCAGCGGATCGCCCTTGCTCACTTCGGCGCGCAGGTCGATCTTGTCGTCGCCCAGGTCGTGCGCCACGATGGCCACGGCCACCTGGTCGGGCGCCGGTGCGCCGGGGCGGCCGTTGAGCATCAGCAGCGCGCGTTCGCCGAGGTGGACGCGCAAGGTCGTCTTGGCCGACTCGGTCTTGCGGTTCTCGGCATTGCCGGTGCGGTAGCTCAACTCCAGCTTCAGTTCCACCAGCGGCCCCTCGGCCGCGGGCGCCTCGCCTTGCGCCGCGTAGGCCACGCCGGCCATCGCCAGCAGGCCTGCGGCCAGCGCGGCAGCGCCGGAGCGCGTGAGTCGGCGGGGATGGTTCAGCATGGCAATCCTTTCAACGAGCGGATGGGTCGTGCCCCAGCGGCTGGCCAGCGGCGCGCCGAGGTGGTGGAGATCGTGGGCAGCGAGCAGCGCCTGCGTGTAGTCGGCCCGTGCTGCCGGGTGGGCGGCGAGCACGGCGGCGTCGCAGGCCGGCTCCTGGTCGGCCCGGAAGCGGCGCAGCGCCCACCAGGCCAGCGGGTTCCACCAATGCAGCGCCGCCAGCACGCAGGCGAGCAGGTTCCAGAGGTTGTCCAGCCGTTCGAGGTGCACGCGCTCGTGGGCCAGGATCAGATGGCGCTGCGTGGGTGGGAAGCGTTGCTCGAAATCCGCCGGCAAGGCCACGCGCGGGCGCAGCAGGCCGACGAGGGCCGGGCTGCTGCCGGCGGGCAGCCGGGCACCCAGCCGGGCCAGGCGCCACTGCCGCCACGCCTGCCCCAGCAGCATGCCGGCCGTGCCCAGCAGCCACAGCGCCAGCCAGGCCGAGGCCGCGCCGGCCGGCGGCGCGGGCAGGGCGGGTGCTGCCAGCGGCTGGGCCGCGCCCGCGGCCTGCCACACCAGGCGCAACGGCTCGGTGGCCGGGCGCGGCAGCGCCGCGGTCAGCAGCAGGGCCGGCAGCAGCAGCCAGACCCGGTAGAGCGCCCCGGCGCCCAGGCGTTGCAGCAGCGGGCGCAGCAGTGCCAGCAACGCCACCGCGGCGCCGAACAGCGCCGCCTGCCTGAGCAGGCCGGCCAGCAGCGCCTCAGTCATGCCCCTGCTCCTTCAGCAGCGCCTTCAGCGCCGCCACGTCCTCGGGCTTCAACCGGCGCTCCGACGCGAACTGCGCCACCAGCGGCGCCAGCCGCCCGCCGAACAGCCGGTCGATCAGCGACAGGCCGGTGTCGGCCACCCAGGCGTCCTCGGGCAGGGCGGGGGCATACAGGAAGCGCCGGCCGTCACGTTCCGCCGTCACGGCGCCTTTCTTCAGCAGGCGGTTCAGCAGCGTCTTCACGGTGGCCAGCGCCCAGCCGTGCTGCGGGGCCAGCGCCGCGGCGATCTCGTCGGCGGCCTGCGGGGCACGCTGCCACAGCTGGCGCATGACCTGCGCTTCGGCGTCGCTGATGGGTGGGGGCGGGGTCTTGTTCATCGATTACGCTTGTAAACGTAGGCGAATGATTACGCGTGTAATCGTTCGGGTCAAGCGTTTCCTGTCATCGCGGCGCCACGTCGGGCGCCTAGGCTGGCGGCAAGGCCGCCGTTGCGGCCAGGAGTGACGACACGTGAGCCCCATCGACGACGAGCTGGTGAAGCGCATTCACCGCGACCTGCAGGACGACTTCGACGAGGAGCTGGAGCTCGAACTGGAGGACCGCGACCACGGTGCCGTGGCCGGCGACGCGCCCGCCGACGAGGCCGCCCAGCGCAAGCGCTACTTCCGCGAGCTGTTCCGGCTGCAGAGCGAGCTGGTGAAGCTGCAGGACTGGGTGCAGCACACGGGGCACAAGGTGGTCATCCTGTTCGAGGGCCGCGACGCGGCGGGCAAGGGTGGTGTCATCAAGCGCATCACGCAGCGACTGAACCCGCGCGTGTGCCGCGTCGCCGCGCTGCCGGCGCCCAACGACCGCGAGCGCACGCAGTGGTATTTCCAGCGCTACGTGTCGCACCTGCCGGCGGCCGGCGAGATCGTGCTGTTCGACCGCAGCTGGTACAACCGCGCCGGCGTCGAGCGCGTGATGGGCTTCTGCACCGACGAGCAGTACGAGGAGTTCTTCCGCTCCGCGCCGGAGTTCGAGCGCATGCTGCAGCGCTCGGGCATCCAGCTCATCAAGTACTGGTTCTCGATCAGCGACGACGAGCAGCGCATCCGCTTCCTGGGGCGCATCCATGACCCGCTGAAGCAGTGGAAGCTCAGCCCGATGGACCTGGAGTCGCGCCGGCGCTGGGAGGCCTACACCGCGGCCAAGGAGGTGATGCTGGAGCGCACCCACACGCCGGAGTCGCCATGGTGGATCGTCAAGGCCGATGACAAGAAGCGCGCGCGGCTGAACTGCATCCACCACCTGCTGTCGCAGATGCCTTACGAGGAGGTGCCGCATGCCGATGTCGAGCTGCCGGCGCGCGAGCGCCACGAGGACTACCTCCGCGGCCCGGTGCCCGAAGACATCATGGTGCCCGAGGTGTACTGAGAGCTTGAGAGCCTTTCACCCATGCCCGCCTTGCACGCCAAAACACCCTCG
>JAYSCT010000088.1:0-19814 GCA_041914785.1 Roseateles sp.
TATGGCGAGCATTTGCAACGACGAGCAGGGGTGTTTTGGCGTGCAAGGCGGGCATGGGTGAAAGACTCTCAGCCTCTCAGGCTGCATGCCGCGTCAGCACGACCGGGATGGACTTGCTGGTGGGCGTGCGCGCGGTGATGGAAAAACTCTCCAGCGGCACCAGCGGGTTGGTCTCGGGGTAGTAGCTGGCCAGGCAGCCGCGCGGGATGTCGTAGGCCACCAGCAGGAAGCGCTCGGCGCGGCGCTGCTGCACGTCGTCGCCGGTCTCGCCGATGTAGAGGCTGGTGATGTCCACCCAGTCGCCGGCCTTCAGGCCGAGGTCCCGGATGTCGTCCGCGTGGATGAAGACGACGCGCCGGTGCCCGTAGACACCGCGGTAGCGGTCGTCGTGGCCGTAGATCGTCGTGTTGTACTGGTCGTGCGAGCGCAGCGTCGTCAGCGTGAAGACGCGCTGGTCACGGTGGCGCTCGGCCACGCGCTCGGTGGCCAGGTCGGTCGGCAGCGCATGCGTGCTGAACTCCGCGCGGCCGCTGGCCGTGGCCCAGACGCGCTCGCTGGCCGTGTTGCGCAGCCGGAAGCCGCCGGGCGTCTTGAGCTTCTCGTTGAAGCCGGCGAAGTCGGGCAGCACGGCCTCGATCTTGTCGCGGATGGCGGCGTAGTCCCCCGCCAGCGCCAGCCACGGCGTGCGGCTGTTCTGCAGCGTGGCGGCTGCCATGCGCGCCACCACCATGGGCTCGGACAGCAGGTGCTCGCTGGCCGGCGCGTTCATGCCATGCGACAGGTGCACCATGCTCATCGAGTCTTCCACCGTGACGCCCTGCGGGCCCGTGGCCTGCACGTCGATCTCGGTGCGGCCCAGCACCGGCAGCACCAGCGCCCGGCGGCCGTGCACGACATGGCTGCGGTTGAACTTGGTGGTGATGTGCACCGTCAGCCCGCACTGGCGCAGCGCGCGCCAGGTGGCCGCCGTGTCGGGCGTGGCGGCGGCGAAGTTGCCGCCCATCGCGATGAACACCTTGCCGCGGCCGTCCAGCATGGCCTGGATGGCGCCCACCGTGTCGACGCCATGCGCGCGCGGCGGCTCGAAGCCGAACACCTCGCCCAGCTTGTCGAGAAAGGCTGGCGCGGGCTTCTCGTAGATGCCCATCGTGCGGTCGCCCTGCACGTTGCTGTGGCCGCGCACCGGGCAGGCGCCGGCGCCGGGCCGGCCCAGGTTGCCGCGCAGCAGCAGCAGGTTGACGATCATCTGGATGGTCGCCACCGAGTGCCGGTGCTGCGTGATGCCCATGCCCCAGCAGGCGATGACGCGCTCGCTCGTCGCGTAGAGGTCGGCCGCCTGCTCGATCTGCGCGCGGCTCAGGCCCGAGGCCTCGACGAGCGGTTCCCACGGCTGCTCGCGCAGCTCGGCGATGAACGACTCGAACCCGGTCGTGTGCTCGGCGATGAAGGCCTCGTCCAGCACGCCCAGTTCGACGACGCGTTTGCACATGCCCTTGAGCAGCGCGAAGTCGCCGCCCACCTTGAGCTGGAAGTAGTGGCTGCTGATCGGCGAGTCGCCCAGCGTGGCCATCTCCAGCGCGTTCTGCGGGTCGGCAAAGCGCTCCAGGCCCCGCTCGCGCAGCGGGTTGAAGCTGATGATGCGCGCGCCGCGCTTGCGGGCCGCGCGCAGCTCGCCCAGCATGCGCGGGTGGTTGGTGCCGGGGTTCTGGCCGAACACGAGGATGCAGTCGGCCTGCTCGAAGTCCGCCAGCGTCACCGTGCCCTTGCCGACGCCGATGGTGGGCTTGAGCCCCGAGCCGCTGGGCTCGTGGCACATGTTGGAGCAGTCGGGGAAGTTGTTGGTGCCGAACTCGCGCACGAACAGCTGGTACAGGAAGGCAGCCTCGTTGCTGGTGCGGCCCGACGTGTAGAAGATGGCCTCGTTCGGGTCGGCCAGCGCCTGCAGCTCGGCCGCGATCAGCGCGAAGGCGGCGTCCCAGCTCGTGCGCTCGTAGCGGTCCGTCTGCGGGTTGTAGGCCAGCGGCTCGGTCAGCCGGCCGGTGGCCTCCAGCTCGTAGTCCGACACCTCGGCCCATTCGCTCAAGGTCTTCGCACCGATGACCTCGGGCGTGGCCCGCCGCGCCGTCGCTTCGGCGGCCACGGCCTTGGCGCCGTTCTCGCAGAACTCGAAGGTGGAGCGGTGGTCGCGGTCCGGCCACGCGCAGCCGGGGCAGTCGAAGCCGTCGGCCTGGTTGGCATGCAACAAGGTCTTGGCGCCCTTCACGGCCACACCCTGCTCGTGCAGGTGATGCGCCACGCTCTTCAGCGCGCCCCAGCCCCCGGCAGGGCCGTCGTACAGCTCGATCTTCTGTTCGCTCATGGCGCCAGCCTACTATCCTCCGCCGCCTATGCGACGAGTCCTGATCATCGACGACCACCCCGGCGTGTGCCAGGCGCTGGAACTGCTGCTGTCCCTGCACGACATCGAGGCCAGCGTGGCGGCCAGCCCGGCCGAGGGCCTGGCGCTGCTGGAGACGCGGCCGTTCGGCCTCGTCATCCAGGACATGAACTTCACGGCCGACACGACGTCGGGCGAGGAAGGCGAGCAACTATTCCGCGCCATCCGCGCGAAGCGGCCCGACCTGCCCATCATCCTGCTGACCGCCTGGACGCGGCTGGACGCGGCCGTCGCGCTGGTCAAGGCCGGCGCGGCGGACTACCTCGCCAAGCCCTGGGACGACGCCAAGCTGGTGGCGACGGTGGAGAACCTGCTGGAGCTGGGCGAGGCCAGCCGCGAGGTGGCGCAGCTGCGCGAGGCGCGGCGGCAGCGGAAGGCGTCGCTGGCGCGGCGCTACGACCTGGCCGGCCTGGTGTTCGACGCCGACGCCATGCTCACCCTGCTGGAGCTGGCCGGCCAGATCGCCGCGGCGCCGGTGCCGGTGCTCATCACCGGGCCCAACGGCGCCGGCAAGGAACGCATCGCGGCCTTCGTGCATGCCAACTCGGCGGCCCGGAGCGGCCCCTTCGTCGCGCTGAACTGCGGCGCGCTGCCGGCGGACCTCATCGAGGCCGAGCTGTTCGGCAGCGACAGCGGCGCCTACACCGGCGCGGCCAAGGCGCGCGTGGGCCGCTTCGAGGCGGCGGACGGCGGCACGCTGTTCCTGGACGAAATCGCCAACCTGCCGCTGGCCGGCCAGGTGAAGCTGCTGCGCGTGCTGGAGACCGGCCAGTTCGAGCGGCTGGGCAGCAGCAAGACGCGGCAGACCCGCGTGCGCGTGCTGAGCGCGACGAACGCCGACCTGCGCGCGATGGTGAAGGCCGGCGCCTTCCGCGAGGACTTGTTCTACCGCCTCAACCTCATCGAGCTGAAGCTGCCCGCACTGGCCGAGCGCCGCGACGACGTGCTGCCGCTGGCCGAGCATTTCCTGGCCGGCCGCGCGCGGCTGGGCGACGCGGCGCGTGACGCGCTGCTGGCGCACCGCTGGCCGGGCAATGTGCGCGAGCTGAAGAACGCCGTGGAGCGCGCCGCGCTGCTGGGCGGCGGCGGCGAGATCACGCCCGCCCTGCTGGGGCTGGACGACGCGCCCGGCGGCGGCGCCGCGTACCGCAACCTCGACGAACCCAGCCGCGACGCCGTCGTCGCGGCGCTGGGCGCGGCCGCCGGCAACGTGAGCCGCGCGGCGGCGCAGCTGGGCCTGTCGCGCCAGGCGCTGTACCGCCGGCTGGAACGCTACGGCATCGCGCCATGAACCGCTTGTCGCTGCGCACCCGCGCGCTGCTGGCGCTGGCTGCGGCGGCGGCCGTGCCGCCGCCGGTCATCCTGGGCGTGCGGCGGCTGGGGCTGGGCGATGCTGCCGCGCTGGGCGTGGCGGTGGCCGTCATGCTGCCGCTGCTGGCCTGGCTGGCCGCCCGCTGGCTGGCGCCGCTGCAGCGGCTGACACGCGCGCTGGAGGGCGCCGTGCTGAGCTACCGCGACGGCGACTTCAGCTTCAACCTCGCGCCCGACGGCCCGCGCGAGCTGGCCGCGCTGGCGCGGCTGCATGCCGACATGGGCCTGGCCCTGCGCGAGCAGCGCCAGCACCTGGCGCAGCGCGAGCTGCTGCTGGACACCGTGGTGCAGAACACACCGGTGGCGCTGCTGCTGACCGGGCCGGACGGCCGCATCGCCATTGCCAACCTGGCGGCCCGCCAGCTGCTGGGCGACGGCCGCAGCCTCGTGGGGCTGGACATCGCCGACGTCATCGCGCCGCTGCCGGCCGCGCTGCGCGACGCGCTGGCCGGCGAGGCGGACCAGCTGTTCGCCGTGACGCTGCCCGACGGCTCGGAGGAGACCTTCCACCACGGCACGCGCTCGTTCCGGCTGCAGGGCCGGCCACACCGGCTGCGGCTGCTGCGCCGCATGACGCGCGAGCTGTCGCGCGCCGAGGTGGCGACGTGGAAGCGCGTCATCCGCGTGCTCAGCCACGAGCTGAACAACTCGCTGGCGCCGATCTCGTCGCTGGCGCACAGCGGCGCCGAGCTGGCCCGCCGTGGCGACACGACGCGGCTGCCGCAGGTGCTGGCCAGCATCGGTGAACGCGCGGCGCACCTGCACGGCTTCCTGAGCGGCTACGCCAGCTTCGCCAAGCTGCCGGCGCCGCGCCGCGAGGCGGTGGACTGGGCCGCGTTCCTGCAGCGCCTGGGCACGCTGGCCCAGTTCCACGTCGACGGCGAGCTGCCGGCAGAGCCGGGCTGGTTCGACGCGGCGCAGGTGGAGCAGGCGCTGCTGAACCTCGTCAAGAACGCGCACGAGTCGGGCAGCGACCCGGGCACGATCGCGCTGCGGGTGGGCGTGGCCGCCGGCGAGCAGCGTATCGAGGTGCTGGACCGCGGCCCCGGCATGAGCGAGGCGGTGCTGGCGCAGGCGCTGCTGCCGTTCTATTCCACCAAGCGGTCGGAGCCCGGCTTGCAGGGTGAAGCCAAGGGCGGCACGGGCCTGGGCCTGGCACTGGTGCGCGAGATCGCCGAGGCGCACGACGGGCGCATCACGCTGGGCAACCGCGAGGGCGGCGGGCTGCGCGTGGTGGTCAGCCTGCCGAGATCAACAGCGCCGCCAGCCCGCTGAACGTCAGGAACGCCAGCGCCGTGGACGCCAGGATGATGCGCGCGATGCGGCCGTTGTCGGCGCCGTAGCGCTCGGCCAGCAGCGACACATTGCTGGCGCTCGGCAGCGCGGCCGCCAGCGTCAGCGCCACCACCTGGCCCTGCGACAGCGGCGCCCCCACCCACCGGGCCGCCGCCGCCAGCGCGAACACCAGCGCCGGGTGCACCAGCAGCTTGATCGCCGCGACCGGCAGGTACAGCGACGGCGGCGTGACCCGCCCGGCCGCGCGGTTGGCCCGGCCCGAGCGGCTCAGCACCGCGCCGATGGTGAACAGCGCCACCGGCGACGCGGCCTCGGCCAGCATGGCCACCGTCTTGTTCACCGGCCCCGGCAGCGCCACGCCCAGCCCGCCCACGACGGCGCCCACGCCGATGGACCACGGCAGCGGGTTGGAGCCGGCCGCCTTCAGCGCCTGCAAGAAGGCGGCGCGCTCGGCGCGCAGGTGGGTGCCGGCCTGGGCCAGCGCGATGCACAGCGAGCTGGTGACGAACAGGTCGGCCAGGATGGTGCTGACGACGACGCCGCCGGCCGGCGCGCCCAGCAGCGCGACGATGAGCGGCACGCCCATGAAGCCGGTGTTCGGGAAGGCCGCCACCAGCGCGCCCAGCGCGGCGTCCTTCAGCCCCACGCGCGGCGACAGCGTGACGGCCACCGTGAAGCCCACGATCAGCAGCGCCGCCACGAGGTAGACGCCCAGCAGCGCCGGGTTCAGCAGCTGCAGCAGCGGCGTGTCGCGCCCGAAGCGGAACAGCAGGCAGGGCAGCGCGAAGAACAGCACGAAGCCGTTCAGCCCGGGGATGGCGCTGTCGGGCAGCCAGCCGCGCTCGGCGGCCAGCCAGCCGCACAGCACCAGCGCGAAGAACGGAAAGGTCGTGGCGAGGACGGCGAGCATGAGGGGGGTGGCCGGGTACGGGGATTGCAAGCCCGGTCTCAGTATCCCGGAGCCCGACCCGCCCGGCGTTCGGCCTGGGGCCGTGCCGGCATCGCCGTGAGCGAATGCGCGCCGCCCCCGGCTTTGTGACAGCGTGGGATGGCAGGTCACTCCGGGTCACCCCTAATATGTGGTGATGCGCATGCCGAATCTGTCCCTGCCGCCCCCTGCCGCCGCCGCCCCGCTGGACGAAGGCCAGGCGCTGGGCGTGTGGCGGCTGGAGAAGCCGCTGCCCGACGGCGAGCTGGCCCATGCGGGCCAGTGGTACAGCGCGCACCACGGCCGTGCCACCGAACAGAAGGCGGCCGTGCTGGTGCTGGACCGCAGCGACCAGGGCGCTGGCGTCATGCTGCGCTATGCCGACCAGGCCGGCGACCTCGCCTCGCTGCAGCACCCGCACATCGCGGTGCCCAGCGACAGTGGCGTCACGCCCGACGCCCACCCTTACCTGATCATCGAAGGCTCGCACGGCGAGCCGCTGCTGCCGCAACTGCACCAGCTCAGCCTGCGCCAGCGCATCGAGCTGCTGGTGCAGCTGTGCGAGGCGCTGCGCTCGGCCCACCAGCAGGGCTGGCTGCTGGCCGAGCTGGACCCGGCCATGATCTGGCTGGGCCACGATGGCGATGTGCGCCTGATGGGCCTGGGCCTCGCGCGCATCCCCGACCCCACCGACCCCTTCGACCGCGGCCTGAGCCTGGGCGCGGCGCCCGCCTTCGTGGCGCCCGAGCGCCGCGTCGGCGAGCCGCCCAGCCTGGCCAGCGAGGTCTACGGGCTGGGCGCCTTCGCGCGCGTGCTGATCTGCGGCTGGGAAGACACGCCCCGCGGCCTGGCCCCGCTGCGCGGCAGCGTGGCCGACGCGTGGCCCACGCTGCGGGAATCGCAGCAGCTCAAGCTGGACGCGCTGCTGCGCTCCGCGACCGCCGAATCGCCCGAGCTGCGCATGCGCGGCGCCGAGGGCATGGCAGACGAACTGCGCGACTGGCTGGGCCAGAGCCCGCAGCGCAGCGCTTCGGCGCCCGTGCCGCTTGCCGAGCCCCGCCCGCCGCGGCCGTGGTGGAAGCGCTGGCTGGGCGCCGCGCAGACCTGACCGGGCTTCCTTGGATGCGCCGGCCACGGCGCTGGGCAACAATGCGGCCCCCACTCCTGGAGGCTCCCATGGCCCGCCCTTCGAGGCCCACCCGGCATCCCGCAGCCCTGCCCCTTGCTCGCACCGCGGGAGGCTGGCGCTGATGGCCGCCGTCGGCGCGCAGCCCGCATCCCCGGGCCTGCTCGGCTTCGGCGAGCTCAAGCTCCACCTGCCCGCCACGCGGCTGCAGTGGCTGGCGCTGGCCATGTCGCTGGGCCTGGGCGGCATCGGCGCCGAGCTGGCGTGGCACTACCCGCTGTCCGGCCCGCTGGCGCTGGCCGCCTGGGGCGCCGCGGTGCTGCTGGCGGCGCTGTTCTGGGTCAAGACGCCGGTGCTGCTGTTCGCGCCGCTGCCGCTGATCGGCCTGGCGCCGTGGAGCGGCTGGATCAGCTTCGAGGAGATGGACCTGCTCGTCACGGCCTGCGGCTGCGGGGGTTATCTCGCCTACGCGCTGCAGCTGAATGCGCGCGACCGCGCGCCGGCCTGGCGGCATGCGCTGGTGTATTCGCCGGCCGTCGTCGTGCTGATCCTGGGGATGGCCGCGATGGCGCTGCTGAGCATGCTGCGCGGCTTCGCGGACGCCGGGGGTTTTCGCTTCGGCTGGTTCCACGGCTACCACGAGGCGATGAACTCGGTGCGCAATGCCAAGGCCCTGTTCCTCGTGCTGGCGCTGCTGCCGCTGTGGACGGCCGCTGCCGCCGCGCGCCCCCGAGGTTTCTCGCGCGGGCTGCTGCTGGGCCTGGTGCTGGCGCTGGCCGCCGGCAGCGCCGCCGCGCTGTGGGAACGGCTGGCCTACACGGGGCTGCTGGACTTTTCCACCGACTACCGCACCACCGGCCTGTTCTGGGAAATGCACGTGGGCGGCGCCGCGCTGGACGGCTTCCTCGTGCTGACGCTGCCGTTCGCGCTGCTGGCGCTGCTGCGCACGCGCTCGCCGTGGCGCTTCGCCGTGGGGCTGGGCATCGCGCTGCTGGCGGCCTATGCCTGCCTGACGACGTTCTCGCGCGGCGTCTACCTGGCGCTGCCGCTGGCGCTCGTCCCGATGGTGCTGCTGGCCGACGCGCAGCGCCGCCGCGCCGCCGGCACCGGGCCGGAGAGCAGCCACATCGACAGCACGCTGGGCGCCGTGGACGAACCGCTGCCCCGCCTGGCCAAGCTGGGCGCGCTGGCCATGGCCGGCGCGTTCGCGCTGGCCGCGGCGCTGGTGTTCGGCGGCGGCGGCTACCGCGGGCTGCTGGCGCTGTTCTTCGTCATGGTCATCCTGCTGACCATGCCCGCCAGCCTGTGGCGGCCCGGCTTCGGCCAGCGGCTGACGGCCGTGCTGATGGGCGGCGTGCTGGCGCTGCTGCTGGGGGCGCTCAGCTGGGCGCTGTCCATGGCCGTGCCCAAGGCGGCCTATGTGCTGAACGTCGTCGCGCTGCTGTGCTCGGCGGCGCTGCGCTGGAAGGACGCGCCCGGCCAGACCCGGCCGCTGTACGTGCTGATGGTGACGACCAGCTGGTTCTGGCTGCTGTCCACGATGGTCATCGTGGCGGACTACTGGGGCGGCACCGCCGGCCGCTGGACGGCGCTGGCCGCCGGCCTGGGGCTGGGCGGCCTGTGGGCCGCCATGCTGCTTCAGCCGCGGCTGTGGCCGCTGCAGGGTGCCGCGAGCAACGGCGCGGCTGGCTGGCGCAAGCGGGCGCTGCTGGTGGCCGGGCTGCTGCTGGTGATGGCCATCGTGGCCGCGCTGGGCGGCGGCGCCTACCTGCGCGACCGCGTGGCCACGTGGAAGGAAGACGGCCAGACCCGCCTCAGCCACTGGCGCGAGGGCCTGCGGCTGCTGCACGGCCCGGAACAGTGGCTGCTGGGCCGGGGCGCGGGCCGCTTCGTCAGCAGCAACCTGTACGAAGGCCCGCCGGACTCGCAGATCGGCGACTACCGGCTGCGCACCGACGAGACCGAGGCCTTCCTCGCGCTGACCGGCGGCAAGCATGTGCTGGGCTACGGCGAGCAGTTCCGGCTCAGCCAGCGCATCGCGACGCCGGCACCGGGCCCCCTGACCCTCACGCTGGTGAGCCGCACGGCCACCGACGCGGGGCTGTCGCTGCAGGTCTGCGAGAAGAACCTGATCTACATGGAGAACTGCGTCGACCTGGAGACCTACCTCAAGCCCCACCAGGCCGGAGGCGCGGCCGCCGACGCGCCGCCCGAGTGGCAGACCCACACGCTGAAGCTGGGGTCCGTGGGCGCGATGGGTGGCGACTGGTGGGCGCCCCGCTTCGTCACGTTCTCGATGGCGCTGAATTCCAACGGCGCCCGCGTCGACATCGCCCGCATCGCGCTGCAGGACTCGCAGGGCCGCCAGCTGCTCGTCAACGGCGACTTCAACCGCGAGATGGCGCACTGGTTCTTCTCCAGCGACCGCTACCACCTGCCCTGGCACATGAAGAACGCGGCGCTGCACGTGCTGTTCGAGCAGGGCCTGCTGGGCCTGGCGCTGATGGGTTCGGCGTTCGTGCTCGCGCTGGCGCGCCTGAGCTTCGGCCGCGGGCGCGACCACCCGCTGGCGCCGGCCATCGTCGCCGCGCTGATCGGCTTCGCGGCGGTCGGCGCGTTCGACAGCCTGCTGGACGTGCCGCGCGTGGGGCTGATCTTCTTCACGCTGCTGCTGTTAGGCCTGGGCCTGCGAGCATTGCCCGGCGAGGGCGTTGCGCGGCTGGCATGATGCCGCCCCGCTTTCCGTCCTTGCCATGTCCTCTGCCCCGTCCGCCGGCCTCAACCCGGCCCAGCTCGCCGCCGTCCACCACCTGACGGGGCCCTGCCTCGTCATCGCCGGCGCGGGCTCGGGCAAGACCAAGGTCATCACGACCAAGATCTGGCAGCTGCTGCACTCGGGCTACCGCGCCAACCAGATCGCCGCGATCACGTTCACGAACAAGGCCGCGCAGGAGATGCGCGAGCGCGCCCAGCACCTGGTGGGCAAGAAGGCCGCCAGGGACCTGGCGATCTCCACCTTCCATTCGCTGGGCGTGCGCCTGCTGCGCGAGGAAGGCACCCGGCTGGGGCTGAAGGAGCAGTTCTCCATCCTCGACAGCGATGACGTGCTGAATGTGCTGAAGGACGCCGGCGGCACGACCGACGCGAAGCAGGCCCAGCGCTGGCAGTGGACGATCTCGCTGTGGAAGAACAACGGCATCGGCCCGGCGCAGGCCGCGCAGATCGCCGCGGACGACGACGAGCGCGCCGCCGCCGCCGTCATGGTGCGCTACCAGGAGCGGCTGGCCGCCTACCAGGCGGTGGACTTCGACGACCTCATCACGCTGCCGCTGAAGCTGCTGACCACCGACGCCGAGGCGCGCGAGAAATGGCAGAACAAGCTGCGCTACGTGCTGGTGGACGAGTACCAGGACACCAACGCGGTGCAGTACGAGCTGCTGAAGGCGCTGGTGGGCGAGCGCGGCATGTTCACGGCCGTGGGCGACGACGACCAGTCCATCTACGGCTGGCGCGGCGCCACCATCGAGAACCTGAAGAAGCTGCCGCAGGACTACCCGGCGCTGAAGGTCATCCCGCTGGAGCAGAACTACCGGTCGACGGGTGCCATCCTGCGCGCGGCCAACAACGTCATCGCCGGCAACCCCAAGCTGTTCGAGAAGAAGCTGTGGAGCGAGTACGGCGACGGCGAGCCCATCGCGCTGCTGGAAGCCGACGGCGAGGAGCACGAGGCCGAGCGGGCCGTCGCGCGCATCCAGCAACTGCGTGCCGATGGCAAGGGGCCCAACTTCAAGGACTTCGCCATCCTGTACCGCGCCAACCACCAGGCGCGCGTGTTCGAGCAGGCGCTGCGCCGCGCGCAGATCCCGTACAAGGTGTCGGGCGGCCAGAGCTTCTTCGACAAGGCCGAGATCAAGGACCTGTGCGCCTGGCTGCGCCTGCTGGTGAACCAGGACGACGACCCCGCCTTCCTACGCGCCGTGACGACCCCGAAGCGCGGCATCGGCCACACGACGCTGGGCGCTTTGGGCACGTTCTCGGCGCAGTGGAAGTGCAGCATGTTCGAGGCGCTGTTCTCCGAGAGCCTGGCCACCGCCGTCACCAAGCGCGGGCTGGACAGCCTGCACGAGTTCGGCCGCTACGTGAACGAGCTGCAGTACAAGGCCCGCCACACCGAAGGCCACACCGCCGCGCACGCGATGCTGATGGAGTGGCTGAAGGAGATCGGCTACGAGGCCCACCTCATTGACAGCGAAGAGAACGAGAAGGTCGCCCAGGCCCGCTGGGGCAACGTGCTGGACTTCGTCGACTGGGTGGCCAAGCGCTGCGGCGGCCAACAGAGCGAGGAAGGCGGCGTCAGCTTCACCGAGCCCAAGCAGAGCGTGCTGGACGTGGCGCAGACCATCTCCGTCATCCTGTCGCTGGCCGAGCGCGGCGACGAGCAGGACCAGGTGACGCTGACCACGCTGCACGCGTCCAAGGGGCTGGAGTGGCCGCACGTGGTGCTGGCCGGTGTCAACGAGGGCCTGCTGCCGTTCAAGCGCGAGGATGCCGAGCTGACGCCGGAAGCGCTGCAGGAAGAGCGCCGCCTCATGTACGTGGGCATCACGCGGGCGCGCACGACGCTGGCCGTCTCCACGCTGCGCCGGCGCAAGAAAGGCCGCGACACCGTCGTGGGCATCCCCAGCCGCTTCCTGGCCGAAATGAAGCTGAACGAGGGCGGCGCCCGCGAGGACCCGCGCGAGAAGCTAAAACGGATGCGGGATGAATTGGCCGCCAAAGCGGCCGCGCGTATCGATCCGACGACAGGCTGAATCGCCCATTCGCGGGGGGCCCCCTCAAGCGCGTGAAGTCTTCACACCCTCGCCACGCTAGGCTGAGAACAATGCGCTTCAGCACTTTCCCTTACCGGTGAGCCCCGCATCATGAAAGCCCTGGTCCTTGCAGCCGCCCTTGCCGCCCTGAGCGCCACGGCCTCCGCCGGCGCCGCCCGGGAGTCCCAGCCCAAGCACGACGCCTCGGTCACCGTCATCGCCGATGCGGGCCGGCTGTCCTCCACCGGCCTGACCGCGCTGCACGACGGCAGCCCCTGGGCCGACGCCCGCCCCGCCCCGGCCGACGCCGGCGACTTCGGCCCGCTGACCAGCCAGATCGAACCCGGCCACCTGCTCGTCGCGCTGTGCGTGCTGGGCTTCGCGCTGTCGCGCCCGCTGGGCCGGCTGCTGCGCCGCCACGAACAGCAACGCCGCGCCAGCGCGCTGGCCAGCACGCTGCCGCGCCGCTGAGCGAGGATCAGATCGCCAGCGGGTCCACGTCGACCGCCCACCTCAGCACGGCCCGGAATTCGGGCCGTTCGCGTTTCAAAGCGATCAACGCCGGCACCCAGGCGCGCAGAAAGGCTTGCAGCCGCCCGCGCTGGCCGGCCTCCACCAGCATCTGCATGCGCTCCACGTCCGCCACGCGCGCCACCGCGTGCGGCACGGGCGGGTAGATCAGCACGCCGTCGTCCTGCAGCAGCCCCGCCGCAGCGTCCAGGAAGGCCTTGGCGGCCTCGGCCGTGCGGGCCTCGGCGCGCAGCAGCGCCAGGTGCGCGAACGGCGGCAGGCTGGCCGAGCGGCGCTCGTCGAGCTGGGTCCTGGCGAAGCGCACATAGTCGTGCCGCGCCAGCGCCTGGTACAGCGCATGCTCGCGGTGCCAGGTCTGGACCCACATCTCGCTGGGCGATTCCCCCGCGGCATCGCGCCCGGCGCGGCCGCCGGCCTGCATCAGCAGCGCGAACAGCCGCTCGGGCGCCCGGAAGTCGCTGCTGAACAGCGCGCCGTCGGGGTTCACCGCCGCGACGAAGCGGATGCGCCGGAAGTCGTGGCCCTTGGTGATCATCTGCGTGCCGACGAGGATGTCGACCTCGCCGTTGTGCACGGCCTGCAGCTGCGCCTCCAGCTCGCCCTTGTGGCGCGTGGAGTCGGCGTCGATGCGCAGCACGCGCGCGCCGGGCAGCGCCTCGGCGAGCTGCTCCTCCAGCCGCTCCGTCCCCCGCCCGATGGGCGCGATGTCGTGGTTGCCGCAGTTGGGGCAGGCGCTGGGCACGCGCTCGGTGAAGCCGCAGTGGTGGCAGCGCAGCGTGCGGTCGCGCTTGTGGAACACGCGCCAGGCGCTGCAGTGCTGGCAGTCGCTCTTCCACTGGCATTCGCCGCAGTGCAGCACCGGCGCGTAGCCGCGGCGGTTCAGGAACACGAGGCTCTGCTCGCCGCGGTCCAGGCGCTCCTTCAGCGCCGCCAGCAGCGGCGCGGTCAGCGCGGTCGTCACGCCGGCCGTGGCGGGCAGCGACTTCATGTCGAACAGCTTCACGCGCGGCAGCGCGCCGCCGCCGATGCGGGCGGCCAGCGTCAGCCGGTCGTAGCGCCCGGACTCAGCGTGCTGCCAGCTTTCCAGCGACGGCGTCGCGGAGCCCAGCACGACCGGGATCTTGCGGTCATGCGCGCGCCAGACGGCGAGGTCGCGCGCCGAGTAGCGAGCGCCGTCCTGCTGCTTGTAGGACGGGTCGTGCTCCTCGTCGACGACGATGAGCCCCAGGTCGGGCAGCGACGCGAACACCGCCAGCCGCGTGCCCAGCACCAGGCGCGCCTGCCCCAGGTGGGCGGCCAGCCAGTTCTGCAGCCGCTGCGCCGGCGTCAGCGCGCTGTGCAGCGACACGATGGCCAGCGGCTGCGGCAGCAGCGCCGCGAAGCGCTCGGTGAAGCGCGCCTCCAGCTGCGGCGTCAGGTTGATCTCGGGCACCAGCACCAGCACCTGGCGGCCCGCCGCCAACGCGGCCTCGGCGGCGCGCAGGTAGACCTCGGTCTTGCCGCTGCCGGTGACGCCGAACAGCAGCTGCGGCCGCGGCGCCGCGCTGGCCAGCTGGGCCTCGATGCGGGCGACGGCCTCGGCCTGCTCGGGCGCCAGCTCGGGCCTGACCGGCGCCGGCGCGGCGGCCGCCGCCTTCTTCTTCTCCAGCTTGCGCAGCCGCGCGGCCAGTTGCTCGGGCGACAGCTCGCGCATCTGCGGCGGCAGCACGGCGCTCGCCAGCTCGCCGACGCTGCGCTGGTAGTAGCCGGCCGCGAAGTCCAGCAGCCGGCACCAGTCCGCGCCCAGCGGCGGCAGCGCGTCGAACACGGCCGCCACGGGGCGCAGCGCCACGGCCGGCTCGCCCTGCGCCTCGCCCGGCCAGACCACGCCCAGCAGCTCGCGCTTGCCCAGCGGCACGCGCACCAGCGAGCCGCAGGCGAGCGCCTGCTCACTCGCATAGTCAAGCGGTGCGTTGAGGCCGCTGTGCTGAGGCGCATCGACCGCCACCCGCACGACGCAGCGCGGGGCCGTCTCACTCACGGGCGTTTCCATGCGTTTGGTGATGCAGCGGTTCAGGAAGCGCGGCCAAGTTCATGATTCACAAGGCTTCTCGGGTTGCCCACAAAATCTGTGGATAAGTTTGTGAGCAATTGGCCCCGGGCCGCTGCGCGCGGCCCTGGCGCCGGGCGGCACGCCCAAGCCTGGCGCCCTGCCCCGTTTTGCGGCATTCCCTGCGAATCAATCACTTAGCGGCGCACCGGGAAAACGCTTATTTGCGCCGCACCATTCTTCAACGCGCCGCGTCGCCCCCTATTTTTTGGGGATAACTCGCGGCGCAAGTGCGGAAGTGAGGCCGGTTCAGCCCGCCGCGCGCAGGCGGCGCGAGTGGCTGTGGACCTCGTCCACCAGGGCCGTGACGCTCTCCGGCGGCGTGAACTGGCTGATGCCGTGGCCCAGGTTGAAGATGTGGCCGCTGCCGGCCGCGGGCCGGCCGAAGCTGTCCAGCACGGCACGGGCCTGGGCGCGCACGGCGTCGGGCGGGGCGAACAGCACGTTGGGGTCCAGGTTGCCCTGCAGCGCGACGCGGTCGCCCACGCGGGCGCGGGCAGCGCCCAGGTTCATCGTCCAGTCCAGGCCGACGACGTCGGCGCCGGCATCGGCGATCTCGTCCAGCCACAGGCCACCGCCCTTGGTGAACAGGATGCGCGGGATGCGAACGCCCTCGTGCTCGGTCTTCACGGCGGCCAGCACCTGGCGCGAGTAGGCCAGGCTGAACTGCTGAAACGCGCCGTCGGCGAGCACGCCGCCCCAGGAGTCGAACACCATGACGGCCTGGGCGCCGGCGTCGATCTGCGCGTTCAGGTAGGCGGCCACGGCGCGCGCGTTGACGTCCAGGATGCGGTGCATCAGGTCGGGGCGCGCGTACATCAGGCTCTTGACGAGCCGGTAGTCGTCGGAGCCGCCGCCTTCCACCATGTAGCAGGCCAGCGTCCACGGGCTGCCCGAGAAGCCGATCAGCGGCACGCGGCCGTTCAGCGCGCGGCGGATGGAGGTGACCGCGTCGAACACGTAGCGCAGCTTGTCCAGGTCGGGCACGTCCAGCGCCGCGACGGCGGCCTCGTCGCGCACGACCTTCGCGAACTTCGGCCCCTCGCCCTGCTGGAACGACAGGCCCAGGCCCATCGCGTCGGGCACGGTCAGGATGTCGCTGAACAGGATGGCCGCGTCGAGCGGGAAGCGTTCCAACGGCTGCAGCGTGACCTCGGTGGCGAAGTCCGTGTTCGTCGCCAGCCCCATGAAGCTGCCGGCCTTCTCGCGCGTGGCGCGGTACTCGGGCAGGTAGCGGCCGGCCTGGCGCATCAGCCAGATGGGCGTGTGCTCGGTGGGCTGGCGCAGGCAGGCGCGCAGGAAGCTGTCGTTTTGGAGCGGGGCGAACATTCGCGGATTATCAGCGTCGCTCCCGGGCCGCCGCCTGATTCACAGCAAGGCGAGGCTTTGTCGTCCCACCCAGCTGTCACCCGGCGGCACCTCGATCGGGCGACCGATGTTGGCGGCCTCCAGGCAGAGCATCTCGCTCCAGCCGTCGGGCGGCATGTCGGCCAGCTTGGCGCAGCGCTCGGGGCCGGGGTTCCACAGCACGGCGTCATCGAAGCCCTGGTGCGTGAACACCACCTGGCGCCGCTCCTCGGTCACGACGAGCGGGCGCTCCTTGACGCCGAAGTAGATGCGGTCCAGGTCCAGCACGCCCTTTTCGCCGGTCAGCAGCAGGTCCATGCGCTGCAATGCCTCGGCCTGCTTGACGCTGTCGAAATAGCGCAGGCCCGAGAGCCCCTCGACGCTGACCGAGTCCAGGTCCGCCACGCGCAGGTAGGTATGCAGCGCGGTGGTGAACTGCAGCGGGGTGTCGCCGAGGTTCTCGCAGGCGAGTTCGATGTCGATGCTGCGGCCGCCCACGCGCACGCTCAGCTCCAGCTCGAAGGCGTGGGGCCAGAGGGCGCGCGTGGCGTCGCTGTCGCGCAGGCGCAGCACGGCCAGCGCGTCGTCCCGGCCCTGCTCCTGGCTCACCAGCTCCCACGGCAGCGTGCGCGCGAAGCCATGCTTGGGCAGCGGCCCGCGCTCGGCGAACTGCGGGAAGCACACCGGCACGCCGCCACGGATGGCGCGGCCGGGAACGAACTCACTGCGAGGGGACAGGTACAACTGCTCGGTGGACTCGGCCGGCCGCCACGACAGCACATGGCCGCCGTGCAGGCTCAGGGTCGCGCGAGCGCCGTCCGGCGCGGTGAGTTCGATGGTGCTCATGCTCAGGGCTTGCCGTAGTTCGGCGAGCGGGGTCCGTAAAGCAGGCCATTTTGCCGTCCGGCCACGAGCAGGCGCTGGCTGGCGATGCCGGCCATCGGATGGCTGCGGTCGGTGGACGCCGAGATGATCTGGTCCACCACCGCCTTCACCAGCATGCCGATGAGGCCGCCCTGGCTGTTGTTGTTCTGCTCGGCGCTGGACGCGCTGGCGCTGCCTTCCCACAGCAGCTTGCCGTTGCGCAGGTCGACGAGGCGGGCCTCCAGCGTGACGGCGGTCTCGCTGTTGACGACCTTGTAGACCGAGCCGTAGCGCGTGACCTTCACGTACAGGCCGGCATCGGCGCCGAAGATCTCGCGCAGCTTGGCCGCGGGGATCTGCTGCGCGTCGTCCGGCGTGTGCATGCCGTTGCTCTTCAGCGTCTCGTCGACGAGCGACACCGGCAGCACGTAGTAGCCGGACTCGGCCAGCGGCTGCGTCAGTTGCGCCATCACGCTGGGCGTGGCCTGCACCTCCGGCGTGCCATTGACGGGCGGCAGCACGAGGATGGACGCGGGCTTGGCCTCCTTGTAGGCCGTGTAGTCGTAAGGCGCGGGCGGCGTGGCGCAGCCTTGCAGCACGAGCAGCGCAGCGCTGCCCGCCAACAGCCAGGCACAGCGCTGGGCGCGCTGGATCAGAGCTTTCATCTGGTGGTCTCCCTCAGGTCTTGGATTGGCTGGCGGCAGGCGCCGGCGCGGCGGCCGAGCTCTTGCCGGCCTCCTTCTTGGTCTTCAGCAGGAAGTCCACGTAAGCGGCGGACTCCGGGAACTGCGCACGCTCGGCCTCCAGGTGCCGCTGCGCGGCCACGTCGTCGCCCGTCTTGGCGTACAGCAGCGCCAGGTGCGCGCGCATGCCGGGCGGGTTGGCTTCGTTGGCCACCTTGTTCTTCTCGATCTGGGCTTCGAGCGCGGCGATCTGCGCACCGGGCTCGGCGCCGTTGGTCTTCAGGTGCTGGTAGACGGCATCCTGGTAGCCTGCCCATTGGTACAGCGGCTTCGGGCCCGGCTGGGCACAACCGACGAGCGCCAGCACGGCGACCAGCGCCGACATCTTCTTCATCATGGCGGGGCTCCTCAGCGGGCAGGTTTCCAGGCGCCGCTGTCGACGCCGGCGGTCAGCGCATTGACGGCTTCACGGATGGCCAGGTCGAGCACCTTGCCGTTCAGCGTCGCGTCGTAGCTGGCGGTGCTGCCAAAGCCCAGCACCTCGCGCTCGGACAGGCTGTATTCGCCCGCGCCCTGCACCGAGTAGACGACCTCGGACGTGGCCGGGTTGACGATGTTCAGCGTCACCTTGGCATAGGCCACCTGCGACTTGCCGCGGCCCAGCAGGCCGAACAGCTGCTTGTCGCCGACGTCCTTGCGGCCGAACTCGCTGACCGCACCGGTCACGAGGTAGTCCGCACCCTTGATGGCCTGCGCATTGCCCTTGAACTGGGCTTCCTGCTTGGACTCTTCGAGGTTGTCGCGGTCCAGCACGCTGAAGCGGTTGGTCTGCTGCAGGTGCGAGACCAGGATGGTGCGGCTCTGCGCGCCCAGGCGGTCGATGCCGTCCGAGAAGATGCCGCGCTGGTAGCTGCTGCGGTTGTCGAACTTGCCGACGGCGATGGGCGCACGGGCGCCCTGGTAGGCCGGCGCCGTGGCGGCAGCCACCTTGGGCACTTCGAGCGAGCGGGATTGCTCGGTCGTCGAGCAGCCGGCGAGCGCCGCGCCGAGGGCCATCACGGCCAGCATGCTGAGGGTGTTCTTTGGGTTCTTCATGGGTTCCTCCCTGGGTTGAAGCGGCGCGAGTGTAGCCACGCGGCATGGGCCCCCAACGCGTCACACCGTGCAGAAGTTGGAGTTGCGCGTCCAAAAGACAAAGGGCGATGAGATCACTCTCATCGCCCTGGCCGGTCACGGGGACCGTGGGATTACTTCTTGAGGAACTTGCGCAGCGCGGCGATCTGGGCCGCCTGGATGGCCAGCTCGCTCTGGGCCTTGGCGAGGTCGATCTCGCTCTTGGCGTTCTTCAGCGCTTCCTCGGCCAGCTTCTTGGCCTCGGCGGCCTTGGCTTCGTCGAGGTCCTTGCCGCGGATGGCGGTGTCGGCCAGCACGGTCACGCGGTTGGGCTGCACTTCGAGGATGCCGCCGGCAACGAAGACGAACTCTTCGCCGCCGCCGGCCAGCTCGATGCGCACGGCGCCGGGCTTGATGCGGGTGATCAGCGGCGTGTGCTTGGGCAGGATGCCGAGCTCGCCGGACTCGCCCGGCAGGGCGACGAACTTGGCCTCGCCGGAGAAGATCTGCTCTTCGGCGGAGACCACGTCGACGTGGAGGGTTGCCATGTTCGTTCTTCCTTAGATAACCAGTGAGAAGGTCTTGCGAGCGAAGGGGCGCGCGCAGCGCCCCGTCAAGCTCACTGGATCTTCTTGGCTTTCTCGAAAGCTTCGTCGATCGTGCCGACCATGTAGAAGGCCTGCTCGGGCAGCGCGTCGCACTCGCCGTTGACGATCATCTTGAAGCCGCGGATGGTTTCCTTCAGCGGCACGTACTTGCCCGGGGTGCCCGTGAACACTTCGGCGACGTGGAAGGGCTGCGACAGGAAGCGCTGGATCTTGCGGGCGCGGGCCACGGCCAGCTTGTCTTCCGGCGACAGTTCGTCCATGCCCAGAATCGCGATGATGTCGCGCAGTTCCTTGTAGCGCTGCAGCACGGCCTGCACGGCGCGGGTGGTGCTGTAGTGCTCTTCGCCGACCACGTTCGGGTCGATCTGGCGCGAGGTGGAGTCCAGCGGATCGACGGCGGGGTAGATACCCAGCGCGGCGATGTCACGCGACAGCACGACGGTGGCGTCCAGGTGGGCGAAGGTCGTGGCAGGCGACGGATCGGTCAGGTCGTCCGCCGGCACGTACACGGCCTGGATGGACGTGATCGAGCCGACCTTGGTCGACGTGATGCGTTCCTGCAGGCGGCCCATTTCCTCGGCCAGCGTCGGCTGGTAGCCCACGGCGGAAG
>JAYSCT010000089.1:0-19715 GCA_041914785.1 Roseateles sp.
GCGGGCGCGCATCCAGTTGAAGTTGCCCTTGACCGTGTTGATCTCGCCGTTGTGGCAGACCATGCGGTACGGGTGGGCCAGCGGCCACTCGGGAAAGGTGTTGGTCGAGAAGCGCTGGTGCACCAGCGCGATGGCGGACACGACGCGCGGGTCGGCCAGGTCCTGGTAGTACTTGCCGACCTGGTCGGCCAGCAGCAGGCCCTTGTAGATGACCGTGCGGCAGCTCATGCTGGGCACGTAGTACTCGCGGCTGTGCGTCAGCTGCAGCGCCTGGATGGCGCTGGAGGCCGTCTTGCGGATGACGTAGAGCTTCCGCTCCAGCGCGTCGGGCACGATGATGTCCGGGCCGCGACCGATGAAGATCTGGCGAATCACCGGCTCCTTCTCGCGCACGGTGGGCGACATGGGCATGTCGCGGTCCACCGGCACGTCGCGCCAGCCGATCAGCACCTGGCCTTCGGCCTTGATGGCGCGGGCCAGTTCCTGTTCGCAGGCCAGGCGGGAGGCGGCTTCCTTGGGCAGGAAGATCATGCCGACGCCGTACTCGCCGGGCGGGGGCAGCGTGATGCCCTGCTTCAGCATCTCCTCGCGGTAGTACTCGTCCGGGATCTGGATCAGGATGCCGGCGCCGTCGCCCATCAGCTTGTCGGCACCGACCGCACCGCGGTGGTCCAGGTTCTCGAGGATCTTCAGGCCCTGCTGGACGATGCTGTGCGCCTTCTGGCCCTTGATATGAGCCACGAAGCCCAGGCCGCACGCGTCTTTCTCATTGGCCGGACGGTAGAGCCCGTGCTCGGCGAGGTCTTGGATTTCGGACTGAATCTGCGCGGCGTGGCTCATGGCGCCCTCCTGGAACACAACAGGGCGGAAGCGTAATGCAGTGCAGCAAATGCGGCAACTTGATTAAAATGGGGTCGGAGTCGATTTAATTTATGGCCGCGGCTCGATAGCAAATAAATGGGGTCATAGTCTTGCGCCGCGCTGGTCAGTGGACGGCACTGCGGGAGGGGCCTGGCGCGGCCGGCCGCGCGGACGCCGGGTCACCACCGCCGCGTGGTCCACCGCCAGCGGCTTCAGGAAGGCATCGCTGCCGACGGGCCGCCCGCGCAGCACCGATTCGGTGAAATGCGCCTGTTCGGCCAACGGCACGCCCTGCTCCAGGAATTCGCGATAGGCGTGCTCTCGCTCGAACGGCGTGTTGCCGAGCAGCCAGTACATCTCGTGCTCCGTGACCAGCGAACTGCGTGCCAGGCCCAGGTGATGCCGGGCACTGGACCACGGCCACTGTGCCGACTCCACGCACAGCCCGGCGCGCACCGGGTTCAGTTCGATGTAGCGCATGCAGGCCAGCAGATGGCGCTCACCCTCGATCAGCCCGGCCCGAAACCGCCCCTCCCACAGCGTGCCGCTGCGCTGATGGCGCGCGTTGAACCAGCCCACGTAGCGCCGCCCCAGCGACTGCATCATGCGGCTGAGCGCGTCGGCCGCGGGCGGCGTCACCAGCAGGTGCAGGTGGTTGTCCATCAGCACATAGGCGTGGACGGCGACGCGGTACTGCCCGGCGGCTTCAGCCAGCGTGGCGAGCAGGTACTCGCGGTCCAGGTCGCTGTAGAAGATGGCCTGGCGGTTGTTGCCGCGCAGGATCACGTGGTGCGGTTGATCCGGCAGGATCAGTCGGGGAAGACGGGCCATGCGAGTCCTTGCTGCTCCGGCGCGGAGCGCACGGGCAGCATAATCGACTCCGACCCCATTTTCAGAAGAGTGTCTTGCCGGTCAGCCGCTGGTGCTCGCGGATCGCGAAGCGGTCGGTCATGCCGGCGATGTAGTCGGCACAGGCGCGCTCGCGGTCGGGGCGCTCAGCGAAGTCAGGTGGCAGCTGCGTGGCGTCACCGGCGTAGACGGCGAACAGGTCGCGCAGCACCTGCTCCGCACGCGCACGCGTCGCCTGCACCTGCGGGTGGCGGTACAGGTTCGCGAACAGGAAGCGCTTGAGCGCCGAACTCCTGGCCCGCATGTCCGGGCTGAAGCGCAGCAGCGGCTTGTCGGCGCGCCGCGCCGCGTCGGCATCCGCGGGCGCCGCCTCGGCCAGCGCGGCGCGGGTCGCGTCGATGATGTCGTAGACCTGGGCCGACAGCATGCGGCGGATGGTCTCGAACAGCAGCCGCTTGCCGGCCAGCTGCGGATGCTCATCCAGCGCCGCACGCCAGTGCTCGCGCACCAGCTCCACCTCCAGCAGTTGCTCCAGCTCGATGAGGCCGGAGCGCACGCCGTCGTCGACGTCGTGCGCGTTGTAGGCCACCTCGTCGGCGACATTGCACAGCTGCGCTTCCAGGCTGGGCTGGCCGCCGTGCAGAAAGCGCGTCGCGATGCCGCCCGGCTCCACGGCCTCGATCAGCTCGGCATTGCGGCGCGAGCAGTGCTTGAGGATGCCCTCGCGCGTTTCGAAGCAGAGGTTGAGCCCGTCGAAGGCCGGGTAGCGCTGCTCCAGGTGGTCGACGACGCGCAGCGACTGCAGGTTGTGCTCGAACCCGCCGTGGCCTTGCATGCATTCGTCCAGCACGTCCTGCCCGGCGTGGCCGAACGGCGTGTGGCCCAGGTCGTGGGCCAGTGCGACCGCCTCGACGAGGTCTTCGTCCAGGCCCAGACTGCGGGCGATGGAGCGGCCGAGCTGCGCCACCTCCAGCGAGTGCGTCAGCCGCGTGCGGAACAGGTCGCCCTCGTGGTTGAGGAAGACCTGCGTCTTGTAGACCAGCCGGCGGAAGGCCGTGCTGTGGATGATGCGGTCGCGGTCGCGCTGGAACTCGCTGCGCGTCGGCGCGGCCGGTTCGGGAAGGCGGCGGCCGCGGCTGCGCGCCGGGTCGGCGGCGTAAGCAGGGCGGGCGGCCGGTGCCATCACGCGGCTCCGTGCGCGGCCAGCGTGTCCGCGATCAGCGCGTCGGGCACCGCATGCAGCCCCGCCCGCCCCAGCGCCTCGATGAGCACGAAGCGGATCGCCCCCGCCTCGGCCTTCTTGTCCACCCGCATCAGCTGCAGGTAGCGCTCGGCGCCCAGCCGGGGCGGCACCACCGGCAGGCCGGCGCGCTCGATCAGCGTGCGCAGCCGCGCGGTGAAGTCGGCCGGCATCAGGCCCAAGCGATGCGACAGGTCCGCCGCCAGCACCATGCCGCAGGCGACCGCCTCGCCATGCAGCCATTCGCCGTAGCCCAGGCCGGACTCGATCGCGTGGCCGATGGTGTGGCCGAAGTTCAGGATGGCGCGCAGGCCCTGCTCCTTCTCGTCCTGCCCCACCACGTCGGCCTTGATCTCGCAGCTGCGGCGCACCGCGTAGCCCAGCACTGCCTTGTCGCGCGCCAGCAGCGCATCGAGGTTGTCCTCGATCCAGCACAGGAAGCCGGCATCGGCGATGGGGCCGTACTTGATGACCTCGGCCAGGCCCGCGCGCAGTTCGCGGTCGGGCAGCGTGTCCAGCGTGTCGAGGTCGGCGATGACGCGCTCGGGCTGGTAGAACGCGCCCAGCATGTTCTTGCCCAGCGGGTGGTTGATGGCGGTCTTGCCGCCCACCGACGAGTCGACCTGCGCGAGCAGCGTCGTGGGCACCTGCACGAAGGGCACGCCGCGCATGTAGGTGGCGGCTGCGAAGCCGGTCATGTCGCCCACCACGCCGCCGCCCAGCGCGAACAGCACGGTCTTGCGGTCCAGCGCCTGGCCCAGCAGGTGGTCGAAGACGAGGTTCAGGCTGGCCCAGTCCTTGTGCTGCTCGCCATCGGGCAGCGCAACCACGTCGACGCGTGGATAGACGGCCAGCAGCCGCTCGCGCAGGCGCTGCGCGTAGAGCGGCGCCACGATCTCGTTGGTGACGATGACGGCCGCCGCCGCCCGGGGCAGGCCCTGCCAGCTGGCGGCGTCGTCCAGCAGGCCGGCGCCGATACGGATTTCGTAGTCGCGGTTGTCGGGGAGCGGGATGCGAACGGTGTCAGTGGCAGGCATGCGGCGAGTGTAAGAGCCGCCCTGCCCGGCGCCGCAGTCAGCGCGGCTCGGCGCCGACCGTGGCCGCCACGCGGGACGGGTCCAGCAGGCCGGCCAGCTCCAGCTGCATCAGCGCCATGTTGACGAGCGCATGCACCGACGGGCGGGCGCTCTCCAGCACATAGTGCGCGCAACGCCGGTACAGCGGGTCGCGCTGCTGGTGCAGCTCGCGCAGCTTGGCCAGCGGGTCCTTCACCTGCAGCAACGGCCGGGTCGTGTCATGACGAAGGCGGCGGAACAGGTCCTCAGGCGTGGAGCGGAGGTAGAGCACCGTGGAGCCGGCATGCAGCAGCTCGCGGTTGCGTTCGCGCAGCACCGCACCGCCGCCGGTGGCCAGCACGCCGTCACCGGGCCGGGCGATCAGCTCCGCAAGGACCTCGGTCTCCAGGTCACGGAAGGCATCCTCGCCATGCTGGTCGAAGAACTGCCGCACGCTGCCGCCGACGCGGTGCTCGATCTCATGGTCCGAATCGACAAAAGGCACGCCGATCTGGCGTGCCAGTTGCTTGCCGACGGTGGACTTGCCACCGCCGGGCATGCCGACGAGCGTGAGCTTCAGCGCCACTCAGGGACAGGCGCCCCGGTAGACCGTGAAGCTGAAGGTCGAGCCGACGCCGCTGGGCGAAGTCAGCGTGACGAACACGGCGCCCACGGAAGCCGTGTCGAAGGTGTAGCCGATCGCGAACGCGGTGGCGTCGTACGAGCTGGCCACGGGCGAGCCACCCGCCAGGGAAGCGGCAAAGCCGACCGTGGGGGACGACGCGCTGATCACGGTCCCCGCTGCCATCGGATTCAGGCGGGGATACACGTCGTAGCCGCCCGACGAGTTGGGCAGACCGGGGTTGTTGTCCGCGGCGATCAGGAACACGCTGCCCGTGGTGCCGGCGTTGCAGACCCGGTCGCCGCCGCTCAGCGCGTAGAAGTTCGCCGTGTCGGTGACATTGCGCCCCACTTGCAGCGTGATGGGCGTGGTCGCCTTGCCGGTCGAGGAACTGCCGAACGGCCACAGCGGGCGCGCCGTGGAGGTCGACAGCACCGTTTCCATCGCGCGACGCACGTACACCTGGCCCGCACCGCTCCACTTGCCGTCGCAGGTGGCCGGCACCGACGGGACCGACGAATCCAGGCGCAGCAGGATGCCGGCCGTGCCCGTCCAGGTCTTGCAGGTGCTGCTGGTGTTGCTGGGCAACGTCAGGCCGATGTACTCATCGAAGGCGCTGTCATACAGGCCATCGAAATTGCGGTCCTTGAAGATGTTGCCGAGATCCTGGAACTCCTCGTTCTGGCTCGCGTCGTAGACGTTGTTGCCGTTCTTGTCGATGAACGACTCTTCGCCCAGCGCATAGGCCACGATGGTGGCCCGGCCATCGACCGGCTTGGGCGAGGCCGACGCGTAGTTCACCGTGGCCTGCGAGATGCCGTTGGTCTGCGTGATCTGCTTGCTGGACTCGATCTGCCCGCTCTCGGCGACGAAGTTGATCACCGTGCCCAGCGGCACCGGGTTGCCGCTGCGGTCGGCGGCCAGGATGGTGTACGTGTTGGGCGTGTTGTCGCGGTCGTAGCCTTCGATGTTGAAGACGCGCTGCGACATCGAGAAGTTCAGCTGCGACGGCAGGCCGATGCCCACGCTGAGGTTGCTGGACACCGTGGCGACCGCGTCACCGCTGAGCTTGGCATGCACGCGCACCGGCGTCGGCTGCGTGCCGGAGTTCACCCGCACGGACACACGGCCCAGCGCATTGGAGGTCTGCGTGAACGGGCTGGCGGACAGCGGGTCCACCGACTCGACGCCACGGCCTTCCATCGTCACGCCGCCGGCGCCGGTCTGCAGGCGCAGCTCCACCACCTTGTTGGGCAGCGGGTTGCCGGCCGCGTCGCGCACCTCGAAGGTGACGATGGACGACTCGGTGAAGCCGGAGCCCTTCAGGAAGATCTGTTCGGGCGACGCCGAGATGAACGCCAGGCTGACCGCCGCGGGCGCGGAGATCGGCAGCGTCAGCTGCTTGGCCGTGGACGTGCCGTCGATGACCACCTGCAGCAGGTCCGAGGGCTGCACCGCACCGCAACCGTTGTCGCGGTACTGCAGCGACACGGTGTTGCTGGTGGCGGAGATCGACGACGGCGACACGGTGGCCTTGCCGGCCGCCGCGCAGGCGGACGACACGCTCAGCTTGACCGGCGAATCGACAGCCGCACCGGTCAGCGTCAGCGTCAGCGTGTCCTGGCCATAGGCCGAGATGCTGGCCGGACCGGTGAAGCTGGCGATGGTGGCGTTGGTGGCCTGGACCTGGAAGCCCTGAGTGGCGCTCAGCGTCGAACCGGAGTACTGCACGGTGGCCGTGACCTCGTCGGCACCGGCCGAGGCCGACGTGGCCGGCGACAGCAGCGCGACGGCCTTGCCGGTCGCGTCCGTCAGCGCGGTGCCGACGTTGGTGCGGCCCAGCGCACGCACGACCGTGAAGGCCACGACCTGCCCGGACACCGGCTGGCCGCGGGAGTCGGTCAGCGTGGCCGTGACGGTGGCCGGCACGGCGGCGCTGACGGACGTGGAGGACAGACCCAGCGACAGCACCGGCGTGCCGGGCGACGTGGCACTGACCACCTGCACCGGCTTGCTGTCGGTGGCAGCGATGTTGTTCACCGTGACGTTGGCACGGACGACGTCGGCACCGTTGGACGTCGACACCGCCTGCGTCGCGGTGACCTTGGCCACACCGGTGGCATCGGTCACGGCCGTGGCGGCGTCGAACTTCACGAGGCCGAATTGGGAGCTGAACTGCACCACCTGGCCCGAGACGGGGTTGCCGCCCACGTCACGCACCAGCACGCTGACGGTGGAGGACGACGTTGTCGAGTTGATCGTGGAGTTGCTCAGCGTCATCGTCGCCGTCGGCGACTCGCCGACGATCTGCACGATGACGGTGCCGTCCAGGAACTGGCTCGCGTAGTTGGTGGTCACGCGCAGCGTGTCGGTCGACGACGAGGTGCCCGCGAACGTGCCCAGCTTGAGCGTGCTGCGCACGATGCCGTTGGTATCGGTCGGGCCGGTGTCAGGCGTCGGCGTCACGTTGATGATGGACGACGGCGAGAAGCTGACGATCTGGTTCGCCACCGGGTTGCCGGCCGCATCGCGCAGCGTTGCGGTGACCTGGGGTGCCGGCTGCGACAGACGCAGCGTGACGGTGGCCGGGCTGACGGTCAGCGTGGGCAGCGCGTTGGTGACCGTGAAAGCCTGCTGCGCGCTGATGGACGTGGAGCCGATGACGGCGAACGCGGTCACGTAGTCGGCACCGGTCACACCGGACGGGCTGGCCTTCAGCGTGGCCGTGGCCTGACCGCTGGCGTCGGTGCGCACCGTGGCGACCGACAGGTCGGCCAAGTTGCCGCGGCCTGTGGCCAGGCTCACGACGACATCGGACAGCGCCACGCCGGTGGCCGACTTCAGCGACACGGTGACCGTCGCGCCGACGGCCGGCGTGATCTGTGTCGTCGACAGGTTGACGGTCAGTGCCGGGCCGCTGGTGTTGCCCGTCGGCGACGGCGTGACGACGCTGATCTGCGCCGTCTTCGTGATGGAGCCGCTGACCGCCGTGACGGTGATCGTGCGCTTGGACTGGTCGGAGCCGATGCGGACCGAGCCGGTCACGACGCCGCTGGTGTCGGTCTTGGTGTCGCTGGTGGAGATCAGCGCGTTGGAATCGACGGAGATGGACACCGGCACGTTGGCCAGCGTGTTGCGCTTGCCATCGAGCGCGTAGACGGTGACGAGCACCGAGCCCGTACCGTCGGTGGGCAGCGAGGCGCCGCTGAGCGTGAGGACGAGGTCGGACGCGGTCGTGCCGGTCGTACCGCCGCCGGTACCGCCGCCGGTGCCTGGGAAGGTCGGGTCACCGGCACTGCCGCCGCCGCCGCCGCAGGCGGACAGCAAGGCAGCCATGCCCAGCCCCAGCGCAGCCTGGGCGAGACGCCGCCAGCCCTGCGTGACGATGGATTGCAACATCTGGAACTCCTGGATATCTCTGAATGTCTGGGGCTCAGCGCACCGCGGCTCGCTCGCTGACGACCTTGGGCGTCAGGAAGATCAGCAGCTCGGTCTTGGAGGTCGTGCGCGTCTTGTTCTTGAACAGGTTGCCGACGAAGGGCACGTCGCCCAGCAGCGGCACCTTGTTGATGGTCTCGCCCTCGTCCTGGGTGTAGATGCCGCCGATGACCACCGTGCCACCGTTTTCCACCAGCACCTGCGTCTGCACGTGCTTGGTGTTGATGGCGTAGCCCTGCGGCGTCAGCGTGCCACGGCTGTCCTTGTTGACGTCCACGTTCAGGATGACGCTGCCTTCCGGCGTGATCTGCGGCGTGACCTCCAGCTTGAGGTTGGCCTTGCGGAACGCGATGGACGTCGCGCCGCTGGCGGTGGCGACCTGGTAGGGCAGCTCTTCGCCCTGCTCGATCAGCGCCTTGACCTGGTCGGCCGTGATGACGCGCGGGCTGGACACCACCTTGCCCTTGCCGTCCGACTCCAGCGCCGACAGCTCCAGGTTCAGGAAGCGGTTGGCGGTGGCACTGAACAGCGACACGGCAATGGTCTGGGCGACGGCGCCGGCGAAGCTGTCCGACGAGGTGTTGGCCGGCAGGTTGACGAAGTTGGTGTTGTTGTAGCCCGGGTCGGTGGCGTTCTGGCGGGTCTGCCAGCCGACGAGGTTGTAGTTGCTGCCCACCGTCAGGTAGTTGTCGCCACCGACGTTGTAGCCCGGGATGCCGCCGGCGCGGCCGCGAGCGTCGTAGCCGCCCAGCTTCACGCCCAGCGCGCGGCCGAAGCGGTCATTGGCCTCGACGATGCGGGCCTCGATCAGCACCTGCCGCACCGGCACGTCGATCTTGGCGATCATGGCCTGGATCTCTTCGAGCTTGCTCGGGATGTCCGACACGAAGAGCTGGTTGGTGCGCGCCTCGGAAATGACGCTGCCGCGCGGCGACAGGATGCGCGTGCCGCCGCTGGAGCCGCCGCTGCCGCCCGAGCTGCCGCCTGTGCCGATGCTCTGGCCCGCCAGGCCCTTGGCGATCTCCTCGGCCTTCACGTAGTTCAGCTGGAAGGACTGGGTGCGCACCGGTTCCAGCTGCGCGATGGCCGCCTTGGCCTCCAGGTCCAGCTTTTCCTTGGTGGCCAGCTCGTCCTTGGGCGCGATCCACAGCACGTTGCCGGACTTCCTGAGGCCCAGTCCCTTGGCCTGCATGATGATGTCCAGCGCCTGGTCCCAGGGCACGTCCTTCAGCCGCAGCGTGACGTTGCCGGTCACGGTGTCGCTGGTGACGACGTTGAAGTTGGTGAAGTCGGCGATGACCTGCAGCAGCGCGCGCACTTCGATGTTCTGGAAGTTCAGCGACAGCTTGTCGCCGGCATAGCCCGGCCCCTGCGTCAGCTTGTTGGGGTCGACCTTCTGTGGCCGCACTTCCAGCACGAACTGGTTGTCGCTCTGGTAGGCGCTGTGCTCCCAGTTGCCCTTGGGCTCGACGACCATGCGCACGCGGTCGCCCGCCTGCGTCGTGGAGATCAGCTGCACCGGCGTGCCGAAGTCGGTCACGTCGATCTTGCGGCGCAGGTTGTCCGGCAGGCTGGAGCGCAGGAATTCGACGACCAGGCTCTGGCCCTGCTGCTGGATGTCCACGCCGACCTGGTTGCTGGGCAGGTTGACGATGACGCGGCCGGCACCATCCGCGCCGCGGCGGAAGTCGATGTCGCGCAGCGACTGCGGCGCCGCGTTCAGGCTCTGCGCAAAGTGCACCGGCTCACCCGGCGGCTGCGCGGCGGCGGCGGCGGCCGCGTTCAGCACCAGCACCAGCGCACTGCCTTCCAGCTTGGCGCTGTAGGTGGAGGCCTGGCGCAGGTTCAGCACGACGCGCGAGCGGTCCCCCGCCTGGGCCACGCTGGCGGAGCGCAGGTTGCCCTGGTTGATGTCCACCATGTTGCGGCCGATGCCGTTGACGACGCCCGGCAGGTCGATGGCGATGCGCGGCGGCGTCTGCACCGTGAAGCCCGTGGGCACCGCCGGCAGCGGCTCGCTCAGCTCGATGCGCACGACGTCCACCCCGGCCTGCTGGCTGGTGTTGATCGAACGGATCTGGGTCTGCGCCCAGGCCACCGGCGCGCCCAACAGCGCGAAGGCGACGCCCAGCATCCAGCTACGGCCCATAGCCTTGTTCTCCTGCAATGTTTTCATCGTCCCTTCTCCTGTAGCTGGAGGGTACTGGTGCGCTCGATCCACTCGCCCGCAGCGTCCTGGACGACTTCTCGCAACGTGATTTCGGTCTCGCTGATCTTGGTGACGCGACCGAAGTTCTGGCCGAGGTAGTCCCCGGCCTTGACCTGGTAGAGCAGGTTGTCGACGCGCAGCAGCGCGTAGCGCCGGTTGTCGCGCGTCAGGCTGCCCACCATGGACATGCTGTCCAGCGGGTAGGCCTCCAGCGGCTCCTTGCGCCGGTTGATCTCCGCCGTCAGCAGCGAATTGGGCTGGGCGGCCTCCTGCTTGATGGCCACGCTCAGCTTCTGCGTGCTGAACGGGTCCACGCCGGCGGCGGACTCGTAGGGCTGCGGCAGGAACTTCTTGGGCGGCAGCAGCGGCGTCACGGACGGCTTGGCCTCCTTGCGCTGCTGCTCCATCCACTGACGCAGCTCATCCATGTCGGTGCCGCACCCGGACAGCGCGACCGTGGCGGTCAGGCAAATCAGCAGGCGCCTCATTTCTTGCCCCCGGCCTTGGCCGCAGCCTTCTTCTGTTCAGCCACTTCCGTCGCATCGAGGTAGCGGTAGGTGCGCGCGGTCGCCTCCATGCTCAACGGGCTGGCCGGGTTGGGCGGCGCGACGACGATGAGGTTGTGCAGCGTCACGATGCGCGACAGGTTGGCCACGTCCGCCGCGAACGCGCCGATGTCGTGGTAGCGGCCCGACACGCGCACCGCGATCGGCAGCTCGGCGTAGTAGTCCTTCACCAGCACCTGCCCCGGGCGGAACAGCTCGAACTGCAGGCCACGCCCGACACCGGCGCTGCTGATGTCGGACAGCAGCGAGTCGATCTCGGCCTTGCCGGGCAGCTGCTTCTCGAGCTGGGTCACGTACTCCTCGACCTGGCTCTTCTGCTTGCGCAGCTCGGGCAGGTTGACGGCCTGGGCCAGCTTGTTGCGGAAGTCGTCGCGCAGCTGCGGCTCGCGGGCGTACTCGGCCTCCAGCCGCGCCTGCTCGTCGGCCAGCAGCACGAAGTAGCCGCCGGCCACGACCACCGCCATGACGAACAGCCCGGCAGCCAGTTTCGGGGCCAGCGGCCACTGGCCCGGCTCCTTGGGGTTGAGATCCTGGAACTGCGCGGCGAAGTCCGCGAACCAGGCGTTCAGGTCGATCTTTTTCAGCGAGGTGGCCATGTCGGTCAGCCCTTCGTCGGCGCAGAGGCACCCGCGGCGCCTTCGCGCGGCGGCACCTTGATCGAGACCTTCATGGAGAAGTCCAGCAGGCGACGTGCATCACGCGTGTTGGTGGTCACGGCGGCCAGCTTCACCTCGATGAGGTCCGGCTTCTCCAGCCACTCCGAGCCGCGCGACACGTTGCGCAGGAACTCGGACACGCGCTCGTTGGTCTGCGCGATGCCGCTGATCGTCACGACCTTGTCGGTCTGGCGGATGGCCGTCAGGTAGATGCCCTCGGGCGCCAGGCGGGACAGGTCGTTGAGCAGCTGCACCGGCGTGTTGCGGTCGGTC
The DNA here is from genome assembly GCA_041914785.1 of Roseateles sp. Classification (GTDB taxonomy): domain Bacteria; phylum Pseudomonadota; class Gammaproteobacteria; order Burkholderiales; family Burkholderiaceae_C; genus Pelomonas. Next base: position 11,770 of record JAYSCT010000089.1, read on the forward strand.
TGCAGGTCTTCCACCGCGCGCTGGCGCGACTTCAGCGACTCGATCTCGGCCTTCAGGTTGGCGATGTCCTTGATCTGCGACTCCAGCCGCGTGATCTCGTTCTGGATGTAGGCGTTGTGCGACTGCTGCTCCTGCGTCAGGAACTGCAGCAGCAGGTAGGCCGCGGCGACGACACCGGCGCCGGCCGCCGCCGCCACGCCCATGCCCACGAAGAACGCGGCCTTGCGCCGCTTGCGCCTTTCCTCTCGGTAAGGCAGCAGGTTGATCAGGATCACTGGAAGAACCTCCGCATCGCGAGGCCGCAGGCGGTGAGGTAGGACGGCGCCTCACGTTGCAGCCTGGACTCCCGCACGGACGAACCCAGGCTCATGTTCTCGAAGGGGTTGACCACCATGCAGGCGAAGCCGGTCAGGTCGGTCACGCGCTCCTTGAGTCCCGGCAGCGTCGCGGTGCCGCCGGCCAGCATCACGTAGTGCACCTTGTGGTGCGGCGTGCTGGTGAAGAAGTACTGCAGCGCCCGGCCGATTTCCTGGGACAGGCTGTCGACGAAGGGGTTGAGCACGCTGATCTCGTAGTCCTCGGGCAGGTCGTTGGACAGCTTCTTCTGCTCGGCTTCCTCGAACGAAAAGCCGTACTGGCGCGAGATCAGCTGCGTGAGCTGCGAGCCGCCGAAGGACTGGTCGCGGTCGTACAGCAGTTCGTCATCGCGCAGCACCTTGAGGCTGGTGGTGTCGGCGCCGATCTCGAACAGCGCGACCAGCGCGTCCTTGCCTTCGTTGGGCAGCGCGGCAATGAGCCGACCCATGGCCATGCGGGAGGCGTGCGACTCGATGTCCAGCACGACGGGGCGCAGCCCGGCCGCCTCGGCCAGGCCCTGACGGTCCTGCACGCGATCCTTGCGCGACGCGGCGATCAGCACTTCCACGTCACCCACGGACGTGGGGCTGGGGCCGATGACGCAGAAATCGAGGCTGACCTCGTCCAGCGAGAACGGGATGTACTGGTTGGCCTCAGCCTCGACCTGCAGCTCCAGTTCCTCCTCGCGCAGGCCGGCGGGCAGCATGATCTTCTTGGTGATGACGGCCGACTGCGGCATGGCCAGCGCGGCATCGCGCGTCTTGCTGCCGCTGCGCGCGACGACGCGGCGCACGGCATCCGCCACCTCATCGAATTTCTCGATCTGGCCGTCCGCGATCCACCCCTTCTCGAACGGCTCGCTGGCGAAACGCTCCAGCACGAACTCGCCGCTCTTGGTCTGGTTCAACTCGACCAGCTTGACGCTGGAAGAGCTGATATCCAGACCGATCAAGGGTGGGTGCGTGCGACCCAGAAGTGCGTCGAGTATTCCCATGCCCTTTATCGCCGATGCGTTGAGTTACGTATCGGACTATTAATAAGTTACTTGAATGCTAGCAGCAAAGCCTTTGACACCGAACGGAAATCCGGCGCGAGCTGGTAACGCCACGTTGCTAAACATACACGAAGCGAGCGGCCTGCATGCACCTGGGAAACGCAAGGAAACCGGTCGTTTGGCACGTGATTCGGGGACAGGCGCGGCGCGCGAACGGGACGGATGGCGCTTCCTATAATCCGCCGCCTCTTCCCCTTGCGCCCGCGGGCGTGCTTTGCCGGCACATGAAAGACAAGTCTCGACCCGCTGCGCCCAGCCCTTCGCCCGCAGCCGCCGGCTCCTCCCCCTCCTCCCGCCTCACCGCCACCCTGGGCTCCCGGCTCGGCCGGATCGCGTTGTGGACGCTGGGGCTGCTCGCGGGCGGCGCGGCGACGGTGGCGCTGCTGCTGGCGCTGGGCGTGACGCTGGCCTACCAGTACCTGCCCGACATCAGCGGGCTGACCGACTACCGCCCCAAGCTGCCGATGCGCGTGCTGTCCAGCGACGGCGTGCTGCTGGGCGAGTTCGGCGAGGAGCGGCGCAGCTACCTGCCCATCCAGCAGATTCCCAAGGTCATGCAGGAGGCGGTGCTGGCCATCGAGGACGCCCGCTTCTACCAGCACGGCGGCGTGGACTACCTGGGCATCATCCGCGCGGGCCTGGCCAACGTCGGCGAGTCGCGCAGCCAGGGCGCGTCCACCATCACGATGCAGGTGGCGCGCAACTTCTATCTCAGCACCGAGAAGACCTTCACGCGCAAGATCTACGAGATCCTGCTGGCGCTGAAGATCGAGTCGGCGCTGTCCAAGGAGAAGATCCTCGAGATCTACATGAACCAGATCTTCCTGGGCCACCGCGCGCACGGCTTCGCGGCGGCCAGCGAGGTCTATTTCGGCAAGACACTGGACAAGCTCAGCGTCGCCGAGGCGGCGATGCTGGCCGGCCTGCCCAAGGCGCCGTCGGCCTACAACCCCATCAACAACCCGAAGCGCGCCACCATCCGCCAGCAGTACATCATCGAGCGGATGTACGAGACCGGTTACATCACCGAGGAGCAGCGTGACGAGGCCAAGGCCGAGAAGCTGCGCATCCGCCCGGTGCAGGAGTCGGCCTCGCACGCGGAGTTCGTCGCCGAGGCAGCGCGCCAGCTGATCTTCAGCCAGTACGGCGACGAGGCCTACTCGCGCGGGCTCAATGTCTACCTGACGCTGGACAGCGCCGAGCAGAACACCGCCTACCGCGCGCTGCGCCGCGGCATCCTGGACTACGAGAAGCGCCAGGTCTACCGCGGCCCCGAGGCCTATGCCGACCTGCCCGGCGACGCCAAGGCACTGGACGCCCGCATCGCCGAGGCGCTGGCCGACCATCCGGCCAACGACGAGCTGCTGGCCGCCGTCGTGCTGGAGGCGGAGCCGAAGAAGGTGAGCGCCGTGCTGCAGAGCGGCGACGCCATCACCATCACCGGCGACGGCCTGAAGCCCGCCACGTCCGGCCTGTCCGACAAGGGCAACCCCAAGACGCGCATCCGCCGCGGCGCCGTCATCCGCGTCGTCAAGGGCCCGAAGCAGAAGGACGGCGGCGAGTGGACCATCACGCAGCTGCCCGAAGTGGAAGGCGCGTTCGTGTCGCTGGACCCGCGCACCGGCCAGGTCCGCGCGCTGGTGGGCGGCTTCGACTACAACAAGAACAAGTTCAACCACGTCACGCAGGCCTGGCGCCAGCCGGGCTCCAGCTTCAAGCCCTTCATCTACTCGGCGGCGCTGGAGAAGGGCTTCACGCCGGCCACCATCGTCAACGATGCGCCGCTGTTCTTCGACGCCGGCACCACCGGCAGCCAGCCGTGGGAGCCGAAGAACTACGACGGCAAGTTCGAAGGCCCCATGCCGCTGCGCACGGCGCTGGCCAAGTCCAAGAACATGGTGTCCATCCGCGTGCTGCACTCGGTGGGCGTGAAGTACGCGCAGGAATGGATCACCCGCTTCGGCTTCGAGGCGGAGAAGCACCCGGCCTACCTGACGATGGCGCTGGGTGCGGGCTCCGTGACGCCCATGCAGATGGCCCAGGGCTATGCGGTGTTCGCCAACGGCGGCTTTCGCGTGAACCCTCAGCTCATCGCCCGCATCACCGACAACAAGGGCCGCCTGCTCTACGAGGCCCAGCCCGTCACGCTGGCCGACGGCGCCCGTGCCATCGAGCCGCGCAACGCCTTCCTGATGAGCAGCCTGCTGCAGGAGGTCACGCGCAGCGGCACGGCAGCGCGCGCCCAGGCCACACTCAAGCGCCCCGACATCTACGGCAAGACCGGCACCACCAACGACTCGATGGACGCCTGGTTCGCCGGCTACCAGAAGGACCTGGTCGCCATCGTCTGGATCGGCTATGACCAGCCGCGCAAGCTGGGCGACCGCGAGACCGGCGGAGGCCTGAGCCTGCCGGTGTGGATCGAGTACATGCAGTTCGCGCTGAAGAACAAGCCGGTGGACGAGATCGCGCCGCCGGAAGGCGTCATCAACGTCAATGGCGAGTGGTTCTACGAGGAGTACACGGCCGGCAGCGGCGTGAAGGAACTCGCCGCCGAACCGAATGCGCCTCCGGCCGCGACGGACGACGAGAAGAAGTCCATTCTGGACCTCTTCAAGAGATAGAAACCTTGCGGGCCGAGCGCCGGGCCGCTCCCAAGCCGGCCCGCGTAGGGCGATGTGCTTGCGGCTCGATGCCGCAAGCATCGCCGTCCCCTCGGGGGACCGGCCAAGGCACTCCTTGGACGAGGGGCCTCAGAACGTCAGCGCCTGGCCGCTCTGTTCGCTGGCGCTGTGCGACAGCCGCGCCAGGAACTCCTGGCCTTCGCGGTCCACCCACTGCGAGCCGTCCCACCTGAAGTGGTAGCCGCCGGAGCGCGCGGCCAGCCAGATCTCCTGCAGCGGCGGCTGGGTGTTGATGACGATCTTGCTGCCGCCCGGCAGGCTCAGCTCCAGCAGGCCGCCGGTGCGGTGGGCGTCGATGTCGACCACGTCGTCGTCGAGCCAGGCATCGACCTGCGCCTCGATGCGGGCGAGCAGCGCGTGGGACTTGGCGTGGTAATCGGCGTCGGACAGGGACATAAACTGCGGCAATGAAGAGTTCTGCCGTCAGTGTAGGTGGGCGCCTGATCGCCCTGGCCATCACCCTTACCGCGCTTGCGGGTTGCGGGCAGAAAGGGCCGCTGACGCTGCCCAAGCCGGCCGACGCGGCGTCCGCGCCGGCCCCGGCGAATCGCTAGCCCCGCCCCTCCTCCACCGCGTGGCAGGCCACGCGCACGCCGCGGATTTCCAGCAGCGCCGGCCGCTCGGCCTTGCAGCGCGCGTTCGCCAGCGGGCAACGCGGGTGGAAGCTGCAGCCGCTGGGGGGTTGAAGCGGGTTGGGCACCTCGCCCTGAACCGGCGTGCGGGCGCGGCCGGTCATGTGGATGTCGGGGATCGCGTCCAGCAGCATGCGCGTGTACGGGTGCTGCGGCCTGGCGAACAGCGCCGCCTTGTCGGCCACCTCCACCAGCCGCCCCAGGTACATGACCCCCACCTCGTCCGCCACATGGCGCACGACGGCCAGGTTGTGCGAGATGAACAGGTAGGTCAGACCGCGCTCGCGCTGCAGGTCCTTCATGATGTTGAGCACCTGCGCCTGCACGGACACATCCAGTGCCGACGTCGGCTCGTCGCAGACGAGGAACTCCGGCTGCGTGGCCAGCGCGCGCGCGATGGAGATGCGCTGGCGCTGTCCGCCCGAGAACTGGTGCGGGAACTTCTGCGCATCGGCCGGGTTCAGTCCCACCGAGCTCAGCAGCTCGCCCACGCGCTGGCGGGCCTCGGCATCGGTGGTCACGAGGCCATGCTCGCGCAGCGGCTCGGCGACGATGTCCAGCACCTGCCAGCGCGGGTTCAGCGACGCGTAGGGGTCCTGAAAGATCATCTGCATGCGCCGGCGCAGCGGCAACGCGCCCGGGCCGGCCAGCGTCTTCGCGATGTCCTCGCCATCGACGCTGACGCTGCCCCGCGTGGCGTCGTACAGCCCCACCAGCAGCCGCGCGACGGTGCTCTTGCCGCAGCCGCTCTCGCCCACCAGCGCCAGCGTCCGGCCGCGCTGGATGGTGAACGACACGCCGTCCACCGCATGCACGAAGGCCCTGGGCTTGCGCTCGATGACGCGGTTCAGCCAGGGCGGCGACACGTCGAAGACCTTGGCCAGGTCGCACACCTCCACCAGCGGTCGGCTCATCGCACGCCCTCCCCGGTGACAGGCTGCCAGCAGGCCGCGCGGGTCGCGTTGACGTCGGCCAGTTCGGGCCGGTCGGTGCGGCAGCGGTCGACGACGCGCGTGCAGCGCGGGTTGAAGGCGCAGCCCGGCGGGATGGCGTTCAGCCGCGGCATCGCGCCGTCGATCTGCAGCAGCCGCTCGCGGTCTTCGTCCATGGCCGGGATGGAGCCCATCAGGCCCACGCTGTAGGGGTGCGCCGGGCGGTGGATGACGTCGGCCACCGGGCCGATCTCGGCGATGCGGCCGGCGTACATGACGGCGACGCGGTCGCAGGTCTCGGCGATGACGCCCATGTCGTGCGTGACCAGCATGACGGCCGCGCCCTGCTCCCGGCAGACCTGCTTCAGCAGCGCAATGATCTGTGCCTGGATGGACACGTCCAGCGCCGTCGTCGGCTCGTCGGCGACGATGAGCTTCGGGCTGGCCGCCAGCGCCAGCGCGATGACGACGCGCTGGCGCATGCCGCCGGAGAACTGGTGCGGATAGTGGTCGATGCGCGCCTCGGGCGCGGGGATGCCCGTGGACGCCAGCAGCTCGATGGCGCGCGTGCGCGCCTGCGCGGCCGTCAGGTCCAGGTGGGTGGTGATCGTCTCGACGAGCTGGTGGCCGACGGTGTAGAGCGGGTTCAGCGACGTCAGCGGGTCCTGGAACACGGCGCCGATCTCGCGGCCGCGCACGCGCCGCATCTGCTCGTAGGGCAGGTTGTCGATGCGCCGGCCCGCGAGGCGGATCTCGCCGGCGGCGATGCGGCCCGGCGGGTCCAGCAGGCCGATGATGGCCGCGCCGGTCAGCGACTTGCCGGCGCCGGACTCGCCCACCACACCCAGGATCTCGCCCGGCGCGATGGAAAAGGAGATGTCGTCCAGCGCCAGCAGCGTGCCGCGGCGGGTCGGGAACTCCACCCGCAGGTGGCTGACTTCAAGCAACGGGTCCGTCATCGCAGTCGGGGGTTCAGCGCGTCGCGCAGCCAGTCACCCAGCAGGTTGACGCTCAGCGTGATGAGCACCAGCGTCAGGCTGGGCCAGGCGGTGATCCACCACTCGCCGGAGAACAGCGTGTCGTTGCCGTTGCGGATCAGCGTGCCCAGCGACGGGCTCGTGACCGGCACGCCCACGCCCAGGAAGGACAGCGTGGCCTCGGTGATGATGGCCGACGCGACCTGGATGGTGGCCAGCACCAGCACCGGCCCGAGCACGTTGGGCAGCACATGCCGGCGCATGATGCGCAGCGGGCCGACGCCGATGACGCGGGCCGCCTGCACGTACTCCTTGTTGCGCTCTACCAGCGTGGAGCCGCGGACGGTGCGGGCGTACTGCACCCAGCCCGTCAGCGCGATGGCCAGCACGAGCACGACGAAGGCCAGCGCGTCCGGCGCGTTCGGGAACAGGCTGCGGCCGACGCCGCTGATCATCAGCGCGACGAGGATGGACGGGAAGGACAGCATCACGTCGCAGATGCGCATGATGAAGGCGTCCGTGCGGCCACCGAGGAAGCCGGCCAGCAACCCGAGCGTGACGCCGATCAGGATGGACAGCAGCACCGACGCCAACCCCACCAGCAGCGAGATGCGCGTGCCGTACATCAGCGCCGACAGGATGTCGCGCCCCTGGCCGTCCGTGCCCAGCACGAACCTGGGCTCGCCCCCCTCGATCCAGGACGGCGGCTTCAGCGAGTCCATCAGGTCCAGCGTCGCGAGGTCGAACGGGTTGTGCGGCGCCACCACGCCGGCGAACAGCGCGCAGACCAGGCAGACGGACGCGATGAACGCCGCCAGCATCGCGACCGGCGAGGTGCGGAAGGAATGCCAGACGTCGCCGTCGAAGAAGCCGCGCAGCGCGGAGGCTGACGCGGTTGGTTTGGGATCGGCATCAACAGCCATGTCGGGTCGTCAGTGCGCCTTGCCCTCGACGCGCAGGCGCGGGTCGACGGCGAAATAGAGCAGATCCACGCCAAGGTTGATGACGACGAAGATCAGCGAGATCAGGCACAGGTAGGCCGCCATCACGGGGATGTCGGCGAACTGCACGGCCTGGATGAACAGCAGCCCCATGCCGGGCCATTGGAAGACCTGCTCGGTGATGATCGCGAACGCGATCAGCGAGCCCAGCTGCAGGCCGGTGATGGTGATGACCGGCACCAGCGTGTTCTTCAGCGCATGGCCGAAGTAGACGCTGCGGTCCGTCAACCCGCGGGCGCGGGCGAAGCGGATGTAGTCGGTGCGCAGCACCTCCAGCATCTCGGCGCGCACCAGCCGCATGATCAGCGT
>JAYSCT010000090.1:0-19323 GCA_041914785.1 Roseateles sp.
ATATGCCGCAGCGGCGTGTCGGCGACGACCGCGGCAGCGACCACGCGGGCGCCCGCGGATTCGAGCGCGCGGCGCGCCTCGGCGAGCGTCGCGCCCGTCGTGAGCACGTCGTCCACGAGCACGACGTCGAGGCCCGCGACGCGGCCGCGGGCGCGCATGCTGCCCGCCGCATTCCGGGCGCGCTCGTCGCGTCCAAGGGCCCTCTGGTCTCCCGTCGCGCGTGCGACGGCCAGCAGCCGCGCGGTGCGCACGCCCGCCCGCCGGGCGACGAGCTCGGGCACGCGGTAGCCGCGTCGCCGCATCGCGGCGCGAGAGGTCGGCACCGCCACGGCGACCACGGGACGGCGCGCCCCGGCGACGGCGGCGCGCAGCGCCTCGCGCAGCGCCGGGGCCAGCGCGCGGGCGACGTCGGTGCGCCCGCGTTCCTTGAGCGCGCGCAGCGCGCGGGCGGCCGGTCCCTCGAACGCGAGGCCGCTCCACACCGCGAGGCCGTGCGCGTCGTGACGCCGGGGCGCCGGTGCCAGGCCCGCGCGGCACGCGGCGCACAGCGCGACGCCGTGCAGGCCGCATCCCGCGCACGCGACGGGCAGCAGCAGCGCGAGCGCCTGCGCGCACGCCTCGCGCAGGCGCGATCCGAGGTCGTCCATCGGCCCAGCATCGCGCCGGGCGCGGCGTCCCGCGCGGCCCCGCCGCCGCGGCGCGGACATCCGGACGCGGATCGGGGCTGTGGACGGATCCCCCGGCGTCAGCCCGCGCCCTGCGGAGTGCCCATCTGAGTCGCGAGCACCGAGACCTCCGCGCCCGTCTGCTGCCACGACGAGCCGCGGCGCATGTAGAGCAGCCCGTCGGCGCCGCGCAGGCGCACCGACGAGTCGGCCGTGCCGAACTCGATCGCCGCCGTGTCGGTCGGGGCGTCCGAGCGGTGGGCGGGCCCCCCGCCCGGCGCCTGGTGCGGTCCCCCAAAGACGCGACGGCCCGCCCTGCCCCCCCTGCCCGCGCGGCCCCCGGCCCGCGCGCTGCCGTTGGCGCAAGCGGCCAAGCCGAAGTCGGTGTTCAAACCCAGCTGGGACTCGCTCGCCGGCTACGCCACGCCGGACTGGTTCCGCGACGCCAAGTTCGGCATCTGGGCCCACTGGGGCCCGCAGTGCCAGCCCGAGGCCGGCGACTGGTATGCCCGCGAGATGTACGTCGAGGGCAGCCGCGTCTACAAGCACCATGTGGCCACCTATGGTCACCCGTCCAAGTTCGGCTTCAAGGACGTCATCCACGAATGGCGCGCTGAACACTGGGACCCGGACGAACTGCTGGGCCTCTACAAGTCGGCCGGCGCGCGCTACTTCATGGCGCTGGCCAACCACCACGACAACTTCGACCTGTTCGCGAGCAAGCACCACGCGTGGAACTCCACGCGCATCGGCCCGAAGCAGGACATCATCGGCCGCTGGGCGCAGGCCGCGCGGCGCCAGGGCCTGCCCTTCGGCGTCAGCGTGCACGCGGCGCATGCCTGGACCTGGTACGAGACCGCCCAGCGCGCCGACAAGACCGGACCGCTGGCCGGTGTGCGTTACGACGGCCGCCTGCGCGCCGCCGACGGCCGCGGCCAGTGGTGGGACGGCCTGGATCCTCAGGCGCTGTACGCGCAGGACCACCCCTTCAGCGCCGGCAGCGAGGCCGACCACCACGCCATCCACAAGCAGTGGGAGTGGGGCCACGGCGCCAGCCCGCCGTCGCCGGCCTACTGCCGCAACTTCCTGGCCCGCACGCTGGAGCTGCTGGACCGCTACCAACCCGAACTGCTGTACTTCGACGACACGGCGCTGCCGCTGTGGCCGGCCAGCGACGTGGGCCTGGAAATCGCATCCCACTTCTACAACCAGCATCTGCGCGCTGGCGACCGTACCGACGCCGTGCTGTTCGGCAAGATCCTCGACGAGCAACAGCGCCGCTGCATGGTCTGGGACATCGAGCGCGGCCAGAGCCAGCAGATCGAGCCGCTGCCCTGGCAGACCGACACCTGCCTCGGCAACTGGCACTACGACCGTCGGGTGCTGGAACGGCACGGCTACAAGTCCGCCGTCACCGTCGTGCAGACGCTGATCGACGTGGTCAGCAAGAACGGCAACCTGCTGCTCAGCGTGCCCGTGAAGGGCGACGGCCGCATCGACGCCGACGAGCGCGCCATCGTTGAGGGTGTCGGCGCCTGGATGCGCGTCAACGGCGAGAGCATCTACGGCACGCGGCCGTGGACGACCTTCGGCGAAGGTCCGGCGCTGGCCAGCTCGGCGCCGCTGACGGCCCAGGGCTTCAACGAGGGCAAGGGCGCGCCGTTGGGCGCGCAGGACTTCCGCTTCACGGCCAGGGGCGAGCAGCTGTACGCCAGCGCCTTCGGCCTGCCAGCCGGCGGTCGCTGGCTGATCCGCAGCCTGGCCAACGGCCGCCACCCGGCCGTGCGCCGCGTGGACCTGCTGGGCGGCGCCGAGGCGCTGGCCTTCGAGCAGACGGCCGAGGGCCTGCACGTCCAGCCCCCCGCCGGCCTCGCGCCCAGCCCCGCCCATGTGCTGAGGATCACGTGACCTGCCGCCTCTGGTGATGCCGAAACGGACATGGCTTCGGCCAAAAAAGTCATTGGCCGCGCATCGCCCGCCTTCTAGCATCTGTCCATAACCAGGAGACAACCGAATGATGACGCTGATCGCCCGCCGCACGCTGCTCGCCGCCGCACTGGCCCTGCCCGCCTTCACCGCGCTGGCCGCACCGCTGACGCTGGGCTTTTCCCAGGTGGGGGCCGAGAGCGAATGGCGCACGGCCAACACGGCCTCCATCAAGGCGGCAGCCAAGGAGGCCGGCATCACGCTGAAGTTCGCCGACGCGCAGCAGAAGCAGGAGAACCAGGTCAAGGCCATCCGCAGCTACATCGCGCAGAAGGTCGACGTGATCGCCTTCTCGCCGGTCGTCGAGAGCGGCTGGGACACCGTGCTGAAGGAAGCCAAGGCCGCCGGCATCCCCGTCATCCTGACCGACCGCGCCGTCAAGGTCGCCGACCCGTCGCTGTACGTGACCTTCATCGGCTCCGACTTCGTCGAGGAAGGCCGCAAGGCCGCCAAGTGGCTGGTGGAGCGCGCGGCCAAGACGCCGAATGCGTCGCTGAACATCGTCGAGCTGCAGGGCACCGTGGGCTCGGCCCCGGCCATCGACCGCAAGAAGGGCTTTGAGGAAGGCATCAAGGCCAATCCCAAGCTGCAAATCATCCGCTCGCAGTCCGGCGAGTTCACGCGGGCCAAGGGCAAGGAGGTGATGGAGTCCTTCCTGAAGCAGCGCGACAAGAAGATCGACGTGCTGTTCGCGCACAACGACGACATGGCGATCGGCGCGATCCAGGCGATCGAAGAGGCCGGGCTGAAGCCCGGTGTGGACATCCTCATCATCTCCATCGACGGCGTGCGTGGCGCGTTCGAGGCGATGAAGGCCGGCAAGCTGAACGTGACGGTGGAATGCAACCCGCTGCTGGGCCCGCAGCTGATGCAGCTGGCCAAGGACGTGGTGGCCAAGAAGCCGGTGGAGAAGCGCATCACCGTGAATGAGGGCGTGTTCACGGCGGACATGGCGGCGAAGGAGCTGCCGAATCGGAAGTACTGATTCCGGCCACGGCTGACGGGCTCGCTTGTCGTGGGAGCAGGTTGTCGCGTGAGGCCCATGCCGGGAGTTCGCCCCGGCGGGCGACCTACTTTCTTGTCCGGACAAGAAAGTAGGCAAAGAAACCGCCCCTGCAAAACCGCCCGGCAAAGCCGGGTCCCCTGCGATGCTCGAAGCCCAGGGCCGCGCCCAACTCACTTCGCTACGCTCCGTTCAGACAAAGGGGCGCGAAGTCAGAAGTTGAAGCGCGCTGCGCGCGCGCCCTGGGCTTCTGCGCTTCTCGGCGGTTTTGAAGGGGAGGCGCCAAACAGCCAAGCCCAACAGCCAACAGCCAAACCCGAAAGCCGTTCGCACCGAGGTATTGCTCTTCCCCCTTCTGAGCCCGCCGAGGAGCGCAGGGCCTTGAGGCCGCGAGCGCAGCGAGCCTCAAGAACTGACTCCGCGCAACTGTCTGAGCGCAGCGTAGCGAAGCGAGTTTTGCGCGGGGCCTCAAGGACCGAGCACCGCAGGGAACCCGTAGCGCAGCGAAGGGCGGTCGGATCGGGGGTCGTTTCTTTGCCTACTTTCTTGTCGACACAAGAAAGTAGGTCGCCCGCCCGGGCGAACTCCGGGCACCACTCTTGGCACTCAACAAGAGTCGCAAAGACATGACAACAACAACCCACCCCGTGCTGGAACTCGCCGGCATCCACAAGAGCTTCCCCGGCGTCAAGGCCCTGACCGACGTCTCGCTGCGCCTGTTCCCCGGCGAAGTCCACGCGCTGATGGGCCAGAACGGCGCCGGCAAGTCCACGCTCATCAAGGTGCTGACGGGCCTCTACCAGCCCGACGCCGGCACCATCCTGCTCGACGGCCAGCCCATTCAACCGAAGCGCACCGAAGACGCCCAGGCCCTGGGAATCCAGACCGTCTACCAGGAGGTCAACCTCTGCACCAACCTCAGCGTCGCCGAGAACATTTGCGCCGGGCGCTTCCCGCGCAAATCCTGGCTGGGCGCGGGCCGCATCGACTGGCCCGCCGTCAACGCCGAAGCGAAACGCGTGCTGGCCCAGATGGACCTGGACATCGACGTCACCGCGCCCCTGTCGCGCTACTCGCTGTCGGTCCAGCAGATGGTGGCCATCGCCCGCGCGCTGCGCGTGCAGGCCAAGGTGCTCATCCTCGACGAACCCACGTCCAGCCTCGATGATGCGGCCGTGCAGCGCCTGTTCACCGTGCTGCGCCGGCTGCGTGACAAGGGCCTGGCCATCCTCTTTGTCACGCACTTCCTCGACCAGACCTACGCACTGTCCGACCGCATCACGGTCATGCGCAACGGCGAGACCGAGGGCGAGTACCTGGCGAGCGATCTCAGCCGCCTCGCGCTCGTGAACAAGATGGTCGGCGCGCCGCCCGACCAGCAACCCAGCCGCCTGGACAGCCGCGCTCCGAAGACCGGCGCCGCCGTGCTCAAGGCCGAGGGGCTGACGCGCCACGGCGCACTGCACCCGCTGGACCTCGAACTCAAACGCGGCGAGGTGCTAGGCCTGGCCGGCCTGCTGGGTTCGGGCCGCACCGAGGCCGCGCGGCTGCTGTTCGGGGCGGACGCCGCCGATGGCGGCCAGGTCCGGACCGACGCCCACACCGGCCGCTGGCACTCGCCACGCCAGGCCATCGCGGCGGGCATCGCCTTCTGCTCCGAAGACCGAAAGCACGAGGGCGCCATCCTGGACCTGTCCGTGCGCGACAACATCCTGCTCGCGCTGCAGGCCCGCCACGGCCTGCGCCTCGTCATGAGCCATGAGCAGCAGCAGGCGCTGGCCGACGACTACATCCAGCGCCTGGGCATCAAGACCGCCAGCGCCGACACGCCGATCGGGCAGCTCTCCGGCGGCAACCAGCAGAAGGCCTTGCTGGCCCGCTGGCTGGCCACCGAACCGGTGGTGCTCATCCTGGACGAGCCCACGCGCGGCATCGACGTGCGCGCCAAGGAAGACCTGATGGATGCCGTTCGCGCGCTCGCCCACAAGGAGGACGGCACGGGCATGTCCATCCTCTTCATCTCGTCGGAGCTGCCCGAGGTGCTGCACTGCAGCGACCGCGTGATGGTGCTGCGCGACCGCCGTGCCGCGGGTGTCTACGGCCGCGGCGAGCTGGACGAGCGCAGCGTGCTCGAAGTGATTGCCGCGGAGCCTGTTTCCGCATGACGTCCCACAACCTTGCCATGTCCACGCCAAGCACCCCTTCAGCCGTCTCGCGGGCCTGGAGGCATCCCCTCGCGCGGCCGCTCGCCGCGCTCGCGCTGCTGCTGGCCGTCGCGGCCGTCTTCGTGCCCGGCTTCCTGCACCTGGAGATCAAGGACGGCCACCTCTACGGCAGCCTGGTCGACATCCTGCACCGCGCCGCGCCGCTGATGCTCGCGGCACTGGGCATGACGCTGGTCATCGCCACGCGCGGCATCGACGTGTCGGTGGGTGCCGTTGTTGCCATCGCCGGCACGGTGGCCTGCCTGCTGGTGGGGTCGCACGGCGTCGTTGTCGCGTTTGCGGCCGCGCTGGGCGCGGCGCTGCTGTGCGGCCTGTGGAACGGCCTGCTGGTGTCCGCCCTGGGCCTACAGCCCATCATCGCGACGCTGATCCTGATGGTGGCCGGTCGCGGCCTGGCGCAGCTGTTCACCGACGGCCAGATCCTCACCGTCTACGAACCCGCCAGCTTCTTCTGGCTGGGCGGCGGCTGGCTGCTGGGCCTGCCGGTGTCGCTGTTCGTGGTCGCCGTCGTGGCCGGCCTCACCGGCCTGCTGATGAAGCGCACCGCGCTGGGCCTGTTCATCCAGACGGTGGGCATCAACCCCGTCGCCGCGCGCCTGGCCGGCGTGCGCACGGCGGCCATCGTGTTCTTCGTCTACGTCTACTGCAGTCTGGGCGCCGGGCTGGCCGGGCTGATGATCTCGTCCAACATCAAGAGCGCCGACGCCAACAACGCCGGCCTGCTGCTGGAGCTCGACGCCATCCTCGCCGTCACGCTGGGCGGCGGGCAGCTCAGCGGCGGCAAGTTCAGCCTGGCGGGCAGCCTGATCGGCGCCCTCATCATCCAGACGCTGACGTCCACCATCTACGCCTTGGGCGTGCCGCCGCAGGTCACCATGGTCGTCAAGGCCGTCGTCGTGTTCGCGGTCTGCATCTCGCAGTCCTCGGCCTGGTCCACCTGGAGGAAGGCATGAGCCCGCTCCGCGCGGCGATGGCCGCTCCATCGTTCACCAGCTGGGTCAGCGTCGTGCTGATGGTGGTGCTGTTCATCGCCGGGGCGGCCAGCTACACCGGCTTCGGCTCCACGCAGGTGGTGCTGAACCTGCTCATCGACAACGCCTTCCTGCTCGTCATCGCCGTGGGCATGAGCTTCGTCATCCTGTCCGGCGGCATCGACCTGTCGGTGGGCTCGGTGCTGGCACTCACCACGATGGTCGCCGCCTGGCTGCTGCAGGTCGCGCACTGGCCGGCCGGGCTGGTCATCGTCATCGTGCTGCTGGGCGGTGCGGCGTTCGGCGCGCTGCAGGGCGCGGTCATCCACGTGTTCAAGCTGCAGGCCTTCATCGTCACGCTGGCCGGCATGTTCCTGGCGCGCGGCCTGTGCTTCCTGATCAGCGTGGACAGCATCACCATCGACGCGCCGCTGTTCGTGACGCTGTCGCAAACGCAGATACCCCTGTTCGGCGGCGCGTTCCTGTCGCCCGGCGCGCTGATCGCGCTGGCCGTGCTGGCCGCGGGCCTGTTCGTCGCGCACTGCACGGCGTTCGGTCGCACGGTCTACTCGCTGGGCGGCAACGAGACCTCGGCGTTGATGATGGGCCTGCCCGTCGGCCGCACCAAGATCGCCGTCTACGGCCTGAGCGGCTTCTGCGCGTCGCTGGCCGGCCTGCTGTTCGCGTTCTACATGCTCAGCGGCTACGGCCAGCATGCGCAGGGCGTGGAGCTGGACGCGATTGCCGCCGTCGTCATCGGCGGCACGGTGCTGACCGGCGGCTACGGCTACGTGGCCGGTGCGCTGTCGGGCGTGCTGGTGCTGGGGCTGATCCAGACGCTGATCGCGTTCGACGGCACGCTCAGCTCCTGGTGGACCAAGATCGTCATCGGCGCGCTGCTGTTCGTGTTCTGTGCCGTGCAACGGTTGCTGTCTCTCAAGAAAGCCCAATCCTGATGAAGAAGCTCCTGCTGGCCGCCGCACTTGCCTGCGGCGCCATGGCCCACGCCGCCCCCAACCCGCTGTTCGCCCCGCTCTACACCGCCGACCCGGCCGTGCTGGTGGACGCAGGCCGTGTCTACCTGTTCGCCGGCCGTGACGAGGCCGAGCCCGAGGGCAAGGACTACGTCATGCACGAGTGGCGCGTGTTCTCCACCTGCGACATGGTGAACTGGAAGGACGAGGGCGTGCCGCTGAAGGCCACGACCTTCGCCTGGGCCAAGGGTCGCGCGTGGGCGTCCGACGTGGTGAAGCGCCATGGCAGGTACTGGTTCTATTCGACCGTCGAGCATGCGACGGTGCCGGGATTCGCGGTGGGCGTGGCCGTGTCCGACTCACCCACCGGCCCGTTCGTCGATGCGCGCGGCTCCGCGCTGATCACCAACGACATGACCCGGCAGACCGACATCGCCTGGGACGACATCGACCCGACGATCTTTGTCGACGATGACGGCCAGGCCTGGCTGTACTGGGGCAACACGGTGCTGAAGTACGCGAAGCTCAAGGCCAACATGACCGAGCTGGATGGCCCCATCACGGCCGTGCCGGTGGCCAATTTCGTCGAGGCGCCGTACCTGCACAAGCGCAAGGTCAAGGGCAAGCCGGTGTACTACCTGAGCTACTCGCAGCACTTCCCCGAGGAGACGGCCTACATGACCGGCCCGTCACCGGTGGGGCCGTGGACGAAGCAGGGCGTGGTCATGGAGCGCAACACCAAGACGAAGACCATTCACCAGGCCTTCTTCGACTTCAACGGCCGCAGCTATGTGGCGTATCACAACGCGGAGTTGCCGGGGGGTGGGGAGTTCCGGCGGTCGGTGGCGGTGGAAGAGTTCTCTTACCGGCCGGACGGGACGATTCCGTTCATCCATCAGACCCAGGCGGGCCCGCGGGCGAATCCGTCGGCGGCCTGCAAGCGCTGAGGCCGGTGGGGCTGCGGGAGGCGCTTCACCGCGCGAGCCTCACGGCAGGCTCAAGTCCATGCCCAGCATGCGGGCGAGCCCGAAAGTGGCGGCCAGCACGACGATGAGCAGCAGCACGAAGATGGCAACGAACCTGCCGCCCATGCGCAGCAGCGCGCGCGGGTCCGCGCCCTTTTTCCGCTCCTTGTCGTAGTGCCACTTGATCGCGAAAACCATGCCCGCGACGAAGATCAGCCCCTTGAACAACACGAAGACGATCAGAACCCAGTCCACTTGAGCATTCCCGGCCATTGCCCGACAGCACCCATCTTGACCGCAAAGCAGCGCCGCCGGTAGTGGACGTTTTGACCCATGGGCTGCTCAGGCGGGATGCACGGCCCGTCGTCGGTCGCTGCGCTGCGTAGCGCCGCTGTGTGCATTCGGCGGACACTGCCTGCATGCGCCACCTCACCTTCGACCTCACCGACAGTTCCGACGACATCCTCACGCTGGAAGCCATGGCGTCCACGCGCGAGGCAGATCACGCGGCCGTGATGGCCGAGGTGGGGCAGGTGCTGGCCTGGGCGCAGGCCGGGTTCGGTGGCCGGCAGGGGCCGGTGGAGGACGGGAATGCGTGGGACCACGAACTGCTCGTGCAGCACGAGGCGGGCGGCTGGATCACCGTCACGCTGACCTTCAGCGCGTCCCCCGAGTTCGCCGATGCCTTCCACGCGGCCTTCGTCGACCCGGAGGAGGACTGACCGCCCGCGGTGAGCCGTGAGCCGGTACACTGGGGGTATGCACTTCGACCAGACCACCCCCATCCTGCGCAGCTTCGACGAGGCCAAGGCGCGGCAGTTCTATGTGGACTTCCTGGGCTTCAACGTCGACTGGGAGCATCGTTTCGAACCGGGCCTGCCGCTGTACATGCAGGTGTCGCGCGGCGATTGCGTGCTGCACCTGACCGAGCACCATGGCGACTGCTGCCCGGGTGCCGGCATGCGCATCCGCGTCAGCGACATCGACGCCTTCCATGCCGAACTGATGGCCAGGCACGCCGGACATACCCGCCCCGGCATCCACGACACGCCCTGGGGCTCGCGCGACGTGTCGGTGACCGACCCGTTCGGCAACCGGCTGACGTTCACGAACGCGATCAGCACCTGATCGCGGGCGCGCCGCGACGGTCAGTACAAATCGCGCGCCGCCAGCCGCACCTCGTGCAGCAGTTGCCGCGCGCCGGGCGACATCAGGTGCCCTTCCCGGGTGATGATGCCGAACGCATCCATGTGGCAGGGCAGCTCGATGGGCAGGATGGCCAGCACGTTGAGCGAGGCGTAATAACGGGCCACCTCCACGGGCATCACGTGCAGCGAGTCGGTCTGCTGCAGCAGCGCCGTGATGAGCAGCAACGCGGTCGTGTCCACGCAGTTGGTGGGCGGCTCCAGTGCGGCGCGGCGGAACATCAGCTCCCAGCGGTGGCGCAGCACGCTGCCCGACGGCGGCAGGATCCAGGGCTGGTTGGCGAGGTCGGCCAGCTTCAGGTTGTCCGACTTCAGCAACGGGTGCCCGACGCGCGCGACGGCGCAGGCGGGCTCCACCGTCAGCTCCTCGTAGTGCAGGCCGCTGGCGCCTTCGTCTTCCAGGATGCGGCCGATCATGAAGTCCAGCGAGCCGCGCTGCAGCATGTCCAGCAGCTGCTTGCTGCTCTCCATGTGCACGCCGATGCGCAGCTTCGGGGCCTGGAGCTTGATGCGAGAGATGGCGCGCGGCAGCAGGCCCATGGCTGGCGTCATGATGACGCCCACCTCCACCTGGCCCGACAGGCCGTGCTTGAGCGCGACGATGTCGTCGTGCGCGGCCGACAGGCTGGTGAGCGCCATGCGGGCGTGGCGGATCATCGTCTCGCCGTACAGCGTGGGCTCCATGCCGCGCGGGTGGCGCTCGAAGAGCTTCACGTCCAGCATGTCCTCCAGGTCCTTGAGCTGCTTGGAGGCGGCTGGCTGCGTCATGCAGAGGACTTCGGCGGCGCGGTGGATGTTGCGTTCGTCGTCCAGCGCGATGAGCAGCAGCAGCTGGCGCGTCTTCAGCCGCGCGCGCAGGAACCAGTTGGGGTTGGGGCTGGTGTCGGTCAGCGTGCCGCGGTCGTCATCGTCGTCTTCGCGTGCCATATCAAGCCAAGTTGACCCGGCCGTCATTGGCCAGGACGCTGTTGATGTCGTCGCCGGTCTCGTCCAGCTGCACCAGCGTGGCCTGGCGGGCGCCCAGCGGGTCGCGCGCCTGCAGCGCCGTCAGGATGGCCTTGTGCCGCGGCAGCGACAGCTCATGCGTGTTGGGCAGCTGGCTGGACAGGATGATGGACTCGCGCAGCGCCAGCGACAGCATGTTGCCGATGTAGGCCAGCAGGTCGTTGCCGGTGGCCTCGGCAATGCGGCGGTGGAACGCGAGATCGGGCTCCAGCAGCTCGGCCGTCGTCTTCGCGGCGGCCATGCCTTCGTAGGCGGTGGCGATGCCGGCCAGCTGTTCGTCCGTTGCGGCCTTGGCGGCCAGCGCGGCGGCGGCGGGTTCGAAGATCTGGCGCACCTCCAGCAACGTCTGCACGAAGTCGCGCGGCGGGCGTGACTGGATGAGCCAGTAGAGCACGTCGGGGTCCAGCAGATGCCACTCATTGCGCGGCCGGACGATGGCACCGGCGCGCTGGCGGGACACGACCAGGCCCTTGGCGACGAGCACGCGCACGGCCTCGCGCAGCACCGGGCGGCTGATCTCGTAGCGCTCCAGCAGCTGGGCTTCGGGGGGCAGCTTGTCGCCGGGCTGCAGTTCGCCGCCGACGATGGCCAGCCCCAGCTCGCTGACGATGCGGCCGTGCTGGCTCTTGCCCTCGGCCCGGGCGCTGTAGGTGGAATGGTCCGCTCTGGTTTTCATCGGCGGCAGGCTACCGAACAAAGCCCGCATTATCGAAAGCGCGCGACGAAGCCGCCGCGGGGCGCCAACGTCAGCCTGGGCGAGGGTGCGGCGAGCCGGGCTTCGGTGAACTCGCGCGGGCCGTTCCCGTCGGTCAGCAGCAGGCCCGTCTTCTTGCCCAGCCAGGTGAGGTCCAGCGTGATCTCGCGCGGCGTGTCGTCGGCATTCAGGCCGGCCACGAACCACTGCCGCCCGGCGCGGCGGGCCAGCACGACGAACCGGCCCGGCTCGCCGTCGAGGAAGCGCACCTCGTCCCAGTGCCGCGGCAGCTCGCGCAGCAGGCCCTTCACGGCCGCCGGCACGGTGGCCATGCCCTCGGGCGTCTCGGCGTAATGCTGGATGCCCGAGAGGAACAGCACGCTCTGCGCCAGCTCGAAGCCATTGCGGGTGGCGCGCTTGATGTTGGGGATGTCATGGAACACGACGGGCGTGAAGTCCATCGGGTCGAACAGGTTGCGCGTGAACGGCAGCATGGCCGCGTGGCGCACGACCTTGTCCTGGTCGCCCTGCGTGAAGGTCGCGAACTCGAAGCCCTTCACGGCCTCCACCGTCATCAGGTTCGGATAGGTGCGGCTCCAGCCGCGCGGCAGCGTGGCACCGTGGAAGTTCATCAGCAGTCCGGCCGCGGCAGACTCCTTCAGCAGGTCCACGTAGTAGGCCTGCATCGACGCGCCGTCGCCGCCGAAGAAGTCCACCTTCAGCCCCTTCACGCCGATGGCCTTCATGCGCGCGAACTCGCGGGCGCGGTCGGCCGGGGTGAGCAGCGCGCTCTTGGGGCTCATGTCGGTGTCGTTCCAGGCGCCCGAAGAGTTGTACCAGGCGAGCAGGCCCACGTTCCTGGTCCTGGCGTGGTCGGCCAGCGCCTTCATCTTGGCGTCGCCGATCTTCTGGTCCCAGTACGCATCGACCAGCGTGTAGTTCCAGCCCATGTCGGCGGCGTAGTCGATGAAGCGCCTTTGCGTGTCGAACACGGTGCCCTCGTCCTTCAGCAGCGCCCAGCTCCAGGCCGCATGGCCGGGTTTGAGCTTGGCCTTGTCGAACACAACCGCTGGCGCCGCGAGATCGGTGCCCAGCGTGGACTCCATGACCGTCTTCAGCGAGCCGATGGCCAGCACGCGCCACGGCGTCGTCAAGGTGCCCTCCACATCAGCCAGCAAGTGGCCGCCGGTGAAGACCTCGCTCGCCTCGGGCAGGCCGATGCGGTAGGTACCGCCGGTGGAGTCGCTGTGCAGGCGTGATGCGTGGAAGCGCCCGTCCATGCCCGCTTCGGTCAGCGCCACCCAGGAGGGACCTGTGCGGAACAGCGCGGGAAACACCCAGCCCGCGTGGGAGGGCGCCTTCGTGCCGACAGGGATGTCGGCCTGGTAGTGCTCCTCATAGGACGGGTTGGTGCGCGCATAGCCCGTCTTGGCGACGGACATGGGCTGCAGCCAGGCGCGGGCGTCGGCCGGGAAGGCAAAGCTCGTCAGCTCGTCCTTGAAGGTCTTGCGGCCCGCGCCCTCCACCGTGTAGCGCAATGCCAGGCCGTCGTTGGACGCGCGCAGCGTGATGCTGAACTGCTGGCCGTTGGCGTTCGCGAGGGTGAAGCGCTGTTCGTTGGCTTGGTAGGCGATGCGGCTCTTCTTGCCGGCAGCCAGCGTGTACTGCTCACGGTGCAGCGCCACCTTGGACGTGGCGACGAGCTTGAGGCCATGGGCATAGTCGCCCTGCTCCAGCAGAAGGCCCAGCCGCGACGGCAGCAGCACGGCCTGGCCGGCGCGCTGCACCGTGTAGACGAGCTGCTGCTGAGCGTTGACCGACACGTCGACCTGCAGCTGGCCGTCGGGGCTGCTCAGGGCCTGGGCGAGGGCGGGAACAGCGAACAGCAGCGAAGCGAGTGTGAGGCGCATGGTCGTTTCTCAGAGTGAGTAGGGACCGTCGGCCACGGGCGTGCCGAAGTCGGGGAAGCCGTCCGCGCGCCAGCCGAAGGCCTGCACGCGGGTGTGGCGGTTGGGGTCGTTCAGCGGATCGCCGACGATGTCGCGGTAGTTGCGCGCGTGATAGACCAGCAGGTCCGTCTGGCCGTCCGGCGTCGTCGTGAAGCTGTTGTGGCCGGGGCCGAACTGGCTCACCGATGCGTCGGTCGTGAACACCGGCGTGGGCGACTTGTGCCAGCTCGCCGGGTCCAGCAGGTCGGCGTTCTCATCGGCCCACAGCAGGCCCATGCAGTAGTTGGCGTCGGTCGCGGCGGCGGAGTAGGCGATGAAGACCTTGCCGTTGCGCTTCAACACTGCGGGGCCCTCGTTGACATGGAAGCCGATGCGCTCCCAGGCCAGCTCGGGCCGCGTGATGACGACGGGCTCGGTCTTCAGCGTCCATGGGTTGGCCATCTCCGCGATGTAGAGATTGCTCTCCGTCGGCGGGCTCTTCTGCGCCCAGCACAGGAAGCGGCGGCCGCCGTGCTCGAAGGGCGTCGCGTCCAGCGAGAAGCCTTCCTCCGGCGTCGCGATCTGGCCGCGTTCGACCCAGTTGTCGCGCAGCGGGTCGTCGCCTTCGCATTCGAGGACGTACATGCGCAACTTCCAGATGTCGCCGCGCTCCGAGGCTGCGAAGTAGACGAACCAGCGGCCGGCAATGCGGTGCAGCTCCGGCGCCCAGACGTGAAAGCTCATAGCGCCGCTGTCGTGCTTGTGCCAGATGGTCTTGGGCGTGGCGGTCGAGAGGCCGGCGATGCTGTCGGAAGTGCGGATCTCGATGGCGTCATAGCTCGGCACCGACGCGGTGAACCAGTAGCGGCCATCGACGAGCGAGATGTGCGGGTCGGCGCGCTGTTCGATGAGGGGGTTGTTCCAGGTCATATCTGTGCACCCTTCGCGCTTCGCGCTGTCCCGCCACGCGGGAGTTGAGCCCCTTCGGGCGGCCGTGCGGGGCTCATGCGCGCACGGTTTTCGTGACGATGACGTTCCACGACGCGGGCTTCAGCGTCACGCGGAGCTGCTCGCCGGCGATGGTGACGCCGTCGAGAGGTTGTGGGGCAACGCGGTCGGGCGCGTCGGCGGTGTTGGTGGCGTTCAGGTCGGCCGAGTGCAGCTGCTCGGCGCTGACCAGCTGGCGCTCTTGCCCCAGGCCGCGCAGCGTGACGGCCAGGTCCATCTCGTCGGTCAGGTGGCGGTTCAGCAGGAAGATGGCCGTCTGGCCGGTGGCTGCGTCGTCGACGACGCTGGCGCAGAGATAGGGCAGCTCGCCGTGCTTCGCGTTCGCGTAGCCAGGCGACCGGATGACCGGTCGCAGCACCTCGCCATGCGCCCAGCGCGCAGCCTGCGCAAACGGGTGGAAGATGGTCTGCCGCCAGGCCGGCCCGCCGGGCTCGGTCATGATGGGCGCGATGACGTTGCACAGCTGCGCCATGCAGGCCACCTTGAGGCGGTCGGCATGGTTCATGAACATCGTCAGCATGCCGCCGATGAGCAGCGCATCCTCCGCCGTGTAGATCTCTTCCAGCAGCCGCGGCGCCTCGGGCCAGCCGGCCTGCTTCAGATGCTCGCCGTGGCGGGCGCGGTACCAGACGTTCCACTCGTCGAAGCTCAGCATCAGCCGCTTCGTCGAGCGCTTGCGCGTGGCCACGGCATCGGCGATCGCGACGGTGTCCTCGATGTAGCGCGCGTTCGTCTCGATCTGCGCGAAGAAGGCCTCGGTGCTGGTGTCGCCGGGCTGGGCGGGCGGCGGTTTCACGAAGTAGCTGTGCAGCGACAGGTAGTCCACGAACTCGAAGCAGTGCTCCAGCACGCGGTCTTCCCAGACGCCATAGGTCGGCATGTCGTAGGCCGACGAGCCGCAGGCGGCCAGCTCGATGGTCGGGTCCACCCAGCGCATCAGCTTGGCGGTCTCCTTGGCGATGCGCCCGTACTCGTCGGGCGTCTTCTGGCAGATCTGCCAGGGGCCGTCCATCTCGTTGCCCAGGCACCAGAACTTCACGCCCAGCGGCTCTTCCGCGCCGTGGCTGCGGCGCAGGTCCGACAGCGCCGTGCCGCCCGGGTGGTTGCAGTACTCGAGGTAGTGGCGCGCCTCGTCCGGCCCGCGCGTGCCGAGGTTGACGCCGAACATGGGCGCTATGCCGACCTTGCGGCACCAGTGCAGAAATTCGTGCGTGCCGACCTGATTGGTCTCCGTGGAGAACCAGGCGAGGTCCAGGCGCCGGGGGCGCTGGTCCTTCGGGCCGACGCCGTCTTCCCAGTGGTAGCCCGACATGAAGTTGCCGCCGGGGTAGCGAACGATGGTCGCACCCAGCTCCTTCGTCAGCTCGGCCACGTCGTTGCGGAAACCGTGTTCATCCGCCGTGGGATGCGTCGGCTCGTGGATACCGTTGTAGACGCAGCGGCCCAGGTGCTCGACGAAGACGCCGAACAGGCGGCGGTCCAGCGGCGCGAGCTCGAAGTCGCGGTCGACGATGAGGGAGGCTTCAAAGGTCATCAGCGTCTTGCCTTGGACAGAGCTTTGTTGACGCGCTTCTCGACGCTGGCCTGCACCTCGGCCACGGGCTTGCCCGACAGCAACAGGTTGGCCACGTCCTCGCCGATCAGCAGTTCGATGTTGCGTTGCGTGGGTACGTTGCCGGGCATGGAGGCGCCGGTGGTGGTGATCTCGGCCAGCGCCGCGCGCTGCGGCAGCGCGCGGAACGACTCGCTGCGGGCCACCGTCTGGCTGACCGGCAGATGGCCGGTGCGCGACCACTCGGCCGTGCGGTCCCAGACAAACTTCAGGAAGGTCAGCGCCGCTTCGTGTCCTTTGGCGTCCTTCGTCCCACCCTTGAACAGCGCCCACGAATGGCCGTCGGCGAACACGGCCGGGCGCTCGTACAGCTGCGCAAACGGCCGCACGGCGTAGCCGCCCCGCAGCGGTGAGTCGGGCTTCTGTGATTCGCGCAGGAACTGGTCGATGGTCCAGGTGCCCACGACGACCACACCGGCCTGGCCGTTCAGGAAGGCCTGGTTGGCGGCCGCGTAGTCGAGGTTGGGCCGGACATGGCCTTCCCTGTAGAGCGTCTGCATCAGCGCCAGCGCGTTGACGACGGCGGGCTGCTGCATGTCGATGTGCTTGCCATCGGCCGAGAAAAGCGGTGCTCCCTGCTGCGCGATCAGCGTCTGGAAGGTCCGGTTGTTGGCCGCGGTCTCGTTGGCCACGGCCCAGGCGAAGAACGGCTTGCCCGTGCGCTGCTTGAATTGCCGCGCCTGTGCGAGCAGCTCCTGCGGGGAGCGAGGCAGCACCGGCTGGCCGTCGGCGCCCAGCAGGCCGGCCTGCTTCATCAGCGTGGTGTTGATGTGCCACAGCCAGGCCCAGGTGTCGAACGGCAGTGCATAGGTCTTGCCGTTGAACGTGGTGCCCTTGCGGGCATGGGCGGTGAAGTCGTCCACCGGCACGCCGACGCGGGCGAAGTCCTCATCCAGCGGCAGTACCAGCTTGCGGCGCACGTAGTCGCCAAGAGCCGACTCGTGCATGACGGCCACGGTCGGGATGTCCTTGGACACGAGGCGGGCGGTGAGCTGGTCGTAGTACGGGCCCCACTCGCCGATCTGCGTCCTCACGACGATATCGGGGTGGGTGGCGTTGAACTCGTTGACCAGCGCGGCGACGATGCCGCATTCGCCGACGCCTTCGGCCGCTTTCGCCACCTGGCCGAACTGCGACTCGCAGCTGCCGAAGAAGCGCATCAGCGTGATCTCGGTCTTGGCTGGGTCTTCCGCACTCTGACCACAGGCGGCCAGCAGTACGACGGACAGGGAAATCAACAAGCGCTTCATGACTTGCCCGTCCCGGCCACCGCGGTGACGAGGTGGCGTTGGAAGAAGAGATACAGCATCAGCGCGGGCACGCCGGCGAACACGGCTTGCGCCATCAGGAAGCCCAGCCCCTCGGACTGCGCGAAGTTGGTCTGCGTGGACGCCAGGCCGCGGGTCAGCGTGTACATGTCGGGCTGCGTCGCGATGACGAGCGGCCACAGGTAGTCGTTCCAGCAGGCCAGGAAGGTGAAGATGCCGAGCGTGGCCTGGGCGGGCAGCGTCAGCGGCAGGATGATGGTCAGGAAGGTCTTGACCCTTGACGCGTTGTCCAGCATCGCGGCCTCTTCCAGCTCGGCGGGGATGGCCTTGAAATACTGCGTCATCAGGTAGACGCCGAACGGCGCGGCCAGGCCCGGGAGCGCCAGGCCGGCGATGGTGTTCTGCAGGTCCCAGGCCGAGAACAGCCGGTGCAGCGGGATGAAGACCGACTGCGCCGGCACGGCCAGGCCAAACATGACGAGCGCAAACAGCGGGCGGCGGCCCGGGAACTCGCAGCGTGCGAAGCCGTAGCCGGCCAGCGACGACAGCACGAGCACGCCCACCGTCTGCAGCAAGGCGACTGCGGCGCTGTTGCCCAGCCAGCGGAACACCTGCGAGGTCTGCAGGATGTCCAGGTAGTTGGCCAGCGTGTAGGGCGGCGCCAGGAACACATCGGTGTGGCGCAGCAGGAACTCGTTGGGCTTGAAGGACAGCGCCAGCACCCATAGCAGCGGGGCCATCCAGGCCAGCGCCAGCAGCGTGAGGCCGGACATGACTATGCGGTCGAACCAACCGCGTCTGAGCAGCGGGTTCATCGCTGGCCTCCCTTGTCTCTCTCTAGCCAGAGCTGCGCGGAGACGCCCACCAGCATGATGGCCAGCAGGATCTGCGAGGCGGCAGTCGCGTAGCCCAGCGAGAGCTGCATGAAGGCTTGCTCGTAGGTGAACTGCACGATGGACCGCGTCGTGTTGTTGGGCCCGCCGTTGGTCATCAGCATGATCTGCGGGAAGACCTGGAACTGGCGGATCACCTCGATCAGCGTGACGAGGATGACGGCGCGATTGAGGCTGGGCAGCGTGATGTGCGTCAGCACGCGCCAGCGCGGCGTGTTGTCCAGCGCGGCGGCCTCGTAGATGTCGCCCGGGATCTGCTGCAGCGCCGACAGGAACATGATCATCGGCAGGCCGATGATCCACCAGACGGTGACGAGGGCAATGGTCAGCAGCGCGAGGTTGTCGCTGGTCAGCAGCGGCAGCTCGGGGATGCCCAAAGCGGTGAACATCTGCGCAATCAGCCCGCGCTCGGGCATTAGCGCGAGCTTCCAGACCAGCGTGATCAGCGTGACCGAGAACACCGACGCGCAGAAGAAGGTGGCGCGCAGGAAGGTCGCCAGCTTGCCCGGGCGGTTGAGCGCGAGGGCCAGCGTCAGCGACAGCACCACGAAGATGGGCGTGCTGATCGCGACGAAGCGGATGGTGTTCCAGACCACCTGCTGGAAGACCTCGTCCTGCCAGAGTTCCTTGTAGTTGGCCAGGCCCACCCAGAAGCTGTCGTCGGACAGCAGGTCGTGGTCGTGGAAGCTGATCCAGACGCCTTTGGCGAGCGGCCACAGCAGCATCAGCGCGTACAGGGCCACGAAGGGCAGCACGAACAGGGCGTAGGCGGGGCGGCTGGCGCGCAGGCCGACGGTGGGGGCGCTCATCGGGTTTGCTCCGATGAGTTTGGCTTGGCGCCGAGGCCCAGCGGGGAGTTCGCCCCCGCGGGCGACCTACTTTCTTGTGTCGACAAGAAAGTAGGCAAAGAAACGACCCCCG
>JAYSCT010000091.1:0-18870 GCA_041914785.1 Roseateles sp.
AGCGCTTCCAGAAGCTGCTGCACGAGCTGGGCCTGAAGCAGCCGCCCAACCGCACCGCCCGCACGGAAGAGCAGGCTGTCCAGCTGGCCAACGAGATCGGCTACCCGCTGGTCGTGCGCCCCAGCTATGTGCTGGGCGGCCGCGCGATGGAGATCGTGCACGGCGACAAGGACCTGGAGCGCTACATGCGCGAAGCCGTGCGCGTGTCCGAGAAGTCGCCGGTGCTGCTGGACCACTTCCTGCAGGACGCCGTCGAGGTCGACGTGGACTGCATCTCCGACGGCGTCGACACGATGATCGGCGGCATCATGGAGCACATCGAGGCCGCCGGCATCCACTCCGGCGACTCGGCCTGCTCGCTGCCGCCGTACACGCTGGCCGCCGACGTGCAGGACGAACTGCGCCGCCAGACGGCTGCGATGGCCAAGGCGCTGAAGGTCGTCGGCCTGATGAACGTGCAGTTCGCGATCCAGGGCGACGTGGCCAAGGGTCTCGAACATTGCACGATCTATGTGCTGGAAGTGAACCCGCGCGCCTCGCGCACGGTGCCCTACGTCAGCAAGGCCACCGGCCAGCAGCTCGCCAAGGTGGCCGCCCGCTGCATGGCCGGCGTGAAGCTGAAGGACCAGAAGGACCGCAACGGCAAGGTGCCGCGCGAGGTCGTGCCGCCTTACTACAGCGTCAAGGAAGCCGTCTTCCCGTTCAACAAGTTCCCGGGCGTGGACCCCATCCTCAGCCCCGAGATGCGTTCCACCGGCGAGGTGATGGGCGCGGCCAAGACTTTCGGCGAGGCGATGCTGAAGAGCCAGATCGGTGCCGGCTCGCGCCTGCCGCGCTCGGGCAACGTGCTCATCACGGTGAAGAACAGCGACAAGGCCCGCGCCATCGCCATCGCCAAGGACCTGCACGCGCTGGGCTTCGGCATCGTCGCGACCAAGGGCACGGCGGCGGCCATTGCGGACGCCGGCGTGCCGGTCAAGCTGATCAACAAGATCAAGGACGGCCGCCCGCACATCGTCGACGCGCTCAAGGGCGGCGACATCCAGCTCGTCTTCACGACGGTGGACGAGACCCGCACCGCCATCGCCGACAGCCGCTACATCCGCCAGGCCGCGCTGGCCAACCGCGTCACCTACTACACGACGATGGCCGGCTGCGAGGCCGCCGTGGAAGGCATGAAGCACCAGGACGGGCTGCTCGTGCAATCCCTGCAAGAGCTGCACGCCGAACTCGCCTAAACTTCGAGTCCACTGATTCCGCCGCCGCCGTCCGGGCACCCCGGATCGCAGCGGCGGTCTCTTTTTGCCTGACCCAGATAGAGCTATGAGCACCATTCCCCTGACCAAGCGCGGCGCCGAGGCGCTGAAGGAAGAGCTGCACCGGCTCAAGACCGTGGAGCGCCCGGCCGTCATCCTGGCCATCGCCGAGGCGCGTGCCCAGGGCGACCTGAGCGAAAACGCCGAGTACGACGCGGCCAAGGACAAGCAGGGCTTCATCGAAGGTCGCATCCTCGAAGTCGAGGGCAAGCTGTCCGTCGCGCAGATCATCGATCCCGCCACGCTGGACGCCGGCGGCCGCGTGGTCTTTGGTGCCACCGTGGACCTGGAAGACGAGGACTCCGGCAATGCCGTGACCTACCAGATCACCGGCGACGACGAGGCCGACATCAAGCAGGGCCGCATCTCCATCGGCTCCCCCATCGCGCGCGCGCTGATCGGCAAGGAGGCCGGCGACACGGCCGAGGTGCAGGCCCCGGGCGGCGTGCGCCGCTACGAGATCATCAGCGTCCGCTACGAGTGATGCTCGGCCGGCTTCAGGCCCTGCTGGCCGCCCTGTGGGGCGGCCTTTTGCTGTGCATCGCCTTCGTCGCCACGCCCGGCGCCTTCGCGGTGCTGGACCGTGCGCAGGCGGGCGCCTACGTGGCGCGCGTGTTCGCCATCGAGGCGCAGATCAGCCTGGCGCTGGGCCTCGTGCTGATGATGATCGAGCGCCGCCTCACGCGCGATGCGCTGGAGGCGGGTGCCGCCAGCCGGCAGTTCTCGGCCCGGCTGCTGCTGCCGGCCGTCGCGCTGTTCTGCACGGTGGCCGGCTACTACGGTCTGCAGCCGCTGATGGCCGACGCGAAAGCCGGCGCGGGCGTCGCGTCGTTCGCGGCGCTGCACAGCGTGTCGCTGGTGTTCTTCGGCGTGAAGGGCCTGGCGGTGCTCGCCCTGGCCTGGCTCAGTCAGCGACGCGCTTCTTGACGCTGGTGCCGGTGCGCTTCTTGGCGCGCTTGATCTCGCCGCCTTGGGTGACGCGCTCGTTGCCCATCACCTTGACCTTGTTCACCTGAGGCCGGCTGTTGCCGTTCTTGGAGAACTTGACGATCTTGACGACGCGCGGGCCGGGGCGGGCATCCTCGCGCTCGGTGGCGACCTTCTCGGGCAGCGGGCGCCACAGCACCAGCAGCTTGCCGATGTGCTGGATGGGTGCGGCGTTCAGCTCGTCGCACAGCTGCGCGAACATCGCTTCGCGGGCCGCGCGGTCGTCGCCCAGCACCCGCACCTTGATGAGGCCATGGGCCTTCAGCGCGGCGTCGGTTTCCTTCACGACGGCCGGGGTAAGGCCGTCGCCGCCGATCATCACGACGGGGTCGAGATGGTGGGCGTCGGCCCGCTTGTCCTTGCGCTGGGCAGGGGTGAGGTTGATTTGAGGCATACCCGTATTATCCCGTAGGCATGAAAACGCAAACCAAAAGCAAGAAGCTGAACAAGGCGTGGTTGAACAACCATGTCACCGATCCCTATGTGCAGCAGGCGCAGAAGGACGGTTACCGCTCCCGGGCCGCGTACAAGCTCAAGGAGATCGACGAGGAGCTCAAGCTGATCCGCCCGGGCCAGGTCGTCGTGGACCTGGGCGCCACGCCCGGCGCGTGGAGCCAGTACCTGCGGCGCAAGTTTGCGCCCAAGGAGGCGGGCCAGGGCGGTGCCGCGGTGGGCCAGCTCAACGGCACCATCATCGCGCTGGACCTGCTGGACTTCGAGCCCATCGAGGGCGTGCAGTTCATCCAGGGCGACTTTCAGGAAGAAGCCGTGCTCGCACAACTCGACGCCGCGCTGGCGGGACGGCCGGTGGATGTGGTCGTGTCGGACATGGCGCCCAACCTGTCCGGCATTGCGTCCACCGATGCCGCCCGCATCTCCAACCTGATCGAGCTGGCCGTGGATTTCTCGGCCACCCACCTCAAGCCCGACGGCGCGCTGGTCGCGAAGGTCTTCCACGGCAGCGGCTACAACGAACTCGTGCAGCTGTTCCGGGCCCATTTCAAGACGGTCAAGGTCGTGAAGCCCAAGGCGTCGCGGGAACGCTCTTCCGAGACATTCTTGGTCGGCATCGGATTGAAAAACCGGTGATTACAGGGCTTGCCCCCTTGCCGCCCCTAAAATCGCCCCCACTGTCCTGAAACCCGCGCTGGGCCATCAGGGCCAAGGAGTCGCAGTGAACAATCAATGGTTTTCTAAGTTCGCCGTCTGGATCGTGATCGCGCTGGTGCTGTTCACGGTCGTGAAGCAGTTCGGCGGCACCACGGCACCCGGTAAGCAAGTCACGTATTCCGAGTTCCTGGATCTCGTGCAGGCGCGCCGCATCAAGTCGGTCACGCTGCCGGACGGCTTTGCCGGTGACGTCACCGCCGAGGACACGGACGGCAACAAGCTGCGCACGCTGGCCACGGCCAAGGACCAGGGCCTTGTTGGCGACCTGATCAAGAACGGCGTGAGGTTCGACGTCAAGCCTCGTGAAGAGCAGGGCTTCCTCGTCAGCATGCTGATCAACTGGACGCCGATGCTGCTGTTGATCGGCGTCTGGGTCTACTTCATGCGCCAGATGCAGGGCGGTGGCAAGGGCGGGGCATTCAGCTTCGGCAAGAGCAAAGCCCGCATGCTGGACGAGAACAACAACACCATCACCTTCGCCGACGTCGCCGGCTGCGACGAGGCCAAGGAGGAGGTGAAGGAACTCGTCGACTTCCTGAAAGATCCGCAGAAGTTCCAGAAGCTCGGCGGCCGCATCCCGCGCGGCGTGCTGATGGTCGGCCCCCCGGGTACCGGCAAGACGCTGCTGGCCAAGTCCATCGCCGGCGAGGCCAAGGTGCCGTTCTTCACGATCTCGGGCTCCGACTTTGTGGAGATGTTCGTCGGCGTGGGTGCGGCCCGCGTGCGCGACATGTTCGAGCAGGCCAAGAAGAGCGCGCCCTGCATCATCTTCATCGACGAAATTGACGCCGTCGGCCGCCATCGTGGCGCGGGCCTGGGCGGAGGCAATGACGAGCGCGAGCAGACGCTGAACCAGATGCTGGTCGAGATGGACGGCTTCGACACCAACCTCGGCGTCATCGTCATCGCGGCCACCAACCGCCCGGACATCCTCGACCCCGCGCTGCTGCGCCCGGGCCGCTTCGACCGCCAGGTCTATGTCACGCTGCCGGACATCCGCGGCCGTGAGCAGATCCTGAACGTGCACATGCGCAAGGTGCCCATCGGCCAGGACGTCAACGCGTCCATCCTGGCCCGCGGCACGCCCGGCATGAGCGGTGCCGATCTCGCCAACCTCGTCAACGAGGCCGCCCTGTTTGCCGCCCGCCGTGGTGGGCGCCTGGTCGAGATGATCGACTTCGAGCGTGCCAAGGACAAGCTCTACATGGGCCCCGAGCGCAAGAGCATGGTCATGACCGAGGACGAGAAGCGCGCCACGGCGTATCACGAGTCCGGCCACGCCGTCGTTGCCGAGATGCTGCCGGGCACCGACCCGGTCCACAAGGTCACCGTGATGCCGCGCGGCCGTGCGCTGGGCGTGACATGGCAGCTGCCGGAGCGTGACCAGCACAGCCTCTACTACAAGCAGATGCTCAACAGCATCAGCATCATGTTCGGCGGCCGCATCGCCGAGGACCTGTTCGTGCACGACATCTCGACCGGTGCGTCCAACGACTACGAGCGCGCCACCCGCATGGCCCGCGACATGGTCACGCGCTACGGCATGAGCGAGGCGCTGGGCCCCATGGTCTATGCCGAGAACGAGGGTGAGGTCTTCCTCGGCCGCAGCATGACCAAGACGGCCAACATCAGCGAGAGCACGCAGCAGAAGGTCGACAGCGAGATCCGCCGCATCCTCGATGAACAGTACGCCGTCGCGCAGAAGATCCTCGAGGACAACCGCGACAAGGTCGAGGCGATGACCGAGGCGCTGATGAAGTGGGAAACCATCGACCGCGACCAGATCCTGGACATCATGGCCGGCCGTCCGCCGCGCGATCCCGGGACGGGCAGCTCGGCGCCCAGCAGCGGCCCGAGCGGCGGCACCCCGCCCGTCAGCACCGACGGCGCCCCCGCAGCGGCCTGATCCTCACGACACGAGGGGCCCGGTTTGTCACCGGGCCCTTTTTCATTGCCGAACACGCACATGCACTGGCAGACCCGCCGCTTCCGCATCGACCTCGCCCGCCCCCGGGTCATGGGCATCGTCAACGTGACGCCCGATTCCTTCTCCGACGGCGGCCGGCATGACGACAGCCGCGCGGCCATCGCGCACTGCGAGCGCCTCGTCGGCGAAGGCGTCGACATCCTCGACATCGGTGGCGAGTCCACGCGGCCCGGCGCCCCTCGGGTCGATGCCGGCAGCGAGTGGGCGCGCATCGCGCCGGTGCTGGAGGCCGCCGTCACGCTGGGGGTGCCGGTCTCCGTCGACACCTACAAGCCGGAGGTCATGCGCCGTGCGCTGGACGCGGGCGCCGACATCGTCAACGACGTGCAGGCGCTGCAGCTGCCCGGCGCGTTGGACGCCGTGGCCGGCAGCGGCGCGGGCGTCTGCCTGATGCACATGCGCGGCGAGCCGGCGTCGATGATGGACCTGGCGGTCTACGACGATGTGGTGGCCGATGTGCGCGCCTTTCTCGCGGCGCGCGCGCGCGCCGTGCAGCTGGCGGGCATCCCGGCCGAGGCCATCGCGCTGGACCCCGGCTATGGCTTTGCCAAGTCCGCGCAGCACAACCTGAGCCTGCTGGCGGGGCAGCAGCGCCTGGCCGAGCTGGGCTACCCGCTGCTGGTGGGGTGGTCGCGCAAGCGCACGCTGGGAGACATCACCGGCAAACCCGTCGACCAGCGGCTGCCGGCCAGTCTTGCGGCCGCGCTGAGGGCCGTCAGCGCCGGTGCCCACATCGTGCGGGTGCACGACGTCGCCGCCACGGTTGATGCCATCAAGGTGTGGGCCGCCGTCGATGCGGCGAAAATATCCCCCACTGCATCCAAGGGAATCGCTCAATGAGCCGCAAGTATTTCGGGACCGACGGCATTCGAGGCACCGTCGGCCAGTCCCCCATCACGCCTGACTTCATGCTGCGCCTGGGCCATGCCGTCGGCCGCGTGCTGCGCAAGACGAGCAGCCGCCCCACCGTGCTGATCGGCAAGGACACGCGCATCTCCGGCTACATGCTGGAGTCGTCGCTGGAGGCGGGTTTTGCGTCCGCCGGCGTCAACGTGCTGCTGACCGGCCCGCTGCCCACGCCCGGCGTGGCCTACCTGACCCGCGCGCTGCGGCTGGACCTGGGCGTCGTCATCAGCGCCTCGCACAACGCCTTCCAGGACAACGGCATCAAGTTCTTCTCGGCCAAGGGTGAGAAACTGCCCGATGCGTGGGAGCTGGCCGTCGAGGCCGCGCTGGACGAAGCGCCGCAATGGGTGGACTCCGCCAACCTCGGGCGCGCCCGGCGGCTGGAAGACGCGCGCGGCCGCTACATCGAGTTCTGCAAGAACAGCTTCGGGTCCGACCTGACGCTCAAGGGCCTGAAGATCGTCGTCGACGCGGCCCATGGCGCGGCCTACCACGTGGCGCCCGACGTCTTCCACGAGCTGGGCGCCGAGGTGGTCTCCATCGGCTGCAAGCCCGACGGCTTCAACATCAACGCCGGCTTCGGCGCGACGTCGCCGGGCGCGCTGGTCGAGGCCGTCAAGGCGCATGGCGCCGACTACGGCGTGGCGCTGGACGGCGATGCCGACCGCCTGCAGCTGGTGGACGGCAGCGGCCGCCTCTACAACGGCGACGAGCTGCTCTACGCGATGGTGTCGGACCGCCTGGCCCAGGGGCAGCGCGTGCCCGGCGCGGTCGGCACGCTGATGACCAACATGGCCGTCGAGCTGGCGCTGCGTTCGCGTGATGTTGAATTCGTGCGCGCCAAGGTGGGCGACCGCTACGTGCTGGAGGAGCTGGCCGCGCGCGGCTGGCAGCTGGGCGGCGAGGGCTCCGGCCACCTGCTGGCGCTGGACAAGCACACCACGGGTGACGGCATCGTCAGCGCGCTGCTGGTGCTGCAGTCGGTGTGCCGCAGCGGCCGCAGCCTGGCGGAGCAGTTGCAGGGCGTGGACCTGTTCCCGCAGACCCTGCTCAACGTGCGCCTGCAGCCGGGGCAGGACTGGAAGAACAGCGCGCGGCTGGCCGAGGAGCAGTCCGCCGTCACGGCCGAGCTGGGCAACAAGGGCCGCATCCTGATCCGTGCCTCCGGCACCGAGCCGCTGTTGCGCATCATGGTCGAGGCGTCCGACGCCGGCGTGTCGCAGCGCTGCGCGCAGCGGCTGGTGGACGCCGTGTCTGCTTGAGCGCCTAGCGCCACGACAAAAAGGCCGCCTTCGAGGCGGCCTTCTTGCGTTATCGGGCGAGGCCTTACTTCTTCGCCGGGATCAGCACGCGGTCGACGACGTGGGCGACGCCGTTCGTCGCGACGATGTCGGCCTGCTGCACGACGGCGTCGTCCACCGTCACGAAGCTGCCGGCCTTGGCCAGCGCCAGGGTGCTGCCCTGGCGGCTCTTGGCGGTGCCGGGCTTGACGTCGGCGGCGGCGACGCGGCCGTCGATGACGTGGTTGCTCAGCACCGCCTTGAGCTGGGCGCGGTCGGCGGCCAGGGCCTCCATCGTCTTGGCCGGCACGGTCTTGAAGGCCTCGTCGCTGGGCACGAAGACGGTCATCGGGCCGGCCGCGCGCAGTTCCTCGGCCAGGCCGGACTGGGCGGCCAGGCGGGTGAAGGTACTGAGCTGCGGGTCGCGCGCCAGCGTGTCGGCCAGCGGCGCCGGGGCAGGGGTGGTGGCGCAGGCGGACAGCAGGGCCGCGGCGGCCAGGGCGATCAGGGTCGTGGTTCGGGTCATCGGAAGCTCCGTCGGAGGCAGAAATGGGCCGAGCGGCACTCTAGGAGTCCAATATGACCGTCACATGAACGTCAAATGACGTTGTCACAAACGGAGAAACCGGCTTCTCATGGGGAGCGCATCACGCTCCAATCGGCAGATGGATGACAGGGCGGTCACCGAATCGTCACATTCCGTCCCTAGGATGCAGGGCATCGTCAAAACCGCTGTGCGGAAGGTGTCTCAGATGAAGTTTGTCCAGGTCAGCAAGTCGCTCGCGCTCGTCGTGGGCTTGGTCGGTACCCAAGCGGTCTTCGCCCAGGACGTGACCGGCGCCGGCGCCACCTTCCCCGCGCCCATCTACGCCAAGTGGGCCGACGCCTACAACAAGGCCACCGGCGCCCGCATCAACTACCAGTCCGTCGGTTCCGGCGCGGGCATCCGTCAGATCAAGGCGAAGACGGTAGACTTCGGCGCCTCCGACATGCCGCTGAAGGACGAGGAGCTGGCCAAGGACGGTCTGGTGCAGTTCCCCACCGTCATCGGCGGTGTGGTGCCGGTCGTCAACATCAAGGGCATCGCCCCGGGCCAGATCAAGCTGACCGGCGCCGTGCTGGCCGACATCTATCTCGGCAAGGTCGCGAAGTGGAACGACGCGGCCATCACCGCGCTGAACCCCGGCGTGGCGCTGCCCGACGCGGCCATTGCCCCGGTGGCCCGCGCCGATGGTTCCGGCACCACCTTCATCTTCACGAACTACCTGTCCAAGGTCAGCCCCGAGTGGAAGGACAAGGTCGGCGAAGGCACGACGGTCAAGTGGCTGGCCGGCACGGCCGGCAAGGGCAACGAGGGCGTCGCCGCCTTCGTGCAGCGCCTGCCCAACTCCATCGGCTACGTCGAGTACGCCTATGTGAAGCAGAACAAGATGACCTACGTCCAGCTGAAGAACAAGGACGGCCAGTGGGTCAACCCGAGTGACGACGCCTTCAAGGCCGCCGCGGCCGGTGCCGACTGGAACAAGACCTTCTACCAGATCACGACCGACCAGCCCGGCAAGACCGCCTGGCCGCTGACCAACCCGACGTACATCCTGATGTTCAAGTCGCAGGACAAGGCCGCGCAAGCCAGCGCCGCGCTCAAGTTCTTCGACTGGGCCTACGGCAATGGCGACAAGATGGCCGACGACCTGGACTACGTGCCGCTGCCGGCCAGCGTGAAGGACCTGGTGCGCAAGCAGTGGGCCGAGCAGATCAAGGACAGCGCCGGCAAGCCCGTCGCCTTCAAGTGATCCCTGGGCGCTGAGCCAGGCCCGGCAAACGCCGGGCTTTGGCATGTCCGCAGCGCCCGTTTTGTCTGATCCGACACCGCAGGAGGTTCCTTGGCAGCCATCCTTCCAGCCGGCGACGCCGGCCTCAATCGAAGAAGCGAACCGCAGACCGCGCCGATGAGCCCTCAACCCCAGCGCCGCCGCGTCGCCCCGTGGGCCGACACCCTGTTCGCCGCCCTGTCGCAAGGCGCCGCCTGGCTGACGCTGCTGCTGATGGTCGGCATCATCGGCTCGCTCATCATCGGCGCCACGCCGGCGCTCAAGGCCTTCGGCCTGGGCTTCCTGACCAGCGCGGAATGGGACCCGGTGCAGGAGAAGTTCGGCGGCCTGGTGATGATCTACGGCACGCTGGCCAGCTCGTTCATCGCGCTGGTCATTGCCGTGCCGGTCAGCTTCGGCATCGCGATCTTCCTGACCGAGCTGTCGCCCAGCTGGCTCAAGCGCCCGCTGGGCATCGCCATCGAGCTGCTGGCCGCCGTGCCCTCCATCGTCTACGGCATGTGGGGCCTGCTGGTGTTCGGCCCCATCCTGGCCACCTTCGTGCAGCAGCCGCTGCAGGCGCTGTTCGGCGGCGTGCCTTATCTCGGCGCGCTGTTCTCGGGCCCGCCGGTGGGCATCGGCATCCTGTCGGCCGGCATCATCCTGGCGATCATGATCATTCCCTTCATCGCATCGGTGATGCGTGACGTCTTCGAGGTCACGCCGCCCATGCTGAAGGAGTCCGCCTACGGCCTGGGCGCGACGACCTGGGAGGTCGTCTCCCGCGTCGTGCTGCCCTACACCAAGACCGGCGTCGTGGGCGGCATCATGCTGGGTCTGGGGCGCGCACTGGGCGAGACGATGGCGGTCACCTTCGTCATCGGCAACATGAACCAGCTGAACTCGCTGTCCGTCTTCGAGGCGGCCAACAGCATCACGTCCACGCTGGCCAACGAATTCGCCGAAGCCGGCGAAGGCCTGCACCAGGCGTCGCTGATGTACCTCGGCCTCGTGCTGTTCCTCATCACCTTCGTCGTGCTGTCCATCTCCAAGCTGCTGCTGCTGCGCCTGAAGAAGAACGAAGGAGCGCGTTCATGAGCTCTACCCTCGACGCTCGCCGCCTGGCGATGCACAAGAAGCGCAAGCGCACCAACGCCGTCGCGCTGGCCCTGTCGCTGGGCGCCATGGCCTTCGGCGTGTTCTGGCTGATCTGGATCCTGTTCGAGACCATCTACCTCGGCATCGGCGGCCTGAACCTGGCCACCTTCACGCAGATGACGCCGCCGCCGCAAGGCGAGGGCGGTGGCCTGGCGAACGCCATCTTCGGCAGCTTCGTCATGGTGGGCCTGGCCACGCTGGTGGGCACGCCGGTGGGCATCATGGCCGGCGTGTATCTCGCCGAGTACGGCCAGAAGAACTGGCTGGGCGCGGCGGTGCGCTTCATCAACGACATCCTGCTGTCGGCGCCGTCCATCGTCGTGGGCCTGTTCGTGTACGCGGTCGTCGTCGCCAAGCTGAAGAGCTTCTCGGGCATGGCGGGCTCGCTGGCGCTGGCGCTGCTGGTCATCCCGGTCGTCATCCGCACGACCGAGAACATGCTGGCGCTGGTGCCCAACGCGCTGCGCGAGGCGGCCTACGCACTGGGCACGCCGAAGTGGAAGGTCATCCTGTCCATCACGCTGAAGGCCGCCCGCGCCGGCGTCATCACCGGCATCCTGCTGGCGCTGGCCCGCGTGTCCGGCGAGACCGCGCCGCTGCTGTTCACGGCGCTGTCCAACCAGTTCTGGACCAGCGACCTCGGCGCCCCGATGGCCAGCCTGCCGGTCACCATCTTCAAGTTCGCGATGAGCCCCTACGAGAACTGGCAGAAGCTGGCCTGGGCCGGCGTCTTCCTGATCACCGTGGGTGTGCTGCTGCTGAACATCCTCGCCCGCGTGCTCTTCAAGAACAAACACTAAGGAATCAACCATGGACGCCAAGATCGAAACGCCCGTGGGGGAGCGCGCCAAGCTGTCGGTGCGCAACCTGAACTTCTTCTACGGCAACTTCCACGCGCTGAAGAACATCAACCTGGACATTCCCGAGAAGAAGGTCACCGCCTTCATCGGCCCGTCCGGCTGCGGCAAGTCCACGCTGCTGCGCACGCTGAACCGCATGTTCGAGCTCTACCCCGAGCAGCGCGCCGAAGGGCAGATTCTGCTCGATGGCAGCGACATCCTCTCCAGCGGCGAGGACGTCTCGCTGATCCGCGCCAAGGTCGGCATGGTCTTCCAGAAGCCCACGCCGTTCCCCATGTCCATCTACGACAACATCGCGTTCGGCGTGAAGCTGTTCGAGACGCTGCCGCGCGTGGAGATGGACGAGCGCGTCGAGTGGGCGCTGAAGAAGGCGGCCCTCTGGACCGAGGTGAAGGACAAGCTCAACCAGAGCGGCGCCGGCCTCTCCGGTGGCCAGCAGCAGCGCCTGTGCATCGCCCGCGGCATCGCCATCAAGCCGGAAGTCCTGCTGCTGGACGAGCCCTGCTCGGCGCTGGACCCGATCTCCACCGGCAAGATCGAGGAGCTCATCCACGAACTGAAGAGCGACTACACCGTCGCCATCGTGACGCACAACATGCAGCAGGCCGCGCGCTGCTCCGACTACACGGCCTACATGTACCTGGGTGACCTGATCGAGTTCGGCCCGACGGCCGAGCTGTTCATGAAGCCCAAGCGCAAGGACACCGAGGACTACATCACCGGCCGCTTCGGCTGATACGGGAGCCAAGAATGGTCGACAAACATCTCTCCACCCAGTTCGACGCCGAGCTCAGCGGCATCTCCACCCGCGTGCTCGAAATGGGCGGCCTCGTCGAGGCCCAGGTCGCGCAGGCCGTGCAGGCGCTGAGCGACTTCGCGTCCGACTCCGCCGACGAGGTGCTGGCCCGCGAAGGCCGCGTGAACTCGATGGAAATCGAGATCGACCGCGATCTCTCCACCATCATTGCCCGCCGGCAGCCCACGGCCCGCGACCTGCGCCTGCTGATCGCGATCAGCAAGAGCATCGCCAACCTCGAGCGCGTCGGCGACGAGGCGGCACGCATCGCCCGCACCGTGCAGCGCCTGGTGTCGGGCGGCGTCTCCAGCCGCCTGCGCGTGCCGATGTCCGACCTGGCCTACGAGGCCGAGCTGGCCACGGCCCAGCTGCGCAAGGCGCTGGATGCCTTTGCCCGCCTGGACGTCGAGCGCGCGCTGGACGTGCTCAAGCACGACGACGAGATCGACAAGGAGTTCGACGGCCTGCTGCGCAAGCTCATCACCTACATGATGGAAGACCCGCGCACCATCTCCTCGTCCATCGACCTCGTGTTCGTTGCCAAGGCCATCGAGCGCGTGGGCGACCACGCCAAGAACCTGGCCGAGGTCGTCATCTACGTCGTCAAGGGCCAGGACGTGCGTCACAACACGCCCGAGGCTGTCGAGACCATGGTCCGTTGAAGGGAGCGAACGAATGAGTCGAATCCTTGTGGTGGAAGACGAGTCGGCGATTGCCGAGCTGATCTCCATCAACCTGCGGCATGCCGGCTTCGAGGTCACCATCGCCGGCAGCGCCACGCAGGCGCAGTACGAGGTGGACCGCGTGCTGCCCGACCTCGTCGTGCTGGACTGGATGCTGCCCGGGCAATCGGGCGTGGCGCTGGCCCGCCAGTGGCGCGGCGCCGCCCGTACCAAGGAGCTGCCCGTCATCATGCTGACGGCGCGCGCCGAGGAGGGCGACAAGATCGCCGGCCTGGACGCTGGTGCCGACGACTACGTCACCAAGCCGTTCTCCACCAACGAACTGCTGGCCCGCATCCGCGCCGTGCTGCGCCGCAAGGCGCCCGAGGCGCTGGACAGCGCGGTCGAGGTGGGCCCGCTGCTGCTGGATCCGGGCACGCGCCGCGTCAGCCGCGAAGGCACCGAGGTCAAGCTGGGCCCGACCGAGTTCCGCCTGCTGCATTTCCTCATGACGCACCCCGAGCGCGTGCACAGCCGCTCGCAGCTGCTGGACCGCGTCTGGGGCGACCACGTCTTCATCGAGGAGCGCACCATCGACGTCCACGTCAAGCGGCTGCGCGAGGCGCTGGAGCGCGTGCAGTGCGCCCGCATGATCGAGACGGTCCGCGGTGCCGGCTATCGTTTGACGCAGCAGAGCAGCGCGCTGTCCGCTTGAGCTTCACCCGCCGTACATGACCTGGTTGTTGCCGCGACTGTTGATGGCCCTGGTGGCCGCGCTGCTGGGTTTCGCCATCGGCGTTGCGGTCCGCAAGGCCACCGGCGTGGACAGCCTGGGCCTGGGTTTCGGCGTCGTCAGCGGCGTCGTGCTGATGATGCTGGTGGACGCCGTGCGCGGCCACCGGCTGCTGAGCTGGCTGCGCGGCAACCAGTTCGAAAACGCACCGCGCGACACCGGGCTGTGGGGTGAGGTGGGCTACCGCATCGAGCGCGCCGTGCGCGACCGCGACCGCGCCGTCACGCGCGGCCAGCTGG
The DNA here is from genome assembly GCA_041914785.1 of Roseateles sp. GTDB lineage: Bacteria > Pseudomonadota > Gammaproteobacteria > Burkholderiales > Burkholderiaceae_C > Pelomonas. Next base: position 13,966 of record JAYSCT010000091.1, read on the forward strand.
AGCTGGAGCAGTTCCTGTCCGCCATCGAGGCCTCGCCCAACGGCGTGCTGATGCTGGACGCGCAGGAGCAGATCGTCTGGTGCAACCGCGTCGCGGCCGACCATTTCTCGCTGGACCCGCAGCGCGACCTGCGCCAGCGCATCACCAACCCCGTGCGCGCGCCGGCCTTCGTGGCCCACCTGCAGGCCGGCCGCTACGCGGAGCCGCTGGTGCTGGGCAACGGCCGCGGCCCCGGCACGCTGTCCATCGTCGTGCGCGAGTACGGCGAGGGCATGCGGCTGGTGCTGTCGCTGGACATCACCGAGCGGCTGCGCAACGAGGCCATGCGGCGGGACTTCGTCGCCAACGTGTCGCACGAGATCCGCACGCCGCTGACCGTGCTGTCCGGCTTCATCGAGACCATGCATTCGCTGCCGCTGACGGCGGTGGAGCGCGAGCGCGTGCTGACGCTGATGACGCAGCAGACCCAGCGCATGCAGACGCTGGTGGCCGACCTGCTGGCGCTGTCGCAGCTGGAAGGCAGCCCGAGGCCCGCGCCGGACCGCTGGGTGGGGCTGGACGGGCTGCTGCAGCGCATCGCGGCCGATGCCGAGGCGCTGTCTGCCGGCCGGCATGGCCTGCGCCTCAAGCCGGTGACGAACGTCGAACTGGCGGGCATCGAGAGCGAACTGCTCAGCGCCATCGCCAACCTCGTCACCAACGCCGTGCGCTACACGCCCGACGGCGGCGAGGTGGAGGTGACCTGGCGGCTGCTGGAAGACGGCAGCGGCGAACTGGCCGTCGTCGACACGGGCCCGGGCATCGCGCGCGAGCACATCCCGCGCCTGACCGAGCGCTTCTACCGCGTGGACGGCAGCCGCTCGCGCGAGACCGGCGGCACCGGGCTGGGGCTGTCCATCGTCAAGCACGTCATGCAGCGCCATGGCGGCGAGCTGATGGTGCAGAGCGAGGTCGGCAAGGGCTCGCGCTTCCGCCTGGTCTTTCCGGCGGCGCGCGTGCGCCAGGCCACGGATTCCGCGCTGGGCGACGAGGCGGCGTTCAACGCCGCGCTGTCGGAGCATTGACCGGGGCGTCACGCCTCGATCGCACGTCACTCCCGAATCAGTCGCGCTTCAGCAGCACCAGCCCTGCGCTGCCGCTGCGGTCGGTCGGGCGCTTCACCTGCGCCACGGGCGTCCAGCCCGCTGGCGTGGGCTGTCCGGCCGCGATGACGGCATGGCTGCAGGCCGTGCGCGCCAGCGAGGCGCGTCCCTCGACGTGCCAGCCGCCGTGCCATTCCAGCGCCGCCAGCGTCGGCAGGCCCTGGCCCGGCGCGGCCAGGCAGGCGGCGTCGGCCGGCATGCGGGCCTTCAGCCGCGCCACCAGCGGCGCCAGGCTGCGGGCGTAGTCCAGCGGCGGCAGCAGCAGGCTCATCACCAGCAGCCAGCCTAAAGCGACGCCGCCGGCCGGCAGCGCCAGGCTCTTCCACAGCGCGTGGCGGTGGCGGGCCGTGCGCCAGCGCACCAGCGCCAGCCAGGCGACCGTCGCCGCCAGCGCGAACAGCAGCGCCAGCACGCTGAAGCGCGGCTCGAAGCCTTCGGCCAGCCGGCGCAGGTTGGCGAGTGGCCGGGCCGGCCAGCCGGTGTGCATGGACAGGTAGTACAGCCAGAAGAACAGCGCCGCCGCGCTGAAGAAGAACACCGAGAACCAGTCCACCGCGGCCGCGAAGCCGCGGCTCAGCGTCGGCAGCGCGAACGCCGCCAGGATGGCCAGCGACGGCAGCGCCAGCAGCAGCGCGCGCTCGGAGCCGTTCATCGTGATGCAGGCCAGCAGCGGCACCAGCAGCGCGATGGCCGGCACCGTGATGTGGCGGCGCAGGCCGTGGCGGCGCCAGCGCCACAGCGTCCACAGCGCCAGCGGCCCGGCCGGCCAGCAGAACCACGCCAGCAGGCTCAGCAGCGACGCGACATCGGTGTCGGGCTGCATGCGCCAGGCCCAGCCATTGAAGGCCCAGGCCGCCAGCACCGTCAGTGCCAGCGCGGCCACCAGCCACACGCGCTGGGCCTTGGCCTCGTCGTAGCTGGAGCGGTGGTTCAGCAGCACGCCCAGCAGGCCCAGCGCGCAGGCCACCGTCGGCGCGTCACTGGCGGCCAGCACGGGCAGCGCCAGCAGCACCGCCATGCGGGACTGCCAGCGACGGAACGGCGCCGCCGCCAGCCCGTACAGGTAGACCGACACCGCCAGCAGCTGCAGCAGTTCCGGCGACGTCTCATGGCCCAGCTGCAGCAGGCCCAGCGACGCCATCAGCGCCAGCAGCGCGCCGTCGGCCAGTGCGCGGGCGTAGTCCACCGCCTGCGCCTCGCCGCCGAAGGCGAACGCGACAGGCTGGGCCGCGTCGGTGCGGGCGAGGTGGAAGCAGGCGTACCAGACCGCGACGAACACGCCCGCCAGCACCAGCGCGTAGGGCAGCCGGGCGGCGGTCGGTGCGTCCAGGAAGGGCAGGGCCTTGATCGCCAGTGCACCCAGCCAGTAGGGCAGCGGGCCGCCCTCGGCCGGGATGCCCGCGATGGCCGGCTGCCACCAGGGGGCATGCCCCTGCGCGATGCTGGCCATGAAGCCGAAGGCCGTCAGGTCCGCATTGCGCCAGGGCTCACGGCCGAAGAGGCCGGGCAGCAGGTAGGCCGCGCACAGCAGGATCAGCGCCAGCCGCGGCAGGCGCTCGACGCCGCGCTCGGCGACGATGGCGGGGGTGGGCAGGTTCACGCGGGTAAGTTCGAAGAGCCGGCCGGCATCATGCCGTCAAACCGGCCTCGTCCAGCAAAAGGCTGTCAGCAGTGCAGCAAGAATGCAAAAGGGCAGCCTGAGCTGCCCTTGTCGCGTGGTGCGGCCTGATGGCCGCCGCCCGATCACTTCTTGAGGTGAGCGAACTTGTTGCGGAACTTCTCGACGCGGCCGCCCAGGTTGTCCACGCTCTTCTGCGTGCCCGTGTAGAAGGGGTGCGACTCGCTGGTGGTTTCCAGCTTCACCAGCGGCAGGGTCTTGCCGTCGAGTTCGATGGTTTCCTTGGTCTGGACGGTCGAGCGCGTCACGAACTGGAAGCCATTGGACAGGTCGACGAACACGACGTCGCGGTAGTTGGGGTGAATGCCTTCTTTCATGGGAACCTCTTGGCCTCTTACGGCGTAGTTTCGGGAGCCACGTCGACCGACATCGGTGGACGCACTTTCCGGGGTGTCAGGGCGGAAAACCAGCGATTCTAGCCGGCTTCCCTGCAGTTTGGCTAGTTCCGGCTGGAAGGTCAGCCGCCGCGCCGCATCATGTCGAAGAAGTCCAGGTTGTTCTTCGACGCCTTCATCTTGTCGAGGATGAACTCCATCGCCTCGATCTCGTCCATGTTGTAGAGCAGCTTGCGCAGGATCCAGCTCTTTTGCAGGATCTCGGGCTTGAGCAGCAGCTCCTCACGGCGCGTGCCAGACTTGTTGATCAGGATGGACGGGTACACGCGCTTCTCGGCCATGCGGCGATCCAGGTGGATTTCGCAGTTGCCGGTGCCCTTGAACTCTTCGTAGATCACCTCGTCCATCTTGGAGCCGGTGTCGATGAGCGCGGTGCCGATGATGGTGAGAGACCCACCTTCCTCGATGTTGCGCGCGGCGCCGAAGAAGCGCTTGGGGCGCTGCAGCGCGTTGGCGTCCACACCGCCGGTCAGCACCTTGCCGGAGCTGGGCAGCACGTTGTTGTACGCGCGGGCCAGGCGGGTGATCGAGTCCAGCAGGATGACCACGTCCTTCTTCAGCTCCACCAGGCGCTTGGCGCGCTCGATGACCATTTCCGCGACCTGCACGTGGCGGGCGGCGGGCTCGTCGAAGGTGGAGCTGATGACCTCGCCGCGCACGGTGCGCAGCATCTCGGTCACTTCCTCGGGGCGCTCGTCCACGAGCAGCACGATGAGGTGGCAGTCCGGGTGGTTGGCGACCATCGCGTGCGCGATGCTCTTCATCATCTCGGTCTTGCCGGTCTTGGGCTGGGCGACGATCAGCGCGCGTTGGCCTTTGCCGATGGGAGACGTCAGGTCGATGATGCGACCGGTGATGTTCTCCTCGCCCTTGTAGCCTTCACGCTCGAGCTTGAACTGCTCCTTGGGGAACAAGGGCGTCAGGTTCTCGAACATGATCTTGTTCTTGCTCTCCTCGGGCGTCTGGCCGTTCACGCGGTCGACCTTCACGAGCGCGAAGTAGCGCTCGCCGTCCTTGGGCACGCGCACCTCGCCTTCCACCAGGTCACCGGTGTGCAGATTGAAGCGGCGGATCTGGCTGGGCGACAGGTAGATGTCGTCGGTCGACGCCATGTAGCTGGCCTCGATGGAGCGCAGGAAGCCGAAGCCGTCCGGCAGCACCTCGAGGACGCCATCGCCGAAGACCTGCTCGCCGGCCTTGGCGCGCTTCTTCATGATGGCGAACATCAGCTCCTGCTTGCGCAGGCGGGTGACGTTGTCGATCTCCAGCTCCTCGCCCATCTTGATGAGGGCGGAGACGTGGAGCGCTTTCAGTTCGGAAAGATGCATGGGTGGATACCCGTCAGGGGCCGCAGCACCAGCCCAGGCGCTTGCGGCGTTGTCACGGCTGCCCCAGGAAAGGACCGGAAGGGCCAGCGCTCAAACAGCGAGCGAAGCGGATTCAGGATTGGGGGAGGGGGAGCCGAGGCCACGCTGGCTGGACTCCTGTTCAGAGCCCGGGGCGTGTTGGCTTTGGCTGCTGCGGCGTGACGCCGTGGGCGCCGAGAACGCCGCAGCAGTTGGCGCGATTATAGGTTCGCGTCGAGGAAGGCGGTCAACTGGGCCTTGGACAGGGCACCGACCTTGGTGGCGGCGAGCTGGCCGTCCTTGAACAGCATCAGCGTCGGGATGCCGCGGATGCCGAACTTGGC
>JAYSCT010000092.1:0-18828 GCA_041914785.1 Roseateles sp.
AGCTGGATCTACATCGGCAGCCAGGGCATCGTGCAGGGCACCTACGAGACCTTCGCCGAGGCCGCGCGCCAGCACTACGGCGGCGTGGCCGCTGGCCGCTGGATCCTGACGGCCGGCCTCGGTGGCATGGGTGGTGCGCAGCCGCTGGCCGCCACGTTCGCGGGCTTCTGCTCGCTGAACATCGAGTGCCAGCAGAGCCGCATCGACTTCCGCCTCAAGACCCGCTATGTCGACGAGCAGGCCACCGACCTGGACGATGCGCTGGCCCGCATCGCGAAGTACACGGCCGCCGGCGAGGCCCGGTCCATCGCGCTGCTGGGCAACGCGGCCGAGGTGCTGCCGGAGCTGGTGAAGCGCGGCGTGAAGCCCGACCTGGTGACCGACCAGACCAGCGCCCACGACCTCATCCACGGCTACTGCCCGCCGGGCTGGCCCGTCGAGCAGTGGAAGGCCGCCGCCAGCGACCCGGCCCGCCACGCCGAACTGAAAGCCGCCGCCGCCGCCGGCTGCGCCACGCATGTGAAGGCCATGCTGGCCTTCAAGGCGCAAGGCATCCCCACGGTGGACTACGGCAACAACATCCGCCAGGTCGCCAAGGACCAGGGCGTCACCAACGCGTTCGACTTCCCCGGCTTCGTGCCCGCCTACGTGCGGCCGCTGTTCTGCGAGGGCAAGGGCCCGTTCCGCTGGGTGGCGCTGTCGGGCGACCCCGAGGACATCCGCAAGACCGACGCCAAGCTGAAGGAACTCTTCCCGCACCATGCGGCGCTGCACCGCTGGCTGGACATGGCCGCCGAGCGCATCGCCTTCCAGGGCCTGCCGGCGCGCATCTGCTGGCTGGGCCTGGGTGAGCGTCACCTCGCCGGCCTGGCCTTCAACGAGATGGTGAAGACCGGCGAGCTGAAGGCGCCCATCGTCATCGGCCGTGACCACCTGGACAGCGGCTCCGTCGCCAGCCCCAACCGCGAGACCGAGGGCATGCAGGACGGCTCGGACGCCGTCTCCGACTGGCCGCTGCTGAACGCGCTGCTGAACACCGCCGGCGGCGCCACCTGGGTGAGCCTGCACCATGGCGGCGGCGTGGGCATGGGCTACTCGCAGCACTCGGGCGTCGTCATCGTGGCCGACGGCAGCGACACCGCCGCGCAGCGCCTGTCGCGCGTGCTGTGGAACGACCCGGCCACCGGCGTCATGCGCCATGCCGACGCCGGCTACCCGTCCGCCGCGGACTGCGCCCGCAAGAACGAACTGAACCTCCCCTCGCTATGAAACTCATCCCTGGACACCTGACCCTGGCCCAGCTCGCCGACATCGCCGCCGGCCGTGCCGAGCTGCAGCTCGACGACTGGACGGCCGTCGACCAGAGCGCCGCGCTCGTCGCCGCGGCGGCCGCGGGCGATGCGCCGGTCTACGGCGTCAACACCGGCTTCGGCAAGCTCGCCAGCACGCGCATCGCCAAGGACCAGCTCGCCGCGCTGCAGCTCAACCTCATCCGCAGCCATGCGGTGGGCGTCGGCGCGCCGATGAGCTCCGAGGTCGTGCGGCTGATGCTGGCCACCAAGGCCGGCAGCCTGGCGCGCGGCTTCTCCGGTGTGCGCCGCGTCGTCGTGCAGTCGCTGCTGGACGCGTTCAACGCGGGCTTCATCCCGTACGTGCCCGAGAAGGGCTCGGTCGGCGCCAGCGGCGACCTGGCCCCGCTGGCCCACCTGACGCTGGCGCTGATGGGCGAAGGCGAGGCGCTGGTGAAGGGCCAGCGCGTGTCGGCCCGCGACGAGCTGGCCCGCCTGGGCCTCGCGCCGCTGACGCTGGCCGCCAAGGAAGGCCTGGCCCTCATCAACGGCACGCAGGCCAGCACCGCGCTGGCGCTGCATGCGCTGATCCGCTTCGAGAGCCTGTTCGCCACCGCGCTGGCCAGCGGTGCGATGACGCTGGACGCCGCCCGCGGCAGCGACGGCCCGTTCGACGCACGCATCCACGCCGTGCGCGGCCAGCCGGGGCAGATGGAGGTGGCTGCCATCTACCGCGAGCTGGCGGCTGGCAGCGCCATCCGCGCCAGCCACCGCGAGGGTGACGAGCGCGTGCAGGACCCGTACTGCCTGCGCTGCCAGCCGCAGGTCATGGGCGCCTGCCTGGACCAGGCCCGCCATGCGGCCCAGGTGCTGGTGCGCGAGGCCAATGCGGTGACCGACAACCCGCTGGTGTTCGACGACTGCATGATCTCCGGCGGCAACTTCCACGCCGAGCCGGTGGCCTTCGCGGCCGACAACCTGGCGCTGGCCATCGCCGAGGTCGGCGCCATCGCCGAGCGCCGCATCGCGATGCTGATCGACCCGGGCATCTCGCGCCTGCCGCCGTTCCTGACGGCCGACGCCGGCCTGCACAGCGGCTTCATGATCGCCCACGTGACGGCCGCCGCGCTGGCCAGCGAGAACAAGAGCCTGGCCCACCCGGCCAGCGTCGACAGCCTGCCCACCAGCGCCAACCAGGAAGACCACGTCTCCATGGCCACGTTCGCCGCACGCCGCCTGCACGCGATGCTGGACAACACGGCCCACATCGTCGCCATCGAGCTGCTGGCCGCCGCGCAGGGCATCGACTTCCTGCGCCCGCTGCAGAGCTCGGCGCCGGTGGAGGCGCTGCACCAGCGCCTGCGCGCCGACTGCGCCAGCATGCCGGCCGACCACTACCTCGCGCCCGACATCGAGCGCGCGACGGCGCTGGTGCAGGCCGGCGCGCTGGCCGCTCCCGGCGCCCCGGCATTCGCCGGCTGAAAGCGAAGGCCCGCCGGGCGGCGCAGAATCGGCACGGCAGATGCCGTCGACCGATGCTGCGCCACCTCCTCCCTGCCACGCTGGCCGCCCTGGCCGCTGTGCCCGCGCCCGCGCAGCAGGCGCCGATGACGGTGCAGCATGTGCCACTGCCCGGCAGTGGCCCCGATGGCACGCCGGACCTGCCCATGGCCGGGCGCACCACCTTGTGGGCTCACCGCGCGGGGCTCTCGCTGCGGTGGGAGGCTGTGCCCTTCAAGCGCAGCCTGCAGGAGCTGGAGCGCAACCAGCAGCCGCTGTGCGTGCTGGGCGTGTTCGACACCCCCGAGCGCCGGCGCTTCGCGCGCTTCTCGCTGCCCATCCACCAGGAAGAACAGCAGGTGTTCCTCGCCGCGCGGCGCGTGGTGCCGGCGCTGCGGGCGCTGCGTGACGCGCGCAGCGCGCTGCAGTCCCCCCAGTTGAAGCTGCTGGTGTACGACGGCGTGGCCTACGGCGGGCTGCTGGACACGTGGATCGCCGAGCGCCCCGTGCCGCCGGTGCGGGCCAGCGCCACGACGTCGCGGCTGCCGACGATGCTGGCGCGCGGCCATGCCGACTTCGCCATCAGCGTGGCCGCCGAGCTGCGCGAGCTGCAGCAGCGCCGCATGCCCGACGCGGGCGAGCTGGAAGCGGTGCTGCTGCCAGGCATGCCCGCGCCGCCCAAGCGCCACCTGGCCTGCAGCCTGAAGGTATCGCCCGACTGGCTGCGCCGCTTCGACGCCGCCGTGCGCGCCGCCCCGCCGCCCTGATCCGGCCGGTCGGCGCTCAGTAGCGCCCGGCCGCGCCCGCGATGCGCAGGAAGACGTAGGCAAACCACACCACCACCGCGCGGTGCACCAGTGCGCGCAGGCCCTTGCCGGCGCGCTCGCCCACCCGGCTGGACGCCTGCAGCGCCGACTCGATCTCGCTCGCCAGCCGCGCCGCGAAATCGCTGTCCAGCACCACGACGTTGGCCTCCAGGTTGACCAGCAGCGACAGCGGGTCGATGTTGGAGCTGCCCACCGTGGCCCAGTGGCCGTCGACGACGGCGACCTTGGCATGCAGGAAGGCCGGCGTGTACTCGTAGATCTCGACGCCGTGGCGCAGCAGGTCGGCGTACAGCGCCTCGGCGGCCCAGCCGGCCAGTTGGTAGTCCAGCTTGCCCTGCAGCAGCAGGCGCACGCGCACACCGCGGTCCGCCGCGCCGCGCAGCGCCTGGCGGATGCGCTGGCCCGGGTAAAAGTAGGGGCAGACGATGTCCACGCTGCGTTGCGCGTTGCGGATCGCGTCGGCGTAGGCATGCTCGATGGTGCGGCGCCGGCGCAGGTTGTCGCGCAGCACGAAGGCCGCACACACCGGCGCCAGCCGCGGCACCGCCTCGGGCAGCCGCTGCGGGCCGCGCCACAGCTGCGTCAGCCACAGGCCGACGCGGCGGCGCAGCGGCACGTAGTCCAGCAGCGCATCGTCGAAGTCGCGGCCCAGCCAGGCCCGCGACCAGATGGAGCGCACGCTCTGCGCCACCTCGTCCACCAGCCCGCCCGTCACGTGCACGGCGAAGTCCAGCCGCGGCAGGTCGGCGGCGCCGTGGCGCAGGTCGATGCGGTCATCGATGACATTGATGCCGCCGACGAAGGCATGCTCGTTGTCGACGACGCACAGCTTCTGGTGCAGCCGCCGCAGCTGGCCGCGCTGGAACCAGCGCCACCAGCGGTCCATGGGCCGGAACACGGCGAAGGCGACACCGCTGCCGGCAAAGCGCTGGCGCAACGAGGCCAGGCTGCCGTTGCTGCCGAAGCCGTCCACGACCAGCCGCACGCGCACGCCGCGGCGGTCGGCGGCCAGCAGCGTGTCGGCCAGCGCCATCGCCGTCGCGTCGTCGTGAAAGATGTAGGTGGCCAGCCAGACCTCGTTGCGCGCCTGGCGGATGGCGGCCTCCATGCGCGGGAACAGCTGGTCACCGCCGCGCAGCAGCTCCACCTCGTTGCCACCGACGAAGCCGGTGTCGGCGGCGCGCTGCCGGCGCCGCTGTCGCGCGCCCAGCCGCTTCATTCGAGCGTCAGCTCCACCACCAGCGGCAGGTGGTCCGACATGCGGGCCCAGCTCGGGCCGCGCGGCACCTGCACGCCCGTGCAGCGCAGGCCGCGTGTGTAGACCCGGTCCAGCGCGAACACCGGCAGCCGAGATGGAAACGTGGCCGCACGCGCGCGGCCCGTGGGCGTGGCGGCGCGCCGCAGGCCGTGCGCGCGCATGGCCGTGTCCAGCCGCTCGCCCCAGTCGTTGAAGTCGCCGGCCACCAGCACCGGCGCGCCCTCGGGCACGTGGTCGCGCACGAACACGGCCAGCCGCTCGACCTGGCGCACGCGGCTGGCATGGATGAGCCCGAAATGCGCAACGACGACGTGCACGACGCTGCCCTGCCAGTGCACCGGCACATGCAGCAGGCCGCGCTGCTCGAAGGCATGGTCGGACACGTCGTGATGCCCGACATCGCCGATGGGCCAGCGCGACAGCAGGGCGTTGCCGTGTTCGCCGTACTTCGTCGTCGCATTGGTGCGGTAGGCCACCTCGTAGCCCTCGGGCGCCAGGAACTCGGCCTGGCCCTTCTCCGGCCAGCCGAACCAGGTGCGGTCGAAATAGGCCGCCTCGCGGTGGTGGAACAGCCGCACCTCCTGCAGGCACACCAGGTCGGCGTCCAGCGCCTCCACGCCCATCTGCAGGTTGTGGATCTCCAACCGCTTGGCGGGCCCCAGGCCGCGCACCCCCTTGTGGATGTTGTAGGTGGCGACGCGAAGCACGTCGCCCGGGGCATGCGGGGAGAGGCGGGTGGGACTCATGGCGTGGACAGGGCAGCAAAACGCGGGAGCTGCAGCACGGCCTCGGCATTGGACGGCGAGAAGCAGCGGTCGGCCGCTTCGTGCCAGGGCAGCCATTGCCAGGCGAGGTGCTCGCGCGGCGCCAGTGTCGGCGTCAGCGGCGCCGGCAGCTGTAGGCCGAAAACGTGTTCGGTATTGCGCGTGACCCCCGGCGCGTAGCGGTGCCGCCAGTGCGGGTAGATCTCGTAGACGTTGGCCAGCTGCCAGTCACGCAGCTCGCCCCCCAGCGCGGCGATGTCGAAGCCCGTCTCTTCCATCACCTCGCGCCGCGCGGTCTCGGCCAGCGGCTCGTCGGGTGCATCCTTGGAGCCGGTGACGCTCTGCCAGTAACCGGGGTGGTCGGCGCGCTCGATGAGCAGCACCTGCAGGTCCGGCGTGTGGATGACGACGAGGACCGATTCGGGAATCTTGAAAGGCTTGGCCGACTGCATGCTTCCAGCATAGCCGCGGCCCGCATCCCTCCGGGCCGAGCGCCGGGCCGCCCCAAGCCGGCCCGTCGGGCGATGTGCTTGCGGCTCGACGCCGCAAGCATCGCCGTCCCCACGGGGGCTGAGGCCGGACACATCGCGCCCAGTGGGCGGGATGCGCCTGCCGAAGGGCTGCGGCACTGCCGCAGCGCGGTCTGCGAGACCGTCCAGGCCCGCCCGCGTTCAGCAGGGCGAGCCTGGACGAGGGGCCAGCTGGTTCAGCCGCCTTGCGCCTTGCGCTTGACCTCGGGCGGCAGCTCCTTGGCCTGCAGCGCGCGCACCTGCACGACCAGCTGGTTGTGCGCGTCCAGGAAGGCGGCGGCGATGACCTTGCCCTCGTTGGAATTGCTCCAGCCGGCACCCGCGGCGCCGCCCAGCTTGCCCACCATCGCACCACCCACGCCCAGGTCGGCCACCTCCACCGACCCGGTGGCCGCGGCGATCTGCTCGGTGGTCTCGTTGTCGGTCAGCAGCAGCGCGGCCTGCGCCTGCTTCATCTTCACGTGCTCGGCCGCGCCGACGAGCTTGTTCAGGTAGGGAATGGCCTGCAGGATGCTGCCGACCTGGCGGCCGGCGTCCTGCTCGCTGAAGGTGAGGCTGGGCGTCAGGCTGTACTGCGCCTCGTAGCCCTTGCCCTTGGCCACCGTGTTGCCGTCCTTGCGCAGGATGCCGGCGTCCTTCAGCTCCTGCTCGCGCACGGTGGCCTTCAGGCCTGCCGCGCGGTCCACGACGCGGAAGCACCCGCTCTGCTGCGCCAGCAGCCGCACCAGCGGCACGGGGCTGGACGGCAGCTGGTAGCTGCTGGAATAGCTGTAGCCGTTGGGGTTCTCCACCAGCGCCATCGTCGCCACCGGCGCGTCGCACTTGATGAGTTCCCGGGCCGCGTTGTGTGCGCCGGCCGCACCGGCCGAGCCGGTGATGACCGATCCACCCTCGCCCAGCGACGTGGACGACTTGCCGCAGGCGGCCAGCAGCAGGGCGACAACAGGAAGGGCGAGCAGGGGGCGGACGTTCATCGTGGCGGTGCGTTGCAGGAAACGAGCGGCGAGTCTGCCTGCGCCGGCCGGCCCGCCCGCCCCTAGAACAAGGGACGCGCGCCGGCACCCTCCCCCGTCCGCGGGGCTGCTCACTTGGCGTACAGCACCATCTGCGTGCAGCGGAACAGCGCCATCGTCTTGCCGCTGTCCTTGTGCGTGACGGTGGCGTCCCAGACCTGCGTCGTGCGGCCCAGGTGCACGGCCTTGGCGACGCAGGCCACGGTGCCCTCGCGCGCGGTGCCGAGGTGGTTGGACTTGAGCTCCACGGTCGTGAAGCCGACGGCGCCTTCGGGCAGGTTGGCCACGCAGCCATAGCCGGCGCAGGTGTCGGCCAGCGTCACGACGCTGCCGGCGTGCAGGAAGCCGTTGGGCGCCATCAGCTCGGTGCGCACCGGCAGCTCCGCATGCACCTCGGCACCATCCACGTGGGTGATGACGATGCCGAGATAGCCGGGCAGGTGGTGGGCGCCGGCCTGGTTGAACTGGGCGCTGTCGGGCATGCGGTCTCCTGTGATGCGCTGCGCATCGTAGTGACAACGAAAAAGGCCGGCATCGCTGCCGGCCTTCTCGTTGCGCCGAGGCGCGATCAGCTGCGCGTCAGCGTGGCCTTGAGCATGCTGTCCAGCAGGTCCAGCGACTCGGCGTAGTGCGCGCGCGTCTCGACTGACAGGCCGGGCTTGGCCGAGGCGCTGCGCAGGTCGCGTGCCAGCTGCGTGGCGTGCCAGCGGGCCAGCGAGAACGCGTCGGCATAGACCGTTGCGCCGTTGGTGGAGCGGTTCAGCTGGGCCTGCAGGCGGCGCAGGTATTCGCGCTGCAGGCTGCGGCGCATGCGGTCCACCTCGGCGCCTGTCTTCAGCTCGCTGAAGATGGCGCCCTGCAGCGTGCCGTACACCTCGCTGAGCGACACGGCGCCCTTGCGCTGCGCCTCGGGCAGCAGGCTGCCCTGCTCGATGAGGCGGCGCGCGGTGGCGGGCGACATCAGGCGGTCCAGCACGCGGCCCTGCAGCGCGGCCACGGCGTCGGGGATGGACAGCGGCTGGCCGCGCTCGGCCCACTCGTTGTAGTCCAGCGGCTGCGCGGCGATGAATTCCGGGCTGAACTTGAACGAGTTGCTGGACAGCAGGCCGGCCGAGATGAAGCGCAGTGCCTCGCGCTGCTGGGCGCTGTCCACCGGCTTGAACGCTGCCACCGGCGTGACGCCCGGCACCACGCGCTCGGCCTGCATGCCGCCCACGTACTTGCTGACGTTGTGCGCGGCCATGCCGAGCTGGCGGAAGGCCTCGGCCACCGAGCGGCGGGCGCGGAAGGGCTCCTCGCCGGCCTCGGGCTTGCGGGCCTGCACGCGCTCCCACAGTTCCTGGCTGAGCTTCAGGCGCTTCCGGGCGTAGGCCAGCGGGTCGTCGCCCAGGTCGCGCTGGTTGCTGCGCGGGTCGAAACCGTCGAACGGGCCGCCGACGCCCTGGTCGAAGTCATCGCCGTAGGCCAGCTGCGGCTCCGTCGAGCGCGCCGCGATGCGGGCCAGCTCGGCGGCCTCCTGCTCGGCCGGGATGGGTTTGTAGGCGTACTCGATGGCCCAGTAGTCGTAGGCGCCCAGCGTCGTGTTGGTCAGGCTGGCCTTGGGCTCGCCCTTGAGCGGCAGGTTGTAGGCGTTGTAGTCCATCACCGAGTTGGAGATGCCGTTGGCCTCGGTGTAGGCCTTGTCCTTGAGCTGCGCCTGCGTGACCGTCGTGGACGAGCGGAAGTTGTGCTTGAGGCCGAGCGTGTGGCCCACCTCGTGCATGACGACGTCCTTCATCACGGCCTGCGCCAGCGCCTCGGCCTCGGGGCCGTCGAGGTCCGTGCCGTCGCGCAGCGCCAGCAGGTCCAGCGCGAAGCCGAACTCGCTGGCCTGGTCGGCCATGTAGGTGCACAGCTGGTCGGCCATGGCCTGGCTGCTGCGGGCGCCGGTCCAGCCGGCGTGGTCATGCGCCGGGCTGCCGGCGGGCACGTCGTCGGTCGCGAAGCGGCGCGTGCCGCGGCCGAAGACGTCGCTCATGCCGATGTCGGCATCCAGGATCTCGCCGGTGCGCGGGTCCTTGTGGCTGGGGCCGATGGCGAAACCGACGTCGGAGCCGGTGAACCAGCGGATGGATGCGTGCGTGGCGTCCATGTTGTCCCAGTCGGCGTCGTCGGGCTGCTGCCTGGCCTGAATGGCGTCCTTGAAGCCGATCTTCTCGAAGGCCTTGTTCCACTCCAGGATGCCGGCCTTGACCGATTCGCGGTACTTGGCCGGGATGTTCTTGTCCATCCAGTAGACGATGGGTTGCACGGGCTCGGACAACGCCGCCGCCGGGTCCTTCTTCTCCAGGCGCCAGCGGGCCACCATGTGCACGCGCGGGTTGGCCTTCAGGTCGTCGCCGAGGTTGCTGTAGCTCTCCATGAAATGACCCAGTCGCGGGTCGGCCCGGCGGATGGCCGCCGGTTGCTCCGGCAGCGCGCGCAGGTTGTAGACGAAGCTGAAGAACATCGAACGCGGATCCGGCGTGGCCTGCGGCGGCGTGGGCACGGGCACCGGCGCGGGCGTCAGTGGCGGCGCCGGGATGCGCGGCGTCGCGAAGTGCACGCGGCTGGTCAGCGTGGAGATCTGCGCATCGGCGCGGGTGGCCTCGATGTGGGAGTTGGCGCGGTCGGGCGCGTAGGGGAGCCGGTAGGCCATCTCCAGGCGCGTGGTGTAGCCCGGGATGTCACCCAGGAACAGGCCGCTCGCATCCACCAGCACCGACTTGCGGTCCGGGTGCTCGGCGCTGGCCGCCGGGCCCGCCGTGATGAGGCTGGGCGAGAACGCCTGGTCCAGCGCCAGCTGGGTGCCGCCCTTGTCGGCGCGGAACTTGGTGTTCAGCGCGATGAGCTGGACCTGGTTGCCGATGCGGCGCCACTCGGCCATCTCCTCGCCGATCATCTGGCTGGCGTACAGGCCGCGCTCGCCGACGGAGTTGGCGACGTTGACGCTGAACAGGAAGGGCTTGTTGAAGGCTTCCTTCGGGATCTCGATCCAGACCTTCTCGTCCTTGCGCCAGATGGGGAACAGGCCCGGCTGCTCCTTGGCGCCCTTGATGACTTCGGCGAAAGGCTTGGGCGCCGTGGGGTCGACGGGCGGGCGGGCGGGCGCGGCCGTCGCGGGGCCGGAGGCGGCGGTGGCCGCAGGGGCCGGCGGGGTCTGGGCCTGGGCCATGGCCGCCAGCGCGAGTAGCGCGGCGGAGGCCAGAACGGAACGCGACATCGGGGTCATGAGTTGTGTCCGAAGGAAACGAAAAGTCGGTCACTTTAAGGCCGGCGACACTCGCGTCAATCCGATGCCGTCCCCGTCGCGGGGCTGCAAAAGTTCACGCAAAAACTTCCGTCATGACGCTCACGCATCTGCTTTATTTGCATGGTTTCCGCTCGTCGCCGGGCTCGGCCAAGGCGCTGCGCATGGCGCAGTGGGCCGCCACGCAGCCGGGGCTGACATTCGCCTGCCCGCAGCTGCCGCCGTCGCCGCTGGACGCGATGAATCTCGTCGCCCGGCTCGTCGCCGACTGGCCCGCGCAGGGCGCCGCCGTCATCGGCAGCTCGCTGGGCGGCTTCTACGCGACGTCGCTGGCCGAGCAGCCTGCGCACCGTGGCTGGCGCGTGGCCGTGCTGAACCCGGCCGTGAACCCGGCACGCGATCTGGCCAAGCACATCGGCCAGCAGACCGCCTGGCACGACCCGACGCTGAAGTTCGACTTCACCGCCCAGCACGTGGCCGAACTGGCGGCCCTCGCGCCACCGGCCCGGCTCACCATGCCCAGCCGCTACTACGCGCTGCTGGCCAAGGGTGACGAGCTGCTGGACTGGCGCGAGATGCTGGCCCGCTACGCCGGCTGCGACGGCGAGGTGCTGGAGGGCAGCGACCACGGCCTGACCGACTTCGAAGCGCATCTGCCCGGTCTGCTGGAGCACCTCACCCGCTGAGGGAGAATCCGCCGCTTATGTTTGCGCTGTTTGATGACGCCGGGAAGTTTCTCGCCGGCCGGGTGATGTCGGAGGCCGATGCCTCGCTGCAGGTCGAGCTGGACTCGGGCAAGCGGGTCAAGGTCAAGTCCGCCAATGTGCTGCTGAAGTTCGACAAGCCGGCCCCCGCCGAGCTGCTGGCCGAGGCGCGCGCACTGGCCGACGACATCGACCTGGACCTGGCCTGGGAGTTCGCGCCCGAAGGCGAATTCGGCTTTGCCGACCTCGCCCGCGACTACTTCGATGCCAAGGCCGGCGTCGTGCAGCAGGCCGCCGCGCTGTTCCGGCTGTTCGAGGCGCCGCACTACTTTCGCCGTGCTGGCAAGGGCCAGTTCAAGAAGGCCCCCGAGGAGACGGTGAAGGCCGCGCTGCTGGGCATAGCGCGCAAAGCCCAGCAGGCGCTGCAGATCGAGGCCTGGGCGCAGGAACTGGTGGCCGGCACCTGCCCGGCCCCCATCCAGGAGCAGATCTACAAGATCCTGTTCAAGCCCGACAAGAACGGCCCCGAGTACAAGGCGGTCGTTGAAGCGAGCCGGCTGGCGCACAAGCCGCCGCTGGACCTGCTGCAGGGCGCCGGGGCCATCAACAGCCCCTACCAGTTCCACTGGAAGCGCTTCCTGTTCGAGAACTTCCCCAAGGGCGTGGGCTTCCCGCAGCTCACGGCGCCGGAGATCAAGGACGAGCTGGCCCTGAGCCCGGCGCGCGCCTTCTCCATCGACGACTCGCAGACCACCGAGATCGACGACGCGCTGTCGGTGCAGGGCCTGGGCACGGGCACGGTCACGTTCGGCGTGCACATCGCCGCGCCCGGCCTGGCCATCACGCCGGACTCGGCCGTCGACAAGGTCGCGCGCGAGCGCCTGTCCACCGTCTACATGCCGGGCTGGAAGATCACGATGCTGCCCGACGACGTCGTGCAGGCCTACACGCTGATCGAGGGCCGCGACTGCCCGGCCGTGTCCATCTACTTCACGATGGACGAGGCCACCTTCGAGATCAAGAGCCGCGAGACCAAGCTGGAGCGCGTGCACATCGCGTCCAACCTGCGCCACGACAAGCTGGACGGCATCGTCACGGACGCTTCGCTGTCGGGTGAGGCGCCGGCCGACTACGCCTTCGCCCCCGAACTGGCCTTCTGCTGGCGCCTGGCCAAACACCTGAAGGCGCAGCGCGAGGTGGTGCGCGGCAAGCCGGAGAACTTCAACCGGCCCGACTACAACTTCCGCCTGGCCGGCGAGCGCATGGAGCCGCCCAACGGCAGCGAGTCGGTGGAGATCACCGTGCGCGCCCGCGGCAGCTCGCTGGACCTGATCGTGGCCGAAGCCATGATCCTGGCCAACTCCGCCTGGGGCGGCTGGCTGGCCGAGCTGGGCCTGCCCGGCATCTACCGCAGCCAGGCCAGCCTCGCACCCGGCATCAAGGTGCGCATGGGCGTGAAGGCGCTGCCGCATGCCGGCATGGGCGTGGCGCAGTACACCTGGGCGACGTCGCCGCTGCGCCGCTACGTGGACCTGGTGAACCAGTGGCAGATCATTGCCTGCGCGCGGCACGGCCGCACGGCCGCGCTGGCCGCGCCGTTCAAGCCCAAGGACGCGCAGCTGTTCTCCATCATCTCGGGGTTCGAGTCGGCCTACGCCGCCTACAACGGCTTCCAGAACGGCATCGAGCGCTTCTGGACGCTGCGCTGGCTGCAGCAGAACGGCACGACCGAGCTGACCGCCACCGTCATGAAGGAAGGCCTGGTGCGCGCCGACGACCTGCCGCTGGTCTTCAAGGCGCTGGGCTGCGAGCCCCTGCCGCGCGGCAGCCACGTGAAAGTGCGCCTCACCGGCCTGGACGAGATGACGCTGGACGTGCACGCGACGCTGGTCGAGCGGCTGGATGAGCAGGTCGCTGCCGACGAATCGGAGGGCGACGACGACGACCTGGCGGCCGCCGCCGCGCCCATCGCGCTGGCCATCGACCTGAACGACGGCGGCGGCGAGGCCGAGCCGGCGGCACAAGCCTGATGCGCCGGTTCAGCACGCTGCAGATCGCACTGGCCGCGTCGCTGGGCGTGCACGGCGTGCTGCTGGCCTGGCGCGTGGGCTCGCCGGACTCCTTCAACCGCGTGTTCCAGGACACGCCGCTGGAGGTGGTGCTGGTCAACACGCGCTCCAACGAGCTGCCCGTCAAGGCCGCCGTGCTGGCCCAGGCCAACCTCGCCGGTGGCGGCAATGCGGAGACGGGCCGCGCCACGTCGCCGCTGCCGCCGGCACGACACAGCGAGTCCGGAGACTCGGCCGAAGCCCAGAGTTCGCAGATCGCGCAGCTGCAGCAACAGCAGCAGCAACTGCTGACGCAGGTGCGCCGCGAGCTGGCGCTGCTGCCGCCGCCCGACCCGCGGCGCGAGAAGACCGACGCCGCCGAGCGCGCCCAGGCCGAGAAGCGCCGCCAGCTGGTGGACCTGCTGGCCGAGATCGAGAAGCGCGTCAACGTGGAGAGCGCGCGGCCGCGCAAGCGCTACGTCAGCCCCGCCGCGCGCGAGGTCGTCTACGCGCAGTATTACGACGGCCTGCGCCGCCGCATCGAGGAGCGCGGCACGCGCGACTTCCCCGAGTACCGCGGCAGGAAGCTCTACGGCGAGCTGATCATGAACATCCACGTGGACTTCAAGGGCCGCGTCATCGAGACGGAGATCGTCTCGCCCAGCGGCAACGCGACGCTGGACCGCCGGGCCGTCGCCATCGTGCAGGCGGCCTCGCCGTTCGGCAACTTCAGCCAGGAGATGCGCAAGGGTGCGGAGGTGCTGGTCATCACGTCGCGCTTCAAGTTCACGCGCGACGACGGGCTGGAAACTTCTTTGGCAGGACAGCAATGAGCGCCGCACGGCCGCCCGAAGAGGCTCGGCTCCCGCCCGGCGACCCGGTGCGCAGCGCGAAGGGTGCAGCATGAAAGATCGATACGCCGTTGTCGGCAACCCGGTGGCGCACAGCCGCTCACCGGCCATCCACACGATGTTTGCCGAGCAGACCGGCCAGGCCGTCGCCTATGAACGCCTGCTCGCGCCGCTGGACGGTTTCGAGTCCACGTTGCGCGCCTTCGTCGCTGCCGGTGCCAAGGGCTGCAACATCACCGTGCCGTTCAAGTTCGACGCCTTTGCGCTGGCCGCGAAGCGCACCGAACGCGCGCAGCTGGGCGGCGCCGTCAACACGCTGCGTTTCGACGCTGACGGCTGGGTGGGCGACAACACCGACGGCGCCGGCCTCGTCAACGACCTGCAGAAGAACGCCGGCCGGCCGCTCGCCGGCCTGCAGGTGCTGCTGGTGGGCGCGGGCGGTGCCAGCGCCGGCGCGCTGGGCGCGCTGATCCATGCCGGGCCGGCGCGCATCACGGTGGTCAACCGCACGCTGGACAAGGCCGAGGCACTGGTGGCCAGCCATGCCCACCTCGGCGTGCCACTTGCCGCCGCCACGCTGGCCGACGCGCCGGCCGCGCAGGACATCGTCATCAACGCCACCAGCACCAGCCTGGCGGGTGCGGCCTCGCCGGTGGACGCCCGCGTGCTCAGGCCCGGCAGCCTGGCGCTGGACATGATGTACGGCCCCAAGGCCCAGGGCTTCCTGGACTGGGCCGCCGCGCATGGCGCCGAGCCGCGCGACGGCCTGGGCATGCTGGTGGAGCAGGGGGCCGAGGCCTTCTTCTTCTGGCGCGGCGTGCGGCCGCACACGGCGCCGGTGCTGGCCGCCATCCGCAAAGAAGTCGAGGCCACGCCGTGATGCGCCACGCCGGTCGGCTGCTCGCGGTGCTCGCCCTGGGCGTGCTGTGCCTGCAGCTGTGGTTCGCCGGCCGCATCGCGCTGATGAACGTCATCGCGCCGCAGTCCACCAGCTTCCAGCGCAGCGAGGCGTTGCGGCTGCTGAAGGACAAGCAGCAGGTGCCGTGGGCGCAGTCGTGGGTGGATGACGCCCAGCTGCCCCGCACGCTCAAGCGCGCCGTCATCGCCAGCGAGGACGATGGCTTCGCCCAGCATGGCGGCGTCGACTGGGAGGCGCTCAAGGGCGCCTGGAAGAAGAACGAGAAGGCCCAGGCCCGCGTGGAAGCGCGCGGCAAGGGCGTGGCCAAGGTCATCGGCGGCTCGACGATCACGCAGCAGCTGGCCAAGAACCTGTTCCTGTCCGGCGAGCGCACGCTGCTGCGCAAGGGCCAGGAGCTGGTGCTGACGCTGATGCTGGAAGCGCTGCTGAGCAAGCAGCGCATCCTAGAGATCTACCTGAACAGCGTCGAATGGGGCGAAGGCCTGTTCGGCGCCCAGGCGGCGGCGCGGCACTACTTCCGCACCGACGTGTCGCGGCTGGGCGCCTTCGAGGCCGCGCGGCTGGCCGTCATGCTGCCGGCGCCCAAGCGCTTCGAGCGCCAGCCCGGCTCGGCGTACGTCATCAACCGGGCCGGCCTCATCGTCGGCCGCATGAACAGCGCGCAATTGCCATGAGCGAGGACTTCTCCGCCGAGATCGCCGCCGCGGCCGCCCGCCTCATCGTCGACGAGGGCATGGACTGGGGCCCGGCCAAGCAGCGCGCGGCCCGCGACCTGGGCGCGCCACGCGCCGCACTGCCCGGCAACGACGTGGTGGAAGACGCCGTGCGCGAGCACATCGCCATCTTCCACGCCGACACCCAACCCGGCGAGCTGCGCGCGCTGCGCGAGCTGGCCGCCGTCTGGATGGCGCGGCTGGCCGACTTCCGCCCGCACCTGACCGGCGCCGTCTGGCGTGGCACGGCCACGCGGCTGTCCAACGTCCACCTGCAGCTCTACTGCGACGACAGCAAGGCCGCCGAGATCGCGCTGCTGAACCGCGGCATCGACTTCGACGTGGCCGAGACGACGGCCAACCGGCGCCAGGTGGACATGCTCATCCTCGACGCGCCCTGCCCCGCGCTGAACGAGCGGGTGACCCTGTGCCTGACGGTGCTGGATTTCGACGACCTGCGCGGCGCACTCAAGCCCGACGCCCGCGGCCTGACCGACCGCGGCGACCTGGCCGCGCTGCAAAGAATGCTTGAAGAGGACCCCGCATGAGCCCCCTCACCCGCCGGCTGGTGCTGGCCGGCGCCGGCGTCGGCGCTGCGGCGCTGGGCGCCGGCTTCGCCTGGCGCAAGCTGAACCCGCCCGTTGCATCACCCGTCGCCCAGGCCTTCTGGGCACGCCGCTTCGCCGGGCTGGACGGCGCCCAGTTGGCCGTCGCTGGCTGGCGCGGCCAGCCGCTGCTGCTGAACTTCTGGGCCACCTGGTGCCCGCCCTGCGTCAAGGAACTGCCGGAGATCAACCAGTTCTACGGCGAAGCCAAGTCCAAGGGCTGGCAGGTGCTGGGCCTGGCCATCGACCAGGCCGAGCCGGTCAAGGCCTTCCTGAAGAAGACGCCGCTGGACTTTCCCATCGCGCTGGGCGGGCCGGACGGCCTGTCGCTGGTGCGCGAACTGGGCAACCCGGCGGGCGGCCTGCCGTTCTCCGTCGTCTTCGACGAGACCGGCGAGATCCGCTGGCGCCGCCTGGGCGTCACCACGCTGCAGGATTTGCGCGCGCTGGCCGCGTCCTGAGAAAAACCCCTATCCCACGCGGAAACCGCCAGCAAAACGCGTAAAGTTCGCCCTTCCTCAATTTAGTGGCGGCTCTCTAGACCCTCGGGGCCCGGGCGACGCCACGTGTTTGATGCAAATTCTTGTCCTGCATGGGCCCAACCTCAACCTGCTCGGCACCCGCGAGCCCGAGGTCTACGGCTCGCAGACCCTGCCCCAGATCGACGCTGAACTGAGCGCGATCGCCGCCGATGCCGGCGCCAGCCTGACGAGCTTCCAGAGCAACCATGAAGGTGCGCTGGTGGACCGCATCCAGGCCGCGCGCAGCGACGGCACGCGTTTCATCGTCATCAACCCGGCCGCCTACACGCACACCAGCGTCGCCATCCGCGACGCGCTGGCCGGCGTGGCGCTGCCCTTCATCGAAGTTCACCTGTCGAACATCCACCGCCGCGAGCCCTTCCGCCACCACAGCTATCTGAGCGACCTGGCGGTGGGCGTCATCTGCGGCCTGGGCGCCAACGGCTACCGCCTGGCCGTGCGCCACGCCCTTCACTCGTTGGGAGCCGCCGGCGCCTGATCCCGGGCACCGGCTCTCCTTGTCACTTTCCAAAACAACAACATCGCCTGGAGCCATGATGGACCTGCGCAAGCTCAAAACCCTGATCGACCTGGTCTCGGAATCGAACATCTCCGAACTGGAAATCACCGAGGCCGACGGCAAGGTCCGCATCGTCAAGACCGACCCGGCTGCCGCCGTGCCCGTGCAGCCGGTCTACGCTGCCGCGCCGGCCGCACCGGTCGTCACGGCAGCCGCCGCGCCCGCCGCTCCCGTGGCCGCTGCGGCACCGGCCGCGGCCCCGGTCGAGACGGGCCACGTCGTCAAGTCGCCGATGGTGGGCACCTTCTACCGCGCGTCCAGCCCCAATGCGAAGCCGTTCGCCGACGTCGGGCAGACGGTCAAGGAAGGCGAGGCCATCTGCATCATCGAAGCGATGAAGATCATGAACGAGATCGAGGCCGACAAGAGCGGCACGATCACCAAGGTCCTGTGTGAGAACGGCCAGGCGGTCGAATTCGGACAGCCGCTGTTCGTGATTGAGTAAGGACTTCTGATGTTCAAGAAGGTTCTTATCGCCAACCGGGGCGGTCACGCGAAGCGTGGACGTGCCACCGGCACGGCAGATTGCGCAGTTCGCGCAGCGAACAAGGGCAATGGAGCCGAGTGACCATGTTTAAAAAAGTTCTGATCGCCAATCGAGGCGAAATTGCCCTGCGTATCCAGCGCGCGTGTCGCGAACTCGGCATCAAGTCTGTCGTCGTCTACTCCGAGGCCGACCGCGACGCCAAGTACGTGCGCCTGGCCGACGAGGCCGTCTGCATCGGCCCCGCGCCGTCGGCCCAGAGCTACCTCAGCATGCCGGCCATCATCGCGACGGCCGAAGTCACCGATGCCGAGGCCATCCACCCCGGCTACGGCTTCCTGTCCGAGAACGCCGACTTCGCCGAGCGCGTCGAGCGCTCGGGCTTCACCTTCATCGGCCCTACGCCCGAGTCCATCCGCCTGATGGGCGACAAGGTCTCGGCCAAGCAGGCCATGATCCGCGCCGGCGTGCCGTGCGTGCCGGGCTCCGAGGGCGCACTGCCCGAAGACCCGAAAGAGATCATCCGCATCGCCCGCTCGGTGGGCTACCCGGTCATCATCAAGGCGGCCGGCGGCGGTGGCGGGCGCGGCATGCGCGTCGTCCACACCGAGGCGGCCCTGGTGCATGCCGTGCAGACCACGCGCGCCGAGGCTGGCGCGGCCTTCGGCAACCCCGAGGTCTACATGGAGAAGTTCCTGGAGAACCCACGCCATGTGGAGATCCAGGTGCTGGCCGACACGTTCAAGAACGCCGTCTGGCTGGGCGAGCGCGACTGCTCCATGCAGCGCCGCCACCAGAAGATCATCGAGGAAGCGCCGGCACCCGGCATTCCCCGCCGCATCATCGAGAAGGTGGGTGACCGCTGCGCCGCCGCCTGCAAGAAGATGGGCTACCGCGGTGCGGGCACCTTCGAGTTCCTGTACGAGAACGGCGAGTTCTACTTCATCGAGATGA
>JAYSCT010000093.1:0-18746 GCA_041914785.1 Roseateles sp.
GCCCAGCGGCGACATCTCCGTCATGCCCCAGGCGTGGATGACCTCGATGCCGAAGTCGTCCTGCAGCGACTTCATCATCGCCGGCGGGCAGGCCGCGCCGCCGATGACGGTGCGCTTGAAGCTGGAAAACTTCAGGCCGCCGGCCTTCACGTAGTTCAGCAGGCCCAGCCACACGGTGGGCACGCCGGCCGAGAACGTGACCTGCTCGCCCTCGAAGAGTTCGTACAGGCTCTTGCCGTCCAGGTGCGGGCCCGGGAACACCAGCTTGAAGCCCACCAGCGCCGCGCTGTACGGCAGCCCCCACGCGTTGACGTGGAACATCGGCACGACCGGCAGCACCACGTCGCGGCTGGAGCAGTCCATCGCATCCGGCAGCGCCGAAGCGTAGGCGTGCAGCACGGTGGAGCGGTGGCTGTAGACGGCGCCCTTGGGGTTGCCCGTGGTGCCGGACGTGTAGCAGATGCTGGAGGCGGTGTTCTCGTCCAGCGCCGGCCAGGCGTAGTTGCCGTCTTCAGCGGCCAGCAGGTCGTCGAAGCACAGCAGGTTGGGAATGCTGCTTTCCGCCGGCATGTGGGCGCGCGACGTCATCAGCACGAAGTGCTGCACCGTCTTCAGCGCCGGCGCGATCTTCTCGACCAGCGGCAGGAAGGTGGCGTCGAAGCACAGCACCCGGTCCTCGGCATCACCGGCGATCCAGACGATCTGCTCGGGGAACAGCCGCGGGTTGATCGTGTGGCAGACCAGCCCGGAGCCCGAGGCGCCGTAGTAGATCTCCAGGTGCCGGTGGCCGTTCCAGGCCAGCGTGGCCACGCGGTCGCCGGGCTGGCAGCCCAGCCGCGCGAAGGCCTGCGCGGCCTGGCGGGAACGCAGCGCCACCTCGCGCCAGTTGGTGCGATGCAGGTCGCCCTCGACCCGCTTGCTGACGATCTCGGTCTCCCCCGAATGCCGCTCGGCGTGCCTCAGCAACGACGAGATCAGCAGCGGGTCCGACATCATCCGGCCCATCAATGCCATGGTTGTCTCCTGGCGGTGTTATCGGTCCAGTCTAGCCCGCGGTTTCAAGCGAGGAACGTCACAACCGCGACCCTCCGCCCCCGGGGAAACACCCAGGCCAGCGAGGCCAAACAGCGCGTCACTAAACTGGTGCGATGAAACCGCTGGATGGCCTGCACTGGCCCAACCGCTTCGCGGCGCTGGGGCCCGATTTCTACACCGAGTTGCCCGCGCAAGGCCTGCCCGACCCGCACTGGGTCGCCACCAGCCCCGCCTGTGCCGACCTGCTGGGCTGGCCCGCCGACTGGGCTGCGCGCGACGGCGCGCTGGACACGTTCTCCGGCAACGCCACCTGGCCCGGCATGCGCCCGCTGGCCTCCGTCTACAGCGGTCACCAGTTCGGCGTGTGGGCCGGCCAGCTGGGCGACGGCCGCGCGCTGTGGCTGGGCGAGGTCGACACGCCCGCCGGCCCGCTGGAGTTGCAGCTCAAGGGCGCCGGCATGACGCCCTACTCCCGCCGCGCCGACGGCCGCGCGGTGCTGCGCTCGTCCATCCGCGAGTTCCTGTGCTCCGAGGCCATGGACGCCTTAGGCGTGCCGACGACGCGGGCGCTGTGCATCACCGGCTCGAGCCTGCCCGTGCGGCGCGAGACCCTCGAGACCGCCGCCGTCGTCACGCGCGTGGCGCCCAGCTTCATCCGCTTTGGCCACTTCGAGCATTTCGCGCACCACGAGCAATTGGACGCGCTGCGCCGCCTGGCCGACTGGTTCATCGCGCATCACGCGCCGGAATGCGCCGCTGCCCCCGAACCAGTCGTCGCGCTGCTGGAGAAAGTGGCGCTGCAGACGGCCGACCTCGTCGCGCACTGGCAGGCCATCGGCTTCTGCCACGGCGTCATGAACACCGACAACATGTCCATGCTGGGCCTGACGCTGGACTACGGCCCGTTCGGCTTCATGGATGCGTTCGACCCCGGCCACATCTGCAACCACAGCGACGACCGCGGCCGCTACGCCTACGCGCGCCAGCCCGGCGTCGCGTTCTGGAACCTGCATGCGCTCGCGCAAGCGCTGCTGCCGCTGCTGCCCATCGACACCGATCAGGCCGCCGAGGCGTCGACCGAGCGGCTGCTGGGGGCCGTCGAGGCTTTCCGCGGCCGCTTCACGAGCCAGATGCTCACTCGCATGCGCGCCAAGTTGGGCCTCATCGGCGAGACCGACGGCGACCAGGCGCTGGCCGACGACTTCCTGAAGCTGATGGCCGCGTCGCGCGCCGACTACACGATCACGTTCCGACGCCTGTCCCGCGCGCTCGGCAACCCCGAGCCGCTGCGCGACATGTTCCTGGACCGCGACGCGCTGGACACCTGGCTGGCCCGCTGGCGCACCCGCGTGGCACCCGACGCCGAGGCGCGCATGCTGGCCGTCAACCCCGCCGTCGTGCTGCGCAACCACCTCGCCGAGGGCGCGATCCGTGCCGCAGATCACGGCGACTTCAGCGAAACCGAGCGGCTGCTGAAAGTTCTGAGCCGCCCGTTCGACGAACCCGAGAACCCCGGCGACGCGGCCCTGCCGCCCGACTGGGCCCACAGCCTCGAAGTCTCCTGCTCATCATGACCCACGACAGCTCCAAGACCTACCCCGTCAAGAAGACCGACGCCGAATGGCGCGAGCAGCTGGACCCCATGCAATACCAGGTCGCGCGCCACGCGGCGACCGAGCGTGCCTTCACCGGCAAGTACTGGGACCACTTCACCGACGGCCACTACAACTGCATCGGCTGCGGCACGCCGCTGTTCGAGTCCGGCACCAAGTTCGACGCCGGCTGCGGCTGGCCCAGCTACTGGGCGCCGGTCAACAGCGAGGTCATCGAGCGCGTCGTCGACCGCAGCCACGGCATGGTGCGCGTGGAGGTGCGCTGCAACAACTGCGGCTCGCACCTGGGCCATGTGTTCCCGGACGGCCCCGAGCCCACCGGCGAGCGCTACTGCATCAACTCGGCCGCCATCGACTTCGTCGGGGACAATTCCTCTTCATGAAGTTATTGCTCGACTTTCTCCCGCTGATCCTCTTCTTCGTCGCCTTCAAGGGCGCGGAAGGCAACCCCGATGCCGCGGCCGCGTTCGCGACGCAGCACTTCGGCTTCCTCGTGCAGGGCGGCGTCGTGGGCCCCACGGAGGCGCCGGTACTGCTGGCCACCGTCGTGGTCATGCTGGCCACACTGGCGCAGGCCGCCATCCTGAAAGTGCGCGGCCAGAAGATCGACCTGATGCTGTGGATCAGCCTGGCGCTGGTGGTCGTGCTGGGTGGCGCGACGATCTGGTTCCACAACGAGACCTTCATCAAGTGGAAGCCCACCGGCCTGTACTGGGCCATGGCGCTGACGCTGTGGATCTCGCTGGCGATGTTCCGCAAGAACCTCATCCAGGCGATGCTGGGCGCCCAGCTGACGCTGCCCGACACCATCTGGGGCAAGCTCAACCGCGCGTGGGTGCTGTTCTTCGCGGCCATGGGCGTCGTCAACCTCTACGTCGCCTACAACTTCTCCACGTCGGCCTGGGCCAACTTCAAGGTCTTCGGCGTCACGGGCCTGATCCTGGTGTTCACCGTCGCGCAGAGCCTGTACCTCGGCAAGCACCTGCCGCCGGAGGAGGACGGCAAATGACCATCGCCGCCGACATCGAGCGCCGGCTGCAGGCCGAGCTGGCCCCGTCGCTGCTGACGATCCGCGACGACAGCGCCGACCACGCCGGCCATGCTGGGGCCCGCGAAGGCGGTCACTTTCATGTGACTGTCGTGTCACCTCGCTTTACCGGTCTGCAAAGGTTGGCCCGGCATCGCCTCGTCTATCATTGCCTGTCTGACCTGATGCAGCGCGGCATCCACGCCCTGGCCATCGATGCCAAGGCGCCGGGCGAAAGCTGACGGTCGAGCGTGATCGAACCGCGCGCCCCGCTCCGGGCGCGATTTTTTTAGTCCCACCTCATCCCATCCATGAAGAAGTTTGCGCTCGCCGCCATCGTCGCGGCACTGGTTCCGGCCGCTGCCATTGCGCAGAACGTCGCCATCGTTAACGGCAAGCCCGTGCCCAAGGCCCGCGTCGAGACGCTGATCCAGCAGGTCACCAAGAGCGGCCAGCAGCAACGCTCGCCCGAGCTGGAAGCCCAGGTCAAGGACGAAGTGGTGCGCCGCGAAATCTTCATGCAGGCCGCCGAAGCCCGCGGCATCCCGCAGAGCGCCGACTACAAGGCCCAGCTGGACCTGGCCCGCCAGATGCTGCTGATCCGCGGCCTGATGGAAGACTTCAAAGCCAAGAACCCGGTCGGCGACGCCGAAGCGCAGGCCGAGTACGACAAGTTCAAGGCCGCCAACACCGGCAACGAATACCGCGCCCGCCACATCCTGGTGGAGAAGGAAGAAGACGCCAAGGCACTGATCGCGCAGATCAAGGGCGGCGCCAACTTCGAGGAACTGGCCAAGAAGAACTCCAAGGACACCGGCTCCGCGCAGAACGGCGGCGACCTGGACTTCGCCAACCCGAACAACTTCGTGCCCGAGTTCAGCAAGGCCATGACCGCGCTGCAAAAGGGCGAGATGACGCAGGAACCGGTGAAGAGCCAGTTCGGCTACCACATCATCAAGCTCGAAGACATCCGCCCGGCCACGTTCCCGGCCTTCGACGACGTCAAGGCGCAGATCAAGCAGCGCATCGAGCAGCAGAAGATGGCCGAGTTCCAGGACGGCTTGATCAAGAAGGCCAAGACCGACTACACCTTCAGCAAGTAAGGCCCCCCGGCCTCGCCTGCCCCGAGACCCGCCCTGGCGGGTCTTTTGCCATCTGGACCCGAGCCCACCATGTCCGACGCCCTCAGCACCCGCCTCGTCCACGCCGCCGGTGGCGACCGCCACTCCGGCGGCGTCCACGTGCCCGTCCATCCGTCCGTGCAGTACGCCTACGAGAACGTCGAGGACCTGATCGGCGTGTTCCAGGGCAAGGTCAAGGGCAGCTTCAACTACGCGCGCCAGGGCACGCCGACGACGGCGGCGCTGGAGGCCGTCGTCACCGAGCTGGAGGGTGGCACCGGCAGCATCAGCTTCGCCACCGGCATGGCGGCGCTGACGGCGCTGTTCCTGACGCTGCTGAAGGCCGGCGACCACCTCGTCACCAGCGCCCGCGTGTTCGGCAACACCAACAGCCTGTTCCAGACGCTGGAGGGGCTGGGCATCGCCGTCAGCCGCGTCGACGCCGGCAACGCAGCCGCCGTGCAGGCCGCACTGCGCCCCGAGACGCGCATGGTGTTCGCCGAGACCATCGCCAACCCCAGCACGCGCATCCCCGACCTCGAGGGCCTCGGCGCGCTGTGCCGCGAGCGCGGGCTGCTGTACGTCGTCGACAACACGGTCACGTCACCGGCGCTGTTCCGGCCCAAGCGCTTCGGCGCCGGCCTCGTCATGAACTCGCTGACCAAGACGCTGGCCGGCCACGGCGAGGCGCTGGGCGGCATGGTCACCGACACCGGCTGCTTCGACTGGGCCACCTACCCCAACATCTTCCCGGCCTACCGCCAGGGCGACCCGCGCGGCTGGGGCCTGCAGCAGATCCGCAAGAAGGGCCTGCGCGACATGGGCGGCACGCTGTCCAGCGAAGCCGCTCACCGCATCCTCGTCGGCATGGAAACGCTGGAACTGCGCCTGCGCCGCAGCAGCGACACGGCGCTGGCGCTGGCCCGCCACCTGGCGGCCCACCCGGCCATCGCCAAGGTGCACTACCCGATGCTGGAGAGCCACCCCGAGCACGCCCGCGCCCGCGACTGGTTCGGCGGCGGCTCGTGGATGATGGCCTTCGAGCTGGGCGACGCCGGCCGCCTCGTCGAGGTGCTGAACCGCCTGCGCCTGCCGCTGAAGGCCACCGGCCTGGCCGACACGCGCACGCTCATCATCCCGGTGGCACCGACCATCTTCTGGGAGATGGGCGCCGAGTCGCGTGCCGCGATGGGCATCGCCGACGGGCTGGTGCGGCTGTCGGTGGGGCTGGAAGCCCCGGAAGACCTGATCGCCGACTTCGACCAGGCGCTGGCCTAAGCCGCCAGTCGCCCCGCCTCGATGCGCAGCTGCCGCTCGCAGCGCGCGGCGATCTCGCGGTCGTGCGTGACCAGCACCAGCGTCGTGCCGGCCTCGCGGTTCAGCTCGAACATCAGGGCCATCACCGCCGCGCCGGTCGCGAAGTCCAGGCTGCCAGTCGGCTCGTCGGCCAGCAGCAGCGCCGGCCGCTGCACGAACGCCCGCGCCAGTGCCACGCGCTGCTGCTCGCCGCCCGACAGCACGCGCGGGTAGTGACCCAGGCGCTCGCTTAAGGCCACGCGGTCCAGCATCGCGGCGGCCTGCTCGCGGGCATCGCGCGCACCGCGCAGCTCCAGCGGCAGCATCACGTTCTCCAGCGCCGTCAGGTTGGGCAGCAGCTGGAAGCTCTGGAACACGAAGCCCAGTTCCTTCGCCCGCACCGCGGCGCGCTGGTCCTCGTCCAGCGTGAACAGGTCCTGACCGCGCAGCTTGACGGTGCCGCCGCTGGGCACGTCCAGGCCCGCGAGGATGGCCAGCAGCGTGCTCTTGCCCGAGCCCGATGCGCCGACGATGGCGACCGACTCCCGCGCGGCCAGCGTGAAGCTGATGTCATGCAGAATCGTCAGCTCCCCGGTCGCGTCGCGCACGCGCTTGGTGATCTGATCAACTTGGACAAGGGCTTCGGGCATGTCGGGACTGCGGCGTCGTCGGGTGTTGGCGCACTTTAGCCTGGGGGTGATGGCCAGCTGGTCGTCAGGGGTGGTGGCCGCGGCCGAGGCGCCGGTCATCCTTGTCGTCGGCGACAGCCTGTCGGCCGAGTACGGCCTGAGGGCCGGCGACGGCTGGGTGGCGCTGCTGCAGGCGCGGCTGGCGCAGCAGAAGAAGCCGCACCGCGTCGTCAACGCCAGCATCAGCGGCGACACGACGGCCGGCGGCCGCAGCCGTCTGCCGGCCGCGCTGCGCACGCACAAGCCGGCCATCGTCGTCATCGAGCTGGGCGGCAACGATGCGCTGCGCGGCCTGCCGCTGAGCAGCACGCGCGACAACCTGCTGACCATGGCGAAGGCGGCCCAGGCCGCCGGTGCCAAGGTCATCGTCGTGGGCATGCAGGTGCCGCCCAACTACGGCGCCAGCTACGGCCGCGAGTTCGAGGGCCTGTTCGCCGAGGTCGCCAAGCAGGCCCAGGCGGCGCTGGTGCCCTTCCTGCTCAAGGGCGTGGCGGACCGGGCGGATGCGATGGACTGGTTCCAGCCCGACCGCATCCACCCGCTGGCCAAGGCGCATCCGGCGATGCTGGACAACGTCTGGCCGGCGCTGAAGCCGCTGCTGTAGCGGCCTGCCGGCCGCGCGTTCAGTTCTCGTTCTGGTTCGGGTTGCGGCGCGGGCCGTCGGGGCGGCCACGCTGCGGGCCGTCGTTGCGGGGCGGCTGGGCCTGCGGCTGCGGCTGGGGTTGCGGCATCTGCGCACGCGGCGGCTCGGGCTGGCGAATCGGCATCTCGACGCGGCGCGGCGGCTCCATCGCCGGTGCGCGCTGCTCGGGCATGGGCGCGGGCCGTGGCTGCTCGAACTGCGGCGGCTGCACGCGGCGCGGTTCGTCGCGGCGCTCCTCACGCCTTTCTTCACGCCGCTCCTCGCGGCGGTCCTCCCGGCGCTCCTCGCGCTGCGGCTGCTGCTGGCGCCACGGCATGTTGTTGTCGCCCCCGGCGCGCGGCGGCTCGAAGGAAGGGCGCGGCGGAGCCACGGGCACCTGCGGCTGCACGACCGCAGGCATCGAAGGCTGCGGGCCGACGGCCTCGGGCCCGCGCGGCTGCACCTCACGGCGGATCGGCAACGCGTTGTCGCTGCGCCAGCCCATGCCGGGCTCGCGGTCCCGATCGCGCTCGCGGTGGCGCGGCACGTCGTTGTCGGCCGGCCGCGTGGGCAGCGGCGGCAGCACGCTGGCCAGGTCGCCCCGGCCCGGGGCCACGGGCAGCGGGCGCGTCCAGCCCGGCTCGGGCTTGCGGTCGGGGCCGCGCACGGGCAGCGGCTGGATGGCCGCACCGGGCGCCGGCAGCGTGCTGACGGCCGCCGGCACGTCGCGGTAGCGGTGCGGGCGTTGCACGGTGACCGGGTCGCGCAGGTCGCGCGGGTCGTTCACGCGCTGCTCGTAGGGCGGCGTGTGGCGGTAGGCGGGGCGGTAGACCTCGCGCGGCGCCAGCGGATACCAGCCGTAGCGCGGCGGCGGCGGACGGCTGCCGATGCTGATGCCCACGCTGACCGAGCCGCCGCCCACCCAGCCGACGAGCGCCGGCGCGTAAACGGGGCGGTGAACGTAAGCGCCTGGCGTCCAGCACCAGCGCCCGCGCCAGCTGACCCAGCGGCCGTAGTGGAACGGTGCGAAACCCCAGGGCGCGTCGTCCACCCAGGTCCAGCCCCAGTGGCGTGACCAGACCCAGCGGCCGTAGCGGTACGGCGCCCAGTCGACGACGGTCAGCGTGGTCGGCACCCACACGGTGCCGTACTCGGGCGCGGTCTCCCAGCGGCCGTAGCGGTCCAGGTCTTCGGCGCCGGTCATCTCGGCCGACACATAGCGTGCGACGGGCCGGTCGCCCTCCTCGCGGCTCTCGGCCAGCACCCAGTCGCCGAAGCCGTCGCTGTACAGCGGGCCGCGCTCGGCGCGCGGGCCGTCGGGCCACCACAGCTCCACCTGCTCGCCGGTGCCCATCACCACCGGGGCGGCAGCACGCGCCCACTCGAAACGCATGCGGCCCTGCAATACATAGATCTTGCTGCCGCGGTCCAGCTGCTCGACACGGTACAGGCCCTCGCGCTCCGGCTGGGCCGTGCCCTCGCGCGTGCGCAGCCGCGTCTCGGCCACGTTCTCGGCATTGCGCAGCCGGATGGCGACGTCGCCGCGGTCGATCTGCAGCAGCGGCTGGCCGTCGTCGAGCTGGCTGAGTTCCAGGTCGCTGCGCTCGTCCACCCAGACCGTGGTGGAGCCCACGCGCAGCGACACGCGGCCGCGCTCGTCGGTGCGCACGCGATCGCCCTCGGCGACGGTCTGGTTGCGCAACAGGCGCGTCCATTCGCGGCTGTCGTGGTCGAACAGCCAGGCGTCGCCGACGACGCTGACGACCCGGCCGGCGCGCGACGGCGGGTCGCGGTCACCGTCTTGCGCCTTGGCCGCGGGCACGACGGCCACCAGCAGCGCCATCGCGAGGATGCACCAGCGGCGGCGGGTCAGGACGAGCCTGGATTCGGTGGACTGGGTCATGAGCCTGTGCTCCTTTGCGCCTGCGCAACGCGGCAGACGCCGCGGCGGTGCACCGCGCTTACAAGTGTTTCAACGGTCAGTCGTCGTCGGCGTTCGGGTCCAGCTCCGGAAACAGCACGGACGTGTAGCCGAAGCGCGTGAAGTCGGTGACGCGCATTGGGTAGAGGATGCCATCCAGGTGGTCGCACTCGTGCTGCACGACGCGGGCGTGAAAGCCCTCGGCGATGCGGGCTATCGGCTGGCCGTCCGCATCAAATCCGCTGTAGCGGATGCGCTCGTCGCGCACGACGACGCCGCGCAGCCCGGGCACGGACAGGCAGCCCTCCCAGCCTTCCGTGCGCCCGCCATCCAGCACCTCGATGACGGGGTTGATGAGCACGGTGGGCGGCACGGGCGGCGCGTCGGGGTAACGCACGTTCTTCGAGTAGCCGAAAATGACCAGCCGCAGGTCGACGCCGATCTGCGGCGCGGCCAGGCCGGCGCCGTTGGCGGCGGCCATGGTCTCGAACATGTCGGCGATCAGCGTCTTCAGCGCGGGCGTGCCGAATTCGGTGACCGGCCGGGCGACGCGCAGCAGCCGCGGGTCGCCCATCTTCAGAATCTCGTGAACCGCCACCGCGGGCTCCTTGGGCTATCGTGAGTGGTGATTTTAGGAATCGCTCTTGCTTGATTTCATCGACGACCTCGGCCACGGCCTCTACGCCATCGACACCGGCTTCCAGCGCCCGCGCTTCGACGCCGCGTTCCTGATGGTCGAGGGCGGCCGCGCCGCCTTCATCGACACCGGCACCAACCACGCCGTGCCGCGCCTGCTGGCGGCGCTGAACGCGCTGGGCCTGGCGCCGGAGGCGGTCGACTGGGTCATCCCGACGCACGTGCACCTGGACCACGCCGGCGGCGTGGGCCTGCTGATGGAGGCGCTGCCGCAGGCCCGCGCGCTCGTGCACCCGCGCGGCCTGCGCCACCTGGTGAACCCGACGGCGCTGTGGCTGAGCGCGCTGAGCGTCTACGGCGAGGACGAGATGCAGCGCAGCTACGGCAAGCTGGTGCCGGTGCCGGCCGAGCGCGCCGACGCGTCGCACGACGAGCAGGTCATCCACCTGGCCGGGCGGCCGCTGCGGCTCATCGACACGCCGGGCCACGCGCGGCATCACCACGCGATCTGGGACGAGAAGAGCCGCAGCTGGTTCACCGGCGACACGTTCGGCCTGTCCTACCGCGACTTCGACGTGGACGGCCGCGCCTGGATCCTGCCCACCAGCACGCCGGTGCAGTTCGAGCCCGAGGCGCTGAAGGCCACCGTCGCACGGCTGCTGGCCGCCGAGCCGCTGGCCATGCAGGTGACGCACTACGGCCGCATCGGTGGCTCGGTGGACGAGGTGCGGCGGCTGGCCGCGGTGATGCTGGCGCAGGTGGACGAGATGGTGGCGCTGGCCGAGTCGCTGCGCACGGCACCCGACCGGCACGAGCGGCTGAAGGCGGCGCTGCTGGACGGCTACCTGGCCCATCTGCGTGCGCACGGGCATCGCGACGGTGCCGCGGCTGCCCAGTGGCTGGCGATGGACGCCGAGCTGAACGCACAAGGCCTGGAGGTCTGGCTGGACCGGCCGGCCCGCTGACAGGGCGAAACGCCCCGCGGCGGTGCGCCACGCGCTGCCACGGGGCATCTGCAGGCCGCCGCAACCCGGGAGGGGGCGGCCCGCCCCCCGGATGACGCGGGCGCCTGTGCAGGCACGCGTCTTGCGAAGAACGGTTCGAGAGGTCGCGCTTGCGCCGGCCCCTTGGGATGTCTCGCCAACGGTGGCGACCCCCAACCGACCGGCCCCGACCGAGCAGACAGCTGCTTGCGGGGCTTTTCTTTTTGGTGCCTCCGAATCGATCGCCCGCGACCCGGACGGCGGCACCCGCTTCGCAAGAACAGACCATGCACATCGTCCTCATCGGCCACGGAATGGTGGGCCAGAAATTTCTCGAATGCCTCGCTGAAGGCCCGGCCGCCGGCCAGGTGCAGGTGACGGTGCTGTGCGAGGAGCCGCGCCCGGCCTACGACCGTGTGCACCTGTCCGAGTTCTTCTCGGGCAAGTCCGCCGAGGACCTGTCGCTGGTGCCCGCGGGCTTCTTCGAGAAGACGGGCTTCACGCTGCGCCTGGGCGCCAGGGTCGTGGCCATCGAGCGGCGCGACCACACGCTCCAGCTCGCCGACGGCGAGGTCATCGCCTACGACAAGCTGGTCATCGCCACGGGCTCCTACCCCTTCGTGCCGGCCGTGCCGGGCCGCGACCGCCCGCACTGCCACGTCTACCGCACCATCGAAGACCTGGAAGGCATGCAGGCCAGCGGCTCTGTGTCAAAGAGCGGCGTCGTCATCGGCGGCGGCCTGCTGGGCCTGGAATGCGCCAAGGCACTGCGCGACATGGGCCTGCACACGCATGTCGTCGAGTTCGCGCCACGCCTGATGGCCGTGCAGGTGGATGACGGCGGCGGCCGCGTGCTGCGCGAGAAGATAGAAGCGCTGGGCGTGCAGGTGCACACCAATCGCAACACCGTCGAGATCACCGACGGCGTGTCGGCCCGCCACCGCCTCGTGTTCACCGACGGCACCTGGCTGGAGACCGACATGCTGGTGTTCTCCGCCGGCATCCGCCCGCGCGACGAGCTGGGCCGCCAGTGCGTGCTGGCCACCGGTCCGCGCGGCGGCATCGCCGTCGACGACCACTGCCGCAGCAGCGACCGCAACGTCTACGCCATCGGCGAGGTGGCGTCGTGGCGCGAGCAGACCTTCGGCCTCGTCGCCCCCGGCTACGAGATGGCCCGCGTGGTGGCCCGCCACATCGCCGGCGACGCCGAAGCCGCCTTCCCCGGCGCCGACATGAGCACCAAGCTCAAGCTGATGGGCGTGGACGTGGCCAGCATCGGCGACGCGCACGCCAAGACACCCAAGGCGCGCAGCTACCAGTACGTGGACGAGCGCAAGCAGGTCTACAAGAAGCTCGTCGTCAGCGAGGACGGAGAGAAGCTGCTGGGCGCCGTGCTGGTGGGCGACGCCGAGGAGTACGGCACGCTGCTGCAGATGACGCTGAACGGCATCAAGCTGCCGGCCGACCCCGAGTTCCTCATCCTGCCGAGCAGTGACGGCAAGGCCAAGGTCGGCATCGGCCCCGACGCACTGCCCGACAGTGCGCAGCTGTGCTCGTGCAACAACGTCACCAAGGGCCAGATCTGCGCGGCCGTCGGCGAGGGCTGCACGACGATGGGCGACATCAAGGCAGCTACCCGCGCCGGCGCGACCTGCGGCGGCTGCGTGCCGCTGGTCACGCAGGTTATGAAGCTGGAGATGGCCAAGCGCGGCATGGCCGTCAACAACCACCTCTGCGAGCACTTCCCGCATTCGCGCCAGGAGCTGTACCACCTGATCCGCGTCGGCGGCCTGAAGACCTTCGGCGAGCTGCTGGCCAAGCACGGCAAGGGCCTGGGCTGCGACATCTGCAAGCCTGCCGCCGCGAGCATCTTCGCGTCGTGCTGGAACGACTTCGTGCTGAAGCCCGAACTGGCCGCGCTGCAGGACAGCAACGACTACTTCCTCGGCAACATCCAGAAGGACGGCAGCTACTCCGTCGTGCCGCGCATGCCGGGCGGCGAGGTGACGCCCGACGGCCTCATCGCCGTGGGCCAGATCGCGAAGAAGTACGGCTTGTACACCAAGATCACCGGCGGCGCCCGTGTCGACATGTTCGGCGCCCGCGTCGAGCAGCTGCCGCTGATCTGGGAGGAGCTGATCGCCGCCGGCTTCGAATCCGGCCACGCCTACGGCAAGTCGCTGCGCACGGTGAAGAGCTGCGTGGGCAGCACGTGGTGCCGTTATGGCGTGGACGATTCGGTGGGCCTGGCCGTCGAGATCGAGAACCGCTACAAGGGCCTGCGCGCGCCGCACAAGATCAAGTTCGGCGTGTCCGGCTGCACGCGCGAATGCGCCGAGGCGCAGGGCAAGGACGTCGGCATCATCGCCACCGACAAGGGCTGGAACCTCTATGTCTGCGGCAACGGCGGCATGAAGCCGCGCCACGCCGAGCTGATCGCCAGCGACCTCAGCAAGGCCGACCTGATCAAGTACGTCGACCGCTTCCTGATGTTCTACGTGCGCACGGCCGACCGCCTGCAGCGCACCAGCACCTGGCGCGACAACATGGAGGGCGGCCTGGACTACCTGAAGAGCGTCGTCATCGACGACAAGCTGGGCCTGGGTGCCGAACTGGAAGCGCAGATGCAGGCCGTCGTCGACACCTACCAGTGCGAATGGAAGACCGCCGTGACGACGCCTGAAGTGCGCCAGCGCTTCCGCAGCTTCGTCAACAGCGACAAGGCCGACGAAAAGATCATCTTCGTCGAGGAGCGCGGCCAGATCCGCCCGGCGCGGCCGGAAGAACGCGCCGAAGAAGCCCACCCCGCCTGAGCCCAGCCAAGGAGTACCGCATGAGCAACAGGACCTTCACCCCCATCTGCAACGTCGACCAGATCCTGCCCGACACCGGCGTCGCCGCGCTGGTGGACGGCCGCCACGTGGCCGTGTTCCGCGTCGGCGCGGACCGCTTCCACGCCATCGACAACATCGACCCGCGCTCCGGCGCCAGCGTGCTGTCTCGTGGCCTCGTCGGCAACCTCGGCGAGCGCATCGTCGTCGCGTCGCCGCTCTACAAGAACCATTTCGACCTCCGCACCGGCGAGTGCCTGGAAGCGCCCGAGCAGTCGGTGCGCGCGCACGCCGTGCAGGTGCAGGACGGCCGCGTGCTCGTCGCGCTGGCCTGACGCCCCGGCCCCGGCGGGCCTGAGGGCCGCGCCAAGACCTGCTCCCCGGTGGCAACGACGCCACCGCTTCGACCTCGAACCGCAAACGCCCCCGCCGCACCGGCTGGGGCGTTTGCGCTTGTTCATCCCTCCCGCCTCTCCACGAAAGACAAGACCATGGCCTACGTCGTCCCGACCGAGTTCGTCACCAAGATGGTGGACGCCGGTGAATCCAAGCTGCTGATGTCCACCCGCGACACGCTGATCCGGTCCTACATGGCCGGCGCCATCCTGGCGCTGGCCGCCGCCTTCGCGGTGACCGTCACGGTCAACACCGGCAACCCGCTGGTGGGCGCCATGCTGTTCCCGGTCGGCTTCATCCTGCTGTATCTGATGGGCTTCGACCTGCTGACCGGCGTGTTCACGCTGGTGCCGCTGGCCGTGCTGGACAAGCGGCCCGGCGCCACCTGGGGCGGCGTGTTTCGCAACTGGACGCTGGTGTTCTTCGGCAACTTCGCCGGGGCGCTGACGGTGGCGGTCTTCATGGCCATCATCTTCACGTTCGGCTTCAGCGAGGCGCCCAATGCCGTCGGCCAGAAGATCGGCCACATCGGCGAAGGCCGCACGGTGGGCTACGCCGCCCACGGCGCCGCCGGCATGCTGACCCTCTTCATCCGCGGCGTGCTGTGCAACTGGATGGTGTCCACCGGCGTCGTCGCGGCCATGATGTCCACGTCCGTCTCGGGCAAGGCCATCGGCATGTGGATGCCGGTCATGGTGTTCTTCTACATGGGCTTCGAGCACAGCATCGTCAACATGTTCCTGTTCCCGTCGGGCCTGATGCTGGGCGGCCAGTTCACGCTGATGGACTACCTGATCTGGAACGAGATCCCCACCGTCGTCGGCAACCTTGTCGGCGGCTTGACGTTCGTCGGGCTGACGCTGTACTCGACCCACTACAAGACGGCCCCCAAGCGGGTGCTGGTCAAGTGACGCTGCGGCTGGCCATCGGCCAGCATTCCGACGCCGGCCTGAAAGCCCTGAACCAGGACTTCCACGGCGTCGCGCAACCGACCGACGCGCAAGCCCGCTCGCGCGGCATCGCGATGGCGATTGCCGACGGCATCAGCAGCAGCCCGGTCAGCCAGGTCGCCAGCGCGGCGGCCGTGCGCGGCTTCCTGGAGGACTACTACGGCACCTCCGAGGCCTGGACCGTGCGCCGCGCTGCCCAGTGCGTGCTGGCCGCCACCAACGCCTGGCTGCACGCCGAGAGCCAGCGCGGCGAGGGGCGCTTCGACAAGGACCGCGGCCATGTCTGCACCTTCAGCGCGCTCGTCTTCAAGGGCCGCGAGGTGCACCTGCTGCACGTGGGCGACACGCGCGTCTACCGCGTGCACGCCGCGGCGCTGGAGCCGCTGACCCAGGACCACCGCGTACGCGTCTACGGCGGGCAGACCTACCTGGGCCGTGCGCTGGGCTTGAGCGCCCACCTCGACATCGACCACGCCTGCTGGCCCGCCGAGATCGGCGAGACGCTGCTGCTGGCCACCGATGGTGCCTACGAGCACATCGACGCGGCGCTGGTCAACGACACGCTGGCCACGCACGGCGCCGACCTGCAGGCCGCCGCCGAGGCGCTGGTGGCCGCCGCGCTGGCGCGGGGCAGCCAGGACAACGTGACCGTCATGCTGGTGCGCGTGGAGTCCCTGCCGCGCGACAGCGCGCCGCCCGTCGGCCGTGACGGCCTGCGCCTGCCGCCCCCGCTGTCGCCGCGCCAACAGTTCGAGGGCTACCGCGTCGTGCGCGAGCTGCAGCACACGGCCCGCAGCCAGGTCGTCATGGCCGTCGACGCCGACGGGCGCGAATGGGCGCTCAAGCTGCCCACGGCCGAGCTGGCCGGCAACGCGCGCGAGCTGGACCGCTTCGCCACCGAGGAATGGGTGGCGCGCCGCGTCGACAGCCCGCATGTCATCAAGGCCGCGCCGGCCGAGGCGAAACGCGAGCACCTCTTCACCGCCGTCGAGTTCGTCCACGGCCAGACGCTGGCGCAGTGGATGACCGACCACCCGCAGCCCGGGCTGGACGAGGTGCGCGGCATCGCCGACCAGATCGCCCGCGGCCTGCAGGCGCTGCACCGCAAGGAGATGCTGCACCAGGACCTGCGGCCCGAGAACCTCATCATCGACCGCCACGGCACCGTCATCCTTATCGATCTGGCGTCGGCTCATGTGGCGGGGCTCAGCGAAGGCCTGGGTGACGCCCGCGCGCTGGAGCTGGCCGGCACGCTGCAGTACACGGCGCCGGAATACTTCACCGGCGAGGGCGGCTCACCGCTGGCCGAGCTGTTCTCGCTGGCCGTGCTGATCTACCAGATGCTGACAGGCGCCCTGCCCTACGGCCTGCAGGTGCCGCAGGTGCGCGGCGACCGCGACCTGCACAAGCTGCAATACGTGCCGCTGCGCACGCGCCGGCCCGACCTGCCGGAGTGGCTGGACCACGTGCTGCGCAAGGCGCTCCAGCCGCAGGCGTCGCGGCGGCAGCAAGCGTTGTCGGAGTTCCTGCACGACCTGCACGCGCCGGGGCCGGAGTTCATGAAGCACGACCGGACGCCGCTGCAGCAAAGGCATCCGCTGCTGTTCTGGCAGGGGCTGACGTTGGTGTTCGGGTTGGCGACGGTGGTGCTGCTGGGACTGCGCGTCAGCGGGCATTGAAGGCGGCGCCTTGCAGAGCGCTTGACTTTAGTATCCATACGGATACATTCTGCGCATGTTTGTCGTCCGCCAAACCGAAGAGTTCGTCGCGTGGCTCGACGCGCTGAAGGACAAACGGGCGCAGATCCGCATCGTGGCCCGGCTGCGGCAAGCAGAAGCGGGAGGCCTCGGCGACTGGCAGCCGATTGAAGGCGAACTGTCCGAGATGCGCGTGCATTACGGGCCGGGCTACCGGCTGTACTTCGTGCGTCGCGGCCGGCTAATCGTCGTGATGCTCAACGCGGGCGACAAGTCCACCCAGAAACGCGATATCCGCCATGCGCTGAAGCTGGCCTCAGAACTTGGAGACGATCTATGACCAATATCAAAGCACCGCTGAAGCTCGTCGCCTTCGACGCCGCGCGCTACCTCGATGACGACGAAGCCATCGCCGAGTACATGACCGCCGTGCTTGAGGCCGACGACCCCGACCTGCTGCTGCTTGCGCTGGGCGATGTGGCGCGAGCCAAGGGCATGGCGCAGGTGGCCAAGGACGCCAAATTGGGCCGCGAAAGCCTCTACAAGGCGCTGGCGCCCGGCGCCAAGCCGCGCTTTGAGACGGTCATGAAGGTCGCCCGGGCTCTCGGAGTCAAGTTCACCGCGCAGCCCACTTGAGCAGGCTACGCGCAGCGCACGACACTGCCCTTTTCGCAATCCGCATGAGGTGCCCAATTGAACATCTATCGAGGACCTAAGACAAAAGATCGCTACGACAGTTCCCATGACTTGGTAAGTCGAGTTGATGTCTCGCCAGCACAGTGGGAGGCAGACTCATATGTAGTCGTAGCGAACATCTCCAAAGATGCATCAGAGCGCTCATCCGTCGCGCACGTCGTGATAGACGAACTGGATGTTTGCCGGCTTCACGAAGGCATGATGAAAAAGCTGCTCAAGCAGTCTGAGGAGCTTCGCATAGCGAACGTACACATTGAAGCGTTGCGAGATCTGGTGAATCAGCTTGTTGTTGAGCTTTCGTACTATCCCCCTGAGGAAGCAGAGGACCTACGAGGAACAGCACACGAAATGCGAGCAGCTATCCGTGAATATGAAGCGCTCATCGCAGAGGTCAAAGCGCGCCCTTTTGATCCAAATTCAGTTCTTCCGTCAGCATAGGAAGGAATGTGATGAAACATCCAACGCCAACGTCGCAAATCCAGTGGGCACTGCAACGTCTTTTGACAAAGTGGCTGCGGGCGACTCCTAAAGTCACAGTCGTGAAAGTGCCAACTAGAGAACCTGCCGCTTCGGCTTTCAAGCCCAAACGAAAGCAGGAGGATTGAGACACCAACCTACCAGGCTCGCGTCGTGATGCCTCAAACGTCCAGCCCGAGCTCCTGAATCTTCCTCGTGATCGTGTTGCGCCCGATGCCCAGCTTCTGCGCGGCCTCGATGCGGCGGCCGCGGGTGATGTCCAGCGCGGTCAGGATCAATTGAGCTTCGAAGCGCTTGGTCAGCGCGTCCCACACGTCGGTCTCGCCGGCGGCCAGGCGGGCACGGGCGTCGGCGGCCATGTCGGCCAGCCAGCCTTCGCCGCTGCTGGTGCTGGCCGGCGCGGCGGCAACAGGCGCTGCGGCAACCGCTGCGGCGGGCTGCGCATGGGTGGCCTGGCCCAGTGACGGCGCGGCGACATAGCCGGGCTGGATCTCGTCGGGCAAG
Organism: Roseateles sp.; assembly: GCA_041914785.1. Lineage (GTDB taxonomy): Bacteria > Pseudomonadota > Gammaproteobacteria > Burkholderiales > Burkholderiaceae_C > Pelomonas. Next base: position 18,495 of record JAYSCT010000093.1, read on the forward strand.
TCCTTGGGCTCGACGGTCTGACTGGGCGCCATGACGCTGAGCCAGTGGCAGATGTTCTCCAGCTGGCGCACGTTGCCGGGGAACTCGAAGTTGGTCAGCACCGCCAGTGCGGCATCGCTGAGGCGCTTGGGCTCGACACCCAGCTCGGTCGCGCTGCGCTGCAGAAAGTGGCGGGCCAGCGCGGGCACGTCTTCCTTGCGCTCGCGCAGCGGCGGCAGGCGCAGGCGGATGACGTTGAGGCGGTGGAACAAG
>JAYSCT010000094.1:0-18603 GCA_041914785.1 Roseateles sp.
TCGCGATGGTGGCGCAGAACGGCAACATCTATCACGGCCTGTGGTACCCCATCGTCATCGCGGCGGCCACGTTCGTCATCGGCTTGCTGTTCGTGCGTGAGACGAAGGACGTGGACATCTACGCCAAGGACTGAAGCCCCTCGTCTGGTCACGCCGCGCTGAACGCGGGCGTGTCCAGCCGGGACCGCTCTGCGGCAGTGCCGCAGAGCTTCGGCAGGCACACGCCGTCCACTGGACGCCCTGTGTCCGGCCTCAGCCCCCGATGGGACGGCGATGCAAGCGGCGTTTAGCCGCTTGCACATCGCCAGACGGGCCCGCTTGGGAGCGGCCCGGCGCTGGGCCCGCAGACCAGACCAAATCCGAAGGCCGGCATCAGCCGGCCTTTTTCGTTTTCCGGGAAGGTGCTGCTTGTCGATTGCACTCGCCCCTGCGACGATGCCGGCGATGCCCAAGTCCAAGGAATCTCCCGCAGGCAGCGCCAGCGAGCAGCGGCGGCTGCAGATGGTCGACATCGCCCGGCTGGCCGGCGTGTCGGTGTCCACCGTGTCGCGTGCGCTGAACGGCAGCGAGCTCGTCAACGCCGAGACGCGCCAGCGCGTGGCCGACCTGGCCCGCTCGCTGAACTACTCGATCAACTTCGGCGCCCGCAACCTGCGGCTGCAGGAGAACAAGACGGTCGCCGTCGTCGTGCCCTATGACGCCAGTTCGCGGCAGCACATCTCCGACCCGTTCTTCCTGTCCATCGTCGGCTCCATCGCCGATGCGCTGACCGACCGCGGCTACGACATGCTGCTGTCGCGCGTGGATGCCGAGCACCTGGACCTGGCCTCGCACTGGTTCGACTCCGGCAAGGCCATCGGCGTGGTCCTCATCGGCCAGTGGCGCCACCACGACCAGCTCAACGAGATGGCCGCCCGCAAGCTGCCGCTGGTGGTGTGGGGCGGCGAGATGCCGCAGCAGCTGTACTGCAGCGTCGGCGGCGACAACGTGCTGGGCGGCGCGCTGGCCACGCGCCACCTGCTGCAGCTGGGCCGGCGCCGCATCGCCTTCGTCGGCGACGCGCAGTTGCCCGAGGTCTGGCTGCGCCGCCAGGGCTATGCGCAGGCCCTGCGCGAGGCGGGGCTGGATGTGGACCCGGCGCTGGAGCTGCCGGCCCCGTTCGAGCCGGGCGTGGCCACTGGCGTGCTGCGCGACTTCTGCGCCCGCGAGCAAGGCTTCGACGCCGTCGTCTGCTGCAGCGACGTGCTGGCGCTGCTGACCATCCAGGCCTTGCGCGCCACCGGCCGCAGCGTGCCGGGCGATGTGGCCGTCATTGGCTATGACGACATGCCGCTGGCCGCCTACTGCGATCCGCCGCTGACGACGGTTCACCAGCCGGTGGCCGAGGCGGGTGCGGAGCTGGTGGAAGCCTTGCTGGGTCAGCTGCGCGGCGAACGCGCGGGCCCGCGCACGATGCCGGTCTACCTGAAGCTGCGGGAAAGCGCGCCGGGCGCCTGACGGCGGCCGTCCGGTCGCGGCGCGATGGCCGCGATCGGGTGTAGGCAGCTCAGGTTGCCTATCGATTTCAATCGCTCGCCTATCAAGTCTTTCTCGGGATCGCAAATCCGTGTTTCTACTGAAATGCAATCGATTGCAAAACGAGATGCGCAGTCGCAGAATGACGGCACGGATCGACACCGCCGCCGGCGGCCCAGACCGACATCCGCCCCGCAGAGGGCGCTCGAATACCGACAACCAGGAGACACCATGCCCAGCTCTCGCGTCCTCGCTCGCCGTCCCGCCGTCCAGCGCCTGTCCGCCGCCATCGCGCTGGCCCTGCTGAGCGCTGCGGCGCAAGCCCAGCAGGCCGCTGCCACCGAGACGGCCGACGGCCTCAAGCTCGACGCCGTCGTCGTCACCGGCGCGTCCACCGCCAAGTCCAAGATGCGCTCCAGCGTCGCGATCTCGACGATCGAGAGCGAGAGCGTCGGCGCCGTCACCGCGGCCAGCTCGACGGACCTGCTGCGCGGCGTGCCCGGCATCCGCGCGGAGGCCAGCGGCGGTGAATCCAACGCCAACGTCGCCGTGCGCGGCATCCCGGTCTCTGCCGGCGGCGCGCGCTACATCCAGTTCCAGGAAGACGGCCTGCCGGTGCTGCAGTTCGGCGACATCGCGTTCGCCACGCCCGACACCTGGATGCGTGCCGACGCCGGCTTCGAGCGGCTGGAAGTGGTGCGCGGCGGCTCCGCGGCACTGCTGGCCACCGGCGCGCCGGGCGGCATCATCAACTTCATCACCAAGACTGGCCTGGAGCAGGGCGGTTCCATCCAGCTGACCAAGGGCCTGGACTTCGACCAGACCCGTGTGGACTTCGGCTACGGCGGGCGCCTCGCGCCCAAGACGCGCTTCTTCGTCGGCGGCTTCTACCGCGTCGGCGACGGCGGCCGCAAGGGCGCCGATGGCGCCGAGAACGGCGGCCAGGTGCGCGCCAACGTGACCTTCGAGCTGGAAGGCAAGAGCTTCGTGCGCTTCAGCGTCAAGCACCTGGACGACCACACGCCCACCTTCATGCCCACGCCCGTCAAGTACGTGAACGGCAGCATCCAGGAGCTGCCCGGCCTGGACCCGCGCCGCGCCGCGTTCTACGACGTCGCCTGGCCGATGGACAACACGCTGACCAACACCAACGGCCGCGCCACCAGCAACATCCGCGATGGCCTGTCCGCCAAGAGCGACGCCTTCGGTGTCGAGATGGACCTGGACGCGGGCGGCGGCTTCCGCCTGCAGAACAAGTTCTCGTGGAGCAGGAACTCGGGCCGCTTCATCGGCATCTTCCCGGGCGACGACGTCAGCGCGGCGCCCTCGGGCACCACCATCGCCACCGGCCCCGATGCGGGCACGGCCTACACGGGCAACCGGTTCACCGCCGTCATCTTCAACACCAAGGTCGACAACGCCGGCCTGATGGCCAATGACCTGAAGTTCTCGCGCGATTTCGACCTCGGCGGCGCCAAGCTCAGCGCCGTCGCCGGCCTCTACACCTCGGTGCAGCAGCTGGACCTGACGTGGAACTTCAACCAGTACTCGCTGTCCGCCAGCGGTGAGGGCGCCCGCGTGCTGAACGTGCCCGGCGTCGTCAACGGCTCGCCCGGCTTCGGCGGCTGCTGCAGCAACACGCAGGACAGCAAGTACACGACCAACGCGCCCTACCTGGTGCTGAACTACGAGGCCGGCCCGCTGTCCGCCGACATCGGCGTGCGCCGCGACAACCAGAAGGCCAGCGGCGCCTATTACCAGTCCAACGCCGGCGTCAGCTACGACCTCACCAAGCCCAACGCCATCGATTACGACTTCGGCCGCACGTCCTACTCGCTGGGCGGCAACTATGCGCTGAACCAGGACCTGTCCGTCTTCGCCCGCTATTCCGATGGCGCGGCCTACAACGCCGACCGCATCACCTTCTTCAACAACCCCGACCTCGTCAACGGCAAGAGCCCGACCATCCCGACCAACAAGGTCAAGCAGTCCGAGGTGGGCGTGAAGATCCGCGGCAACGGCATGAGCCTGTTCGCGACGTTGTTCCACGCCAAGACCGACGAGGTCAATGTCGACGTGACGACGCAGCCCATCGTCGCCAAGGCCAACAGCTACCGCAGCAACGGCCTGGAACTGGAAGGCTCGGCCCGCTTCGGCGATGTCAGCCTGCTGGGCGGGCTGACCTACACCAGCGCCAAGCAGGCAGACGGCCGCGCGCCGAAGCGCCAGGCCAAGGTGGTCTACCAGCTCACGCCCACGGTCAACCTGAACGATGCGCTGACCTTCGGCGTCGGCATCGTCGGCACGACCAAGAGCCTGGACGACGGCCCCGGCGGTGCGCTGACGATCACGCTGCCCGCCTACACGGTGGTCAACGCGTTCGCCAGCTATGCGCTCACGGACAAGGCGATGCTGTCGATCGCGGCGAACAACCTGCTCAACGAGATCGCGTACACCGAGAGCAACGACGGCCGCGGCGCCGCGCGGGCCTACACGGGCCGCACGGTCAAGGCCAGCCTGCGCTACACGTTCTGAGTGGCCTGGCCATGCCCCGCCTCGTCCTTGTGATCGGCGAGGCCCTCGTGGACGAGTTCCACGACGGGCCGGTGGCCGGCGGTGCGCCGTTCAACGTCGCGCGCTCGCTGGCCGCGTTGGGCGCGCCGGTGCGCTTCGTCAGCCGCATCGGCGCCGACGACGCGGCCGGCCGGCTGGTGCTGGACAGCGCGGCGCGCTTCGGCCTGGCGGTCGATGGCATCCAGCGCGATGCCGCCCATGCCACCGGCCGTGTCAGCGTGCACGAGGATGCGGGCGGCGGCCACCGCTTCGAGATCCATGCCAATGCGGCGTGGGACCATCTCGAAGCGCCACCGGCGGCCGGCGCCGGCCTCGTCTACTTCGGCAGCCTGGCCCAGCGCCACGCGGTGTCGCGCGCGGCCATCCGCGCCACTGTCAAGCGCGCCGGCTCGCGGCTGCTGGACCTCAACCTTCGCCCCGGCACCGACACGCCCGCACTGGCCGCCGAGTCGCTGATGCTGGCCGACTGGGTCAAGATCAACGAGGACGAGCTCGACCAGTTGCTGGCCTGGTTCGAGCCCACGCTGCCCGCGCTGATGGCCCGCTTCGCGCTGCAGCGTGTGGTGCTGACGCGCGGCGCGGCCGGCTACGCGCTGTACGGCGACGAGGGCCGGCTGCTGGCGAGCGGGGAGGGCGTCGCGCAACCCGCCTTCGTCGACAGCGTGGGCGCCGGCGACAGCTTCACGGCCGCGCTGCTGGCCGGGCTGTCGCTGGGGGCCGACGTGGCGGCCACGCTGGCGCTGGCCAACCGCTACGCGGCGATGATCTGCGGCGTGCGCGGCCCGCTGCCGGCCGACCCGGGCCTGCTGGCGCCGTGGCGCGAGGCGCTGCACGCACTGCCGATGGAAAGCTGAGCATGCACAAGCCCCACCTGTCGTTCACGCAGATCGTGAACATGAACGTCGGCTTCCTGGGCATCCAGTTCAGCTTCGGCCTGCAACAGGCCAACATGAGCCCGATCTACCAGATGCTGGGCGCCGACGGCAAGGACCTGCCCTATCTGTGGCTGGCCGGGCCCATCACCGGCCTGCTGGTGCAACCCTTCGTCGGCGCGATGAGCGACCGCACCACGCACCGCTGGGGCCGGCGCACGCCGTACTTCCTCATCGGCGCGCTGCTGTGTTCGCTGGGCCTGCTGGCCATGCCGTTCAGCCCGGCGCTGTGGTTCGCGGCCGGCCTGCTGTGGATCCTGGACGCAGCCAACAACGTGACGATGGAGCCCTACCGCGCCTACGTCAGCGACCGGCTGCGGCCGCAGCAGCATGCCAGCGGCTTCCTCACACAGGCCTCGTTCACGGGCCTGGCGCAGACGCTGGCCTACCTGACGCCCAGCCTGCTGGTGTTCTTCGGCATGAACAAGGATGCGCTGGGCGCCAACGGCATCCCGGTCGTCACGACGCTGGCCTTCATCGTCGGCGCGCTGCTGTCGTTCACGACCGTGTGGTGGTCGGTGCGCAAGGTGCCCGAACTGCCGCTGCCGGCCGAGGAGCTGGCCCGGCTGCGCGCGCTGCCACGCGGCTTTGGCCCGGCACTGGCCGAGATCTGGAGCGCCGTGCGCGAGATGCCGCCCACGATGCGGCGCCTCTGGTGGATGGCGCTGTTCCAGTGGTACGGCATGATGTGCTACTGGATCTACATCGTGCCCACGCTGGCCGCGACGGTCTTCGGCACGGACGACCCGCACAGCGCGGGCTTCCGCGACGCGGCGCTGCTGAACGGCCAGGTGGGCGGCTTCTACAACGCCGTGGCCTTCGTCGCCGCCTTTGCGATGGTGCCGTTCACGAAGCGGCTCGGCGCGAAATGGGTGCACGCGTTCGCGCTGTTCGCCGCCGCCGCCGGCATGTGGGCGCTGCCCGGCATCCGCAGCGAGGGCTGGCTGCTGTTTGTGCCCATGGTGGGCATCGGCCTGGCCTGGGGCTCCATCATGGGCAACCCGTACGTGCTGCTGGCCGGCAGCATCCCGCCCGAGCGGGCCGGGGTCTACATGGGCATCTTCAACATGTTCATCGTGATCCCGATGCTGATCCAGGCGGTCACGCTGCCGCTGGTCTACGACAGCCTGCTGGGCGGTCGCCCCGAAAACGTCATCCGCCTTGCCGGCGTGCTGCTGGCGCTGGCCGCCGTGTGCGTGCTGCGCGTGCGTCCCGAGAAAACATCATGAAGAACCAAGTCCAGCTCATCACCTATGTCGACCGCCTGGGTGGCTGCCGCGACGGCCGCGACCTGGCGCGCCTGAAGCGCCTGCTGTCGGAGCCCGGCGCACCGCTGCAAGGCGTGTTCGGCGGCGTGCACCTGCTGCCGTTCTTCCACGCCATCGACGGCGCCGATGCCGGCTTCGACCCGATCGACCACACCCAGGTCGACCCGCGCTTGGGGCGTTGGGAAGACATCAAGGCGCTCACCGAGGGCCTGGACGTGATGGCCGACGTCATCGTCAACCACATGTCCAGTGAATCGCCGCAGTTCCTGGACTACTCCGAGAAGGGCGAGGCCTCGGCCTACGCCGGCCTGTTCCTGACGCTGGATGCCGTGTTCCCCGACGGCGCCAGCGAGCAGGGCCTGCTGAGCGTCTACCGCCCGCGCCCCGGCCTGCCGCTGATCTACGCGACGCTCAGGAACGGCGAGCGCCGCATCCTGTGGACCACCTTCACCGCGGCGCAGATCGACATCGCCGTGCACCACCCGCAGGGCCGCGCGTACCTCAGCAGCATCTTGCGCACCTTTGCCGACAACGGCATCCGCATGGTGCGGCTGGACGCCGTCGGCTACGCCATCAAGAAGGCCGGCGCCAGTTGCTTCATGATGCCGGAGACCTTCGACTTCATCGGCGAGTTCGCCGCCGAGGCGCGGGCGCTGGGCATCGAGGTGCTGGTCGAGATTCACAGCTACTTCCAGCGCCAGATCGAGATCGCGTCCAAGGTCGACTGGGTGTACGACTTCGCGCTGCCACCGCTGGTGCTGCACGCGTTCAGCTTCCGCACGGCCACGGCGCTCAAGCGCTGGATCGCCATCCGCCCGACCAACGCGCTGACCGTGCTCGACACGCACGACGGCATCGGCATCATCGACATCGGCGCCGACGCCAGCGACCGCGCTGCCTACCCGGGCCTCGTGCCGCCCGAGGAGCTGGATGCGCTGGTGGATCGCATCCACGATGCCAGCCAGGGCGAAAGCCGCAAGGCCACGGGTGCGGCGGCCAGCAACCTGGACCTCTACCAGGTCAACTGCACCTTCTTCGACGCGATGAGCCGCGACGAGACGGCCTACCTGCTGGCGCGTGCGCTGCAGTTCTTCCTGCCCGGCGTGCCGCAGGTCTACTACGTCGGCCTGCTGGCCGGCCACAACGACATGGAGCTGCTGGCCCGCACGCAGGTGGGCCGCGACATCAACCGCCATTTCTATGGCGAGGACGAGATCGCCCGCGACTGCGAGCGGCCCGTGGTGCGCCGCCTCATCGAGCTGATCCGGCTGCGCAACCGCCACCCGGCGTTCGGCGGCAGCTTCCACGTCGAGCCCAGCGGCGACGAGGTGTTGCAGCTGCGTTGGCAACGGGAGGGCGAGTGGGCCACGCTTCGCATCGACTTCGCGACGCTGGACCACGACCTGAGCTTCAGCGGCGTCGGCGGTGCGCGGGAGACCTTCGCCTTCAGTTGAGCGTCAGCCTGGGCCGCCAGAATGCGCCGCACTCAAACCTGGAGACCCAAGCATGTGGAAGTTGATCGTTGGCTTCATCGCCTTTGGCGCGCTGGCGCTGTTCATCCTGACCAAGAGCGGCGGCAACATTGACCTGAGCGGCGAGAAGCATGACGTGACGGCGGCGCACGAGCCGGCTGCGTCCGAAGCGGCCTCGGCCGCCGTCACCGCAGCGGTCGACGCCGCTTCGGCGCCGGCCTCCGCCGCCTCCCGGTAATCCCGGGCCCGAACGCGGCGCGGGCCGCAACATCCGCCGGACCCGCCAGACCCGCCGCGTTCAGCGCGCGGGCTTGGACGTCGGGTCGTCGCGGACGGGCGCGCTGAGCGGCAGTCGCATCAGCATCTGCGTGCCCTGGCCGGGCGCCGACTTCACCTCGATCTGCCCGCCCAGCACGTTGGTGACGATGCTGTGCACGATGTGCATGCCCAGGCCCGAGCCGCCGGTGCCCAGCTTGGTCGTGAAGAACGGGTCGAAGATGCGCCGCCGCACGGACTCGTCCATGCCGCGGCCGTCGTCGGTGACGCTCAACTCGGCCTCGTCATCGCCCAGCCGTGCGCAGCGCACCGTCACGCGGCCGCGCTCCATGCCTTCGAAGCCGTGCAGCAGCGCGTTCATCAAGAGATTGGTCAGCACCTGGCCCAGCGCGCCCGGGTAGCTGTTCATCATCAGCCCGTGGCACAGCTGGGTGTCGATGATGTGGGGCGTCTTCTTGAAGCTGGGCTCCACCATGACCAGCACGTCTTCCACGACCTTGCCGAGGTCGAAGTCGCGCCGCAGGTCGGCCGTCTGGTCGATGGCCACCTGCTTGAAGTCGCGCACCAGGTCGGCCGCCTTCTGCACGTTGCGCTGCAGGATGTCCTGCGCGCGCCGCGTGTCGCGGGCCAGTTCCTCCAACGTGCTGCGGCGCAGCTGCACGGCGCCGGCCAGCATCGCTTCCAGCTGCTTGTAGCGGTCGTCCAGCGTCGACACCACCGTCAGCGCATTGCCCAGCGGCGTGTTCAGCTCGTGCGCCACGCCGGCCACCAGCCGGCCCAGTGACGCCAGCTTCTCCGACTCCACCAGCTCGCGCTGCGCGGCCTGCAACGTCTCCAGCGCCTCGGACAGCTCGGCATTGCTGGCGGTCAGCTCGGCGGTGCGCACGGCCACCGTCTCTTCCAGGTTCAGGTTGTGCTGGCGCAGCGCCTCGAAGGCCGACAGCAGTGCCTGGCGCATGCGCTCCATTGCCACGCCCACGCGGGCGATCTCGTCGGCGCCGCTGACCTGCAGCGGCTGCTCCAGCCGGCCCGCGGCCAGCGCCTCGGCGGCGCCGGTCAGCGCCGTCATGGGCCGCAGCACAAAGCGCTGCAGCACCCACAGCATCAGCACCAGCGACAGCGTCAGCGTCAGCCCGCTGCGCCACACGGTGCGCCACACCTCGGCGCGCTTGGCCTGCAGCAGCGGCGCGGCCGTCATCGTGATCGTGAGCTTGGCGATCTCGCGGCCGTCGCGCTGGATGGCGCGTGTCTGGCTCAGCGTCAGCGCGGCGTCGTCGGCGTCGTGCCGGCGCTCGAACGACAGGAACGGCCCCGGCGTCGCCGGCTCCACCACTTTCACGGCGACGAAGCGCGGGTCGTCCACCTGCGCCTTGACCATGGGCTCGGCCAGGTCGGGCGACACCTGCCACACCGGCTCGGCCAGCGACAGCGACATGATCTCGCTGGTGCGCGCGAGGTCGCGCTTCAGGTCTTCCATGGCCGTCTCGCGCGTGGCCTGCACGTCGTACAGCAGCACGGCCGTGGTGGGCAGCAGCAGGCCCAGCAGCAGCGCCAGCACGACGGCAAACGTCAGCGAATTGCGCTGCCAGCCGAACGCGCGCGGGGCCGGCGCGGGCAGGGCAAGCGGTGGTGGCGTTACGGGACGGTCCTGCATGAGGAGGGGCGCACGGGGCGGGCACGAGTGTAGGCCGGCCAAAAGCGGTCGAAATGCGCGGTCGGTGCCATCTGGGCTCGGGTTTTTCCTGGGTGGCGGGGCTGCTGCCCCCCCGGGGCCAGGCCCCAAAATCCGCCGCCAGCGCGCCAGACGGGCGCAGCTACGGAGAACAACAGTGAAGCGTTGGGTTGGTGTGGCGGCCGCGATTGCCGCCTGCATGGCAATGTGTCACGCGCAGGCGCAGGGCGCGCTGCGTATCGGCATGGTGGCCGGGTTCACCGGTCCGGTGGCGGGCCTCGTGCAGGAAAGCGCCGAGGGCGCGCGTCTGTACTTCGACTCGGTGAACGCGTCGGGCGGCATCAAGGGCCAGAACATCGAACTGGTCACGCTGGACGACAAATACGACGACAAGACGGCCGTGGCCCAGGCCAAGTCGCTCGCCGGCCAGGGCGTGCTCGCGCTGATGCTCAGCCGCGGCACCGGCCCCACCGAGGCCATGCTGCCGGTGCTCAAGGAGAACAAGCTGCCGCTGTTCGCGCCGGCCACCGGCGCCATCAGCCTGCACGAGCCGCCGCAGCCCTACGTCTACCACCTGCGCGCCAGCTACCAGAAGGAGGCCGAGCGCGCCGTCAAGCACCTGGCCGGCATCGGCGTGAAGCGCATCACCATCGTGCAGGTGAACGACGCGTTCGGCAACGACGCCGGCAAAGGCGCCATCAAGGGGCTGGACGAGCTGAAGATGCGCGCGCTGTCGCACCTTCGCTTCGACCGCAACAAGCCCGACCTCGCGCCCACGATGCAGGCCATTGCCAAGGCCGGCATTGAGGCCGTCGTGCTGATCGGGCCGGGCTATGCGGTCGTGGAAGGCATCAACGCGCTGCGCGCGGCCGGCTCCACGGCCCATGTCGCCACGCTGTCCAACAACGCGTCGGCCGAGTTCGTGAAGGCGCTGGGCGAGAACGCCCACGGCGTCATCGTCACGCAGCTGTTTCCGTACGAACGCTCGACCGCCAACCTGATGGTGCGGGAGGCGCTGAGCCTGGCCAAGTCCGCCGGCCGCAACGAGCTGACGCCGGCCCAGGTGGAAGGCTTCGCGGCGGCCAAGCTGGTCGTCGAGGCGCTCAAGCGCGTGAACGGCAAGGACATCACGCGTGACGGCCTGAACAGAGCGCTGGACGGCGCCCGGCTGGACCTCGGCGGCCTGCAGGTGCACTACACCGACAAGGACCACACCGGCCTGGAATACACCGACGTGTCCATCGTCGGCGTGGACGGGAAGTTCAAGCGCTGATCCGTCGCGGCCGATCGCGCGATGATGTTGCGGCTTGCTGAGGCAAGCCGTAATTGTTTTGGGAGCGTGTGATGGATCTGGGATTGAAAGGCCGCTGGGCGCTGGTCTGCGCGGCGAGCAAGGGCCTGGGGCGCGGCTGCGCCGAGGCGCTGGTGGGCGAGGGCGTCAACGTCGTCATCACGGCGCGTGGCGAGGCCGACCTGCTGGCCACCGCGGCGGCGCTGAAGGCGCTGAACCCCGACGTCGAGGTCAAGGCCGTCATCGGCGACATCGCGACGCCGCAGGGCCGCGCCGACGCGCTGGCCGCCTGCCCGCAGGTGGACATCCTCATCAACAACGCCGGCGGCCCGCCGCCCGGGGACTTCCGCGACTGGAGCCGCGAGCAGTGGCTGGCGGCGCTTGAGGCCAACATGCTCACGCCCATCGAGCTCATCAAGGCAACCGTGGACGGCATGGCGGCGCGCGGCTTCGGCCGCGTCGTCAACATCACGTCGGGTGCCGTGAAGGCGCCCATCGACACGCTGGGCCTGTCCAACGGCGCGCGATCGGGGCTGACCGGCTTCGTCGCCGGCGTGGCCCGCCAGCCGCGGCTGGCCGGCGCCAACGTGACGATCAACAACCTGCTGCCGGGTGCGTTCGACACCGACCGCCTCAAGAGCGGCTTCAAGGCCGGCGCTGCCAAGGCCGGCATCGGCGCCGATGAACTTGCGGACAGGCGCCGCAAGGCCATCCCCGCGCAGCGCTTCGGCACCGCGGCCGAGTTCGGCGCCATCTGCGCGATGCTGTGCAGCACGCACGCCGGCTACCTGACCGGCCAGAACATCCTGCTGGACGGCGGCAGCTACCCGGGGACGTTCTGATGGCGTGGCTCAAGCGCATCCTCGTCGGCCTGCTGGCCCTCGTGCTGCTGCTGGCCCTGGCGCTGTGGCTGGCGCTGCGCGGCAGCCTGGCGCAGCTGGATGGCGACCGCACGCTGCCCGCGCTGGCGGCGCCGGCCGAGATCCAGCGCGATGCGCGCGGCTACGTCACCGTGACGGCCGAGAACCGCGCCGACGTGGCGCGCGCGCTGGGCTTCGCACATGCGCAGGAGCGCTTCTTCCAGATGGACCTGATGCGGCGCAACGCCGCCGGCGAGTTGTCGGCGCTGGTCGGCGCCAAGGCCTTGCCGCTGGACAAGGCACGCCGGCTGCACCGCTTCCGCCACCGCGCCGAGGCCGCGCTGGCCGCACTGCCGGCCGACGAGCGCGCGCTGCTGGACGCCTATGTGAGCGGCGTGAACGCGGGGCTGGCCGGCCTTTCCGCCCGCCCGCCCGAGTACCTGCTGCTGCGCCAGCAGCCCGCGCCCTGGGTCGCGGCCGACACGCTGCTGGTGGCCTACGGCATGTACCTGGACCTGCAGGGCGCGCAGGGCCGCGACGACATCGCGATGGGCGTGCTGCACGACAGCGTGCCGGCCGACTGGTACGCCTTCCTGAGCCAGCACAGCGCCGACTGGCAGGCTGCGATGGACGACAGCCGCGTCAGCGCCGTGCCGCTGCCCGCCGGCCCGCTGCCGGACGCGCTGCGCGTCGTGAAGACCGCCTGCCGCGACTGCGGCCTGCAGGACTCGCGCGACATCGGCAGCAACAACTTCGCCGTCGCCGCCGCGCATGGCCGCGACGGCCGCGCGCTGCTGGCCGACGACATGCACCTGGGCCTGCGCTCGCCCGGCACCTGGTTCAAGGCGCGCATGCAGTGGAAGGACGCCGCCGGCAGCCACGACATCGCCGGCGCCACGCTGGCCGGCACGCCGCTGCTGGTCGTGGGCAGCAATGGCCGTGTCGCCTGGGGCTTCACGAACACGACGTCCGACTGGGCCGACGTCGTCACGCTGCAGCTCAATGCGGCCGGTACGCATTACCTGTCGGGCGGCGTCGAGAAGCCGCTCAAGCGCTGCGTCGAGCGCATCGAGATCGCCGGCCAGCCGGCGGTGGACCACGAGGTGCTGGAGAGCGAGTGGGGCCCGGTGATGCCGCAGCCGGCCCCCAAGGGCCAGGCCTACGCGCTGCGCTGGGTGGCCCACGACCCCGAGGGCATGAACCTGCACCTGCTGAAGCTGGAGACCGCCGGCGGTGTCGACGACGCGGTGCGCGCGGCGGCCGGCGCCGGCATCCCGCACCAGAACCTGCTGCTGGCCGACAGCACCGGCCGCATCGCGTGGACCGTCATCGGTGCCATCCCGCGCCGCGTGGGCGTGGACGACATGGACCGCCCGCAGGACTGGCGCGATGGCCGCTCTCGCTGGCAGGGCTACCTGCCCGCCGCCGAGCAGCCCAGCATCGTCGACCCCGCCGATGGCCGGCTGTGGACGGCCAACTCGCGCATGGTGGGCGGCGACGCGATGAAGACCGTCGGCAACGGCGGCTGGGACCTGGGCGCCCGCGCGCAGCAGATCCGCGACGGGCTGCGCGCGCAGGACCGCCTTGACGAGGCCGGCATGCACGCCATCCAGCTGGACCACCGCGCGCTGTTCCTGCACCGCTGGCGGCAACTGCTGCTGGACCGCGTGCTGACGCCCGAGTTCGTCGCCGCGAACGGCCTGGCGGACTACCGGGCCGAGGTCGACCGCAGTGCCGACGCCGCGCGGCCCGACGCCGTCGGCTATCTGCTGGTGCGGGCGTTTCGCGAGCAGGCGCTGACGCAGATCTTTGCGCCGCTCGCCGGTCTGATGGAGACGCGAGGCCTGAAGCTGCGCGACCTGAAGATGGTGCCCGAGACACCCGGCTGGGCGCTCATCCAGGCCGCCCGGCCCGACACGCTGCCCGGCGCCTACGAGAGCTGGCCCGAGCTGTTGCAGCAGGCCGTGCTGGCCAGCCGCAAGGAACAGGTCGACAGGCATGGCAGCCTGGCCGCCGCGACCTGGGGCGCCGACAACCCCACCAGCATGCGCCACCCGCTGAGCCAGGCGGTGCCGGCGCTGTCCGGCTGGCTGGACCAGGCCTCGCAGGGCATGGCCGGCGACGCCCACATGCCGCGCGTGCACAACCACGGCCACGGGCAGAGCGAGCGCATGGTCGTCTCGCCGGGCCAGGAGGAGCGCGGCCTGCTCGTCATCCCGGGCGGCCAGAGCGGTCATCCGATGTCGCCGTTCTACCGCAGCGACCATGCCGCGTGGCTGGCCGGCGAGGCGCTGCCCTTCCTGCCTGGTGACGCGGCGCACCGCCTCGTGCTGCGACCCTGATCCAGGCGACACCACTCGTGCGGGGTGAGAATGCCCGCGCCACGCCCCGCTGTGCACAATCGCGGGTTCGCAAGATCCGGAGGATTGACATGAACAAGACCCTGTACGCCCTGATGCTGGCCGGCCTGTCGACCGCCGTGCATGCGGAAGACGCCGCTTCCAACGTCGAGAAGTGCTCCAAGAAGCTGGGCGTCATCGCCGTGGCCGAGCCGCAGCACGGCTGGAACCACCTGTCGCAGTACGGCCTGGGTTCGCCCGCCGCGCTGCTGCGCATGATGATCCAGAACTCCGGCTGCTTCGACGTCGTCGAGCGTGGCCAGGCCATGCAGAACCTGCAGCAGGAACGCTCGCTGGCTGCGGCCGGTGAGATGCGCCAGGAGTCCAACGTCGGCAAGGGCCAGATGCAGGCGGCCGACTTCGTCATGACGCCCAACGTGCAGGTCGGCGCCAACACCAGCGGCGGCCTGGGCGGCTTCCTGGGGGGCAAGCTCGGCATCGTTGGCGCCATCGCCGGCGGCCTGAAGTTCAAGGACGCGTCCACCAGCCTGCTGATCGCCGACGTGCGCTCGTCCATCCAGGTCGCGGCCGCAGAAGGCAAGGCCAGCAAGACCGACTTCTCCATCGGCGGCTGGGGCTTCGGCGGCGGCGCCGTGGGTGGCATGGGTGGCTACACCAGCACCGCCGAGGGCAAGCTCATCGCGGCCAGCTTCCTCGACAACTACAACAAGATCGTGCTGACCATCCGCGACCAGCCCAGCCTCGTGCGTGGCAGCAGCGCCTCCGGCGATGCCAACGCGGCCGCCTCCACGCAGGCCGGCGCGCCCATCAACGCCGGCCAGATGCTGGCACCCAAGATCTCCAACGTGAAGGCCTACGCCACGCCGTCGCGCGAAGGCAAGGTCGTCGCCACGCTGAACCGCAGCGACGAGCTGGTCGCCACCGGCGAGGTCAAGGACGGCTTCGTCAAGGTCGACTCGGCCAACTTCAGCGGCTGGGTGCAGCGCACGCTGGTCACGCCGATCGGCAACTGATGAAGGTCGCGCTGGTCACCGGCGCGGGATCGGGCATCGGCCGCGCCGTGGCCCGCGCGCTCGCGGCCGAGGGCTGGACGCTCGCGCTGATGGGCCGCCGCGAGGCGCCGCTGCGCGAGACGCTGGCCGACGCGCTGCTGCTGCCCGCCGACGTCTCCGACGAGGCGCAGGTGGACGCCGCCTTCGCCACGCTGGCCCAGCGCTTCGGCCGGCTGGACCTGCTGTTCAACAACGCCGGCATCAGCGCCATCGGCGTACCCATCGACGAACTGCCGGTGGCGCAGTGGCGCGCGGTGGTGGACACCAACCTCACCGGCAGTTTCCTGTGCGCCCGTGCGGCCTTCCGCCTGATGAAGACGCAGCAGCCCCGCGGCGGCCGCATCATCAACAACGGCTCCATCTCGGCCCACGCGCCGCGGCCCAACTCGGCGCCGTACACGGCCACCAAGCACGCCATCAGCGGCCTGACCAAGTCGCTGAGCCTGGACGGCCGCGCGTTCGACATTGCCTGTGGCCAGCTCGACATCGGCAACGCGGCCACCGACATGACCGAGAAGATGACGCGCGGCATGCCGCAGGCCAACGGCCAGATCGCCGTCGAACCGCGCATGGACGTCGAGGACGTCGCCCGCGCCGTCGTCTACATGGCCGGCCTGCCGCTGTCGGCCAATGTGCAGACGATGACGGTCATGGCCACGCAGATGCCGTTTGTCGGGCGCGGCTGAACGTCAGCCCCTCGCCCATTCCCGCCTCGCTGAACGCGGGCGGGCCTGGTCGATCCCCCTGGGGGATGGCGATGCTTGCGGCATTGAGCCGCAAGCACATCGCCTGACGGGCGCGGCGCTCGGCCCAACTCCGCCGGCTCGTGGGGTTGGGTGGCACGCTGGCGCCATGACCTCTTTCCTGACGCCAGGGGCTTGATCATGCTGGCGGTACGGCCTCCCGCCTCAGCCGTCACAATCCCGCCATGTCTTTGTTCCGTCTGCTTTTCCGCTGGTTCCTGCTGGTCGTCGGCGCCGTCATCGGCCTGGGCTTCTTCCTGTTCGCCGTGCTGGCCTTCGTGCTCATCCTGCTGGCCAGCCTGCTGACCGGCCGTAAGCCCAATCTGCAGTTCCGCGTGAACCAGAATCCGTGGGCGCGTCGCCGTCCGGCGTCTCAGGCCGAGGCGGGTGATGTCGTCGACATCGAGGCCCGCGAGGTCAAGGAGCCGGCGCCCTTGCCCTTGCAGCCTCCCCGCCACTGACAGCAGGCGCGTTCAGCTCCACGGCGCCGTACCAGGTCTTGGCCGAGGCGCGGCTGTTGTCGCTGTCGGTCATGACGGCCATGGACATCAGCGGCCCCGGCTCCTCGCCGAACGCGAGCCGGAAGTCGGCCGCCAGGTCGCGCTGGTGGTCGCGCCAGCGGCGCAGCTCGGCCGGGCCGGAGTCGACGACGATCTTGCGGATGCGGTCGCTGCGCGGGTTGATGACGACGGTGCCCACCGGCAGCTTGCTGTCCCACACGTACATCAGCGTCGCGTAGGGCGGCGCCTCGCCGGTCAGCGCCTGCGCCAGATCGAACTTCATGCGTGTCTTCAGCGGCAGTCGGGCGATGTCGCCGCCGAAGCCGAAGATGACGCGGGCAACGGCGTCCTCATGGTCGACGTCGGACACGTTGGCACCGGGGATCAGGCCCTGCGCCCACCATGAGAAGCGCACCTCGCCGACCTGCTCCAGCGACGGCTCCAGCCGCTTGCGCCAGATGCTGGCCGAGCGGTCGGACGAGGCCTCCAGCGCGCGGCGCCCGTCCTTCTCGGTCCAGCGGTACAGCGTGGCCTTCTTGCCGGGCAACGCCAGCGGCTGCCAGCCCTCGGCGGTGGGTGGCGGCGGGGCGGGGGGCGTGGCGCAGGCCGTGAGCAGCAGGGCGGCGCAGAGGGTCAGAAAAGCGGTCTTCACCAGGACTTGCGTTGGAGTTCTTCGAGGATCTCGCCATATATGCGGTACCTGCTCGCGCTGATCAAGCCCTGATCGACCGCCGCGCGCACGCCGCAGCCGGGTTCGTGAATATGTGAACAGTTGGCGAAGCGGCAGTCGGCGTGCTCGCGCAGGTCGGGCATGAAGCGCCACAGGTCGGCGGCGGCGATCTGGCGCAGGCCGAATTCCTGGAAGCCGGGTGAGTCGATGAGCGCGGTCTGGCGCGTGTCATCGGTCCAGTACCACTGCGTCGTGGTGGTGGTGTGGCGGCCGGAGTTCAGCGCCTGTGAGATCTCGCCGACCTGGGCCTGCGCGTCCTTCACGAGCAGGTTGATGGCCGTGCTCTTGCCCGTGCCGCTGGGGCCCAGCACGAAGGTGCGCTGGTGGGCCAGCCACGGCTCCAGCGTGGCGTGGGAGCCTTCGCGGTCGGCCTTCAGCGCGACCTCGAACATCGTCAGGCCCATCGCACGGTAGGGGGCGAGGCGCTCGCGGGCTGATTCGGTGCCGGGCAGGTCGGTCTTGTTCAGCGCGATGGCCATGCGGATGCCGGCGGACTCGGCGGCGATCAGCGAGCGGGCCAGCTGCGATTCGCTGAACACGGGCTCGACGGCGACGAGCACCAGCAACTGGTCCAGGTTGGCGGCGAAGCTCTTGGTCTTCCACTCGTCCTGGCGGAACAGCAGGTTGCGCCGCGGCTCGACGGCCTCGATGACGCCCTCGTCACCCGACTCGGCAAAGCGCACCTGGTCGCCGACGACGGCGTCGCTCTTCTTGCCGCGCGGGTGGCAGACGAGGCGTTTGCCGTCGGCGTCCTCGACGATGTAGTGGCGGCCGTGGCCGCGCACGACCAGGCCCAGGTCCAGATTGCTGAAACGGCTCATTGGTGCCCCTCGAACAACGAGTACGTTGATCGATCCCCCGAGGGGATGCGGGCCGGCTTGGGAGCGGCCCTGCGCTCGGCCCTCATGCAGCCGACGCTTCCGGCAGCGCGCTCACCTGCGCCGCGCAGATCGCGTCGTTCAGCGTCAGCCCGCCGCGCGAGTGGGTGGTGTAGCTGACGGTGCAGGCGTTGTAGCCCACCAGCATTTCGGGGTGGTGGTCCTGCGCATGGGCGATCTCGGCGACCGCGTCGACGAAGGCCATCACCTGGTAGAAGTTGTCGAAGCCGAAGCGGCGGCCGATGACCTTGTTCTCCGCATCCGGCAGCCAGCCGGGCAGGGCGGCCAGCACGCGGGCGCGCGTGTCGGCGTCCAGCAGCGGGGCCTTGGGGTCACATTGGGCAAGCAGCAGGTCGGTCATGAGAGGGGCCTCTTGAGGGCTCGGAGATCGGTGCGAGAGGGTCTGCGCAGGCGCCGGGCCAGGCGTGCGACGCCGCCAGGGCTCAAGCCCACGCAAGGCGCGCAACACCCCCAAGCGCC
>JAYSCT010000095.1:0-18598 GCA_041914785.1 Roseateles sp.
GCATCGCGGCCAGGTCGGCCAGCAGCGGCACGCCGGTGAAGTCCTGCAGCACGACGCGGGCGACGACGAACGGGATCTCGTCCACGCGCGCCGCGGTGGGGCGCCAGTTGGCCAGCTGCTCGACGTGGGCGGCCGTCACCTTCCTGCCGTCGCAGTTGCGCAGCACGCTCTCCAGCACGATGCGCAGGGACACGGGCATGCGCGCCACGTTCGGGAACTGCTGGGCCAGCGCGGGCAGCGAGTACAGCTGGCCTGGCTTGCCCGCGGCGGCGGAGAAGCTGGCGAGGGTGTGGGCAAAGGCGTGAGGGGCGGGTTTCGACACGGTTACTCCTTTAGGATGCCGGGCCATTCTGGCGAGCTTGTCGTGACTTGTGTGAATCCTGGCCTTAGGAGGCAGCGGTGACTGCCCCGTCCGCTCGCCCCCGTCTCTTTCCGCTGACCTGGCCGCTGCTGCTGGAGCTGCTGCTGGGCATCGGCATCGGCATCATCGGCACCGCGCTGGCGGCGCGGCTGTCGGACGATGCCGGCGCGGCCTTCGGCCTGGCCAACCAGGTGTTCGCGGCCATCTTCGTGCTGTTCCGCGTCATCGGCGCGGGCGTCAGCGTGGCCGTCACGCAGGCACTGGGCGCCGGCCGGCGCGACCAGGCGGATGCCGTGGCCCGCGCCGTCGTCGGGGCCAGCACGTGGCTGGGCCTGGGCGGCGCCGTCATGGCACTGCTGGCGGCCGGGCCGCTGCTGCAACTCGTCAACGCACCGGCCGAGGTGGCGCCGCTGGCGCGCGTGCTGCTGCAGGCGCTGGCGCCGGCACTGCTGATCGACGCGCTGAACGCGACGATGTCCAGCGTCATGCGCGCCCACCTGCGCAGCCGCGAGGCGCTGGCGGTGGTCATCGTCATCCAGGTCGTCACGCTGGCCGTGGCGCTGCTGGCGATGCCGCACCTGGGCCTGCCGGGCTACGCGCTGGCCTGCCTGCTGGGCCGTGGCACGGGCCTGGCGCTGCACATCATGCTGTGGCGCAGCCGGTTGAACCTGCGGCTGCGCGCGCCGGACTGGTGGCGCTGGGAGCGCGCGCCGCTGGCGACAGTGCTGCACATCGGCATCCCCGGCGCGGCCGAGAACATTTCCTGGCGCCTGGCGTTCATGACCAGCCTGGCGGCCGTGGCCCAGCTGGGCGCGCTGGCGCTGGCCACGCATGCCTACACGATGCAGTTCCTGCACGTGATCCTGATCTTCGGCCTGGCCGTCGCGTTCGCGGTGGAGATCCTCGTCGGGCACATGATCGGGGCGGGCGAGCTGCATGCGGCGCACAAGCTGGTGCGCAAGTCGCTGGGGCTGGGCGTCGTCGTCGCGCTGGTGGTGTCGGGCGCGTTCGCGCTGGCCGGGCCCTGGCTGCTGGCCAAGTTCACCGCCGACCCGCACATCATCGCGCTGGGCTGCACGCTGCTGTGGTGGACGGTGCTCGTGGAGCCGGGCCGCGTGTTCAACATGGTGGTCATCAACGCGCTGCGGGCGTCGGGCGATGCGCGCTACCCCGTCATCGCCGGCGCGGCGTCCATGGCGCTGGTGCTGGCCGGCGGCAGCTGGTTCCTGGGCGTGTACCTGGGCTGGGGCCTGGTTGGCGTGTGGATTGCTTATGCCGCTGACGAGTGGATACGAGGCCTGTTGATGTGGCGCCGTTGGGCGACACTGGGCTGGCTGCCCCACGCCCGCGCCGCCCACCGAAAGCTGCGCCGGGCCAAGGCAGGGTAATCCGTATTTTTCTAGTCCGTAGAAATTGAGGGATGTTTTCTACAATGCGCGCTTTTCGCCTTGCCCACGCCCAGCCCATGACTTCACATCTGCCCCACGCACGGACCCTGGCCGCCCTGACGTTGCTGGCCACGTCGGCCCTGGCGCAGGCCCAGCAGCCCGCGGTGATCTTCGACATGGGCGGCAAGTTCGACAAATCCTTCAACCAGGCCGGCTATGAAGGCGCCGAACGCTGGAAGAAGGAGGCCGGCAAGACGTATCTCGAGTTCGAGATCAGCAACGACACCCAGCGCGTGCAGGCCATCCGCCGCATGGCTGAGCGGGGCGCCAGCCCCATCATCAGCATCGGTTTCGCCCAGGCGTCGGCGCTGAAGCAGGTGGCCAAGGACTTCCCCAAGACCCAGTTCGCCATCATCGACGCGCAGGTGGACCTGCCCAACGTGCAGTCGCTGCTGTTCAAGGAGCATGAGGGCAGCTACGTCGTCGGCGCGATGGCCGCGCTGGTCAGCAAGACCGGCAAGGTCGGCTTTGTCGGCGGCATGGACATCCCGCTGATCCGCAAATTCCAGTGCGGCTACGAGCAGGGCGCCAAGAAGACCAACCCCAGGATCGAGGTCTTCTCCAACATGACGGGCACCACGTCCACCGCGTGGAATGACCCCACCCGCGGCGGTGAGCTGGCCAAGTCGCAGTTCGCCAAGGGCTCGGACGTGGTGTTCGCCGCCGCCGGCGGCACCGGCGTGGGCGTCTACCAGGCCGCCAAGGACGCTGGCAAGCTCGCCATCGGCGTGGACAGCAACCAGAACCACCTGCAGCCCGGCACCATGCTGACCTCCATGGTCAAGCGCGTGGACGTGGCCGTCTACAACGTGCTGAAGGGCTGGAAGCCCGGCGTGCAGGTGCTGGGCCTGAAGGAAGGCGGCGTGGACTACGCCGCCGACGAGCACAACGCCAAGCTGCTGACCCCGGCGCTCAAGGCCAAGGTCGACGCCGTGAAGGCGGACATCATCGCCGGCAAGGTGAAGGTGGCCGACTACATGGCCGACAACGCCTGCAAGTTCTAAGGCGAGCCAGAGCGGCATGACGCCCGCAGTCCGCCTCCAAGGCATCTCCAAGCGCTTCGGCGCCGTGCAAGCCAACCGCGACGTCACTTTCGACGTCGCGGCCGGCAGCGTGCACGGCCTCGTCGGCGAGAACGGCGCCGGCAAGAGCACGCTGATGGCCATCCTGTATGGCTATTACCGGGCCGACGCCGGGTCCATCGAGATCAACGGCAAGTCCGTCGACATCGCCAACTCCCAGCAGGCGATCCGCCTGGGCATCGGCATGGTCCACCAGCACTTCATGCTGGTGGACACGCTGACCTGCCTGGAGAACGTGATGTTGGGCGCGGAGGGTGGCTTCTTCCTGACGCCGTCCAAGGCCCGGGTGCGCGCCCAGCTGCAGGCGCTGATGGCCGAGACCGGCCTGCAGGTGCGGCTGGACGCCGTCGTCGCCGACCTGCCGGTGGGCGAGCTGCAGCGGCTGGAGATCCTGAAGGCGCTGTACCGCGGCGCCAGGATCCTGATCCTGGACGAGCCCACCGCCGTGCTGACGCCGCAGGAGACCGACCAGCTCTTCGTCACGCTGCGCAAGCTCAAGGAGCGCGGCACGACGCTGATCCTCATCACGCACAAGCTGCGCGAGGTCATGAGCCTGTGCAGCGCCGTCACGGTGATGCGCGCCGGCCAGGTGGTCGAGACGCGCGGCATCGAGCAGTGGAGCGAGGCGTCGCTGGCCGAGTCCATGGTCGGCCGCAAGGTCACGCTGGGCCGGCCCGAGGGGCTGCAGACGAAGACCGGCGAGGTGCGGCTGCAGGCCAGCGGCCTGAGCCTCAAGCACGCCAACGGCGTGCCGGCGCTGAAGGACGTCAGCCTGACGCTGAAGGCTGGCGAGATCGTCGGCGTGGCCGGCGTGTCGGGCAACGGCCAGAGCGAGCTGCTGGAGGTGCTGTCCGGCCTGCGTGCGCCCGAGGGCGGCCGCATGGCGCTGGGCGCCACCGCGTTCACGCCGGACGCCTGGCTGGACACCGCGCAGGCCCGCCCGCTGCGGCTGGCGCATGTGCCCGAGGACCGGCATGCCGTTGGACTCGTCATGAGCTTCCCGGCCTGGGAGTCCGCCGTGCTGGGCTACCAGGGCCTGCCCAAGTACCGCCGTGGCGCGTCCATGAACCACGCCGCGATGCGGGAGGCCACGAGGCAGATGCAGGAGCGCTTCGACGTGCGCCCGCGTGACGAGAACCTGGGGTCCTCCAAGTTCTCCGGCGGCAACCAGCAGAAGCTCATCCTCGCCCGCGAAATCGGCGAGCAGCCCACCGTGCTGCTGGTGGGCCAGCCGACGCGCGGCGTCGACATTGGCGCCATCGAATTCATCCACCACCAGCTGCGCGCGCTGCGCGATGCCGGCTGCGCGGTGCTGCTGGTCAGCAGCGAGCTGGACGAGATCCTGGCGCTGGCCGACCGTGTCGTCGTCATGAATGCCGGCCGCATCACCGGTGAACTCGCCATCGAAGACTGCGACGAGCGGCGCTTGGGCCTGCTGATGGCCGCACAAGAAGAACGAGCGGCTGCATGAGCCAACCTTTGACTCTCCCTCGCTGGATCGACATCGGCCTGCTGCCGCTGTGGAACCTCGCCATCGCGCTGGTCGTCGCCGGCCTCGTCGTCATGGTCATCGGCCACAGCCCCTGGCAGGCGCTGACGGTGCTGCTGAACGGCGCCCTGGGCAGCGTGCGCGGCTTGGGTTATTCGCTCTACTACGCGACCAGCTTCATCTTCACCGGCCTGGCCGTCGCGGTGGCCATCCATGCCGGTCTGTTCAATATCGGCGGGGAAGGGCAGGCGACGCTGGGCGGGCTGGGCGTGGCGCTCGTCGCGCTGTGGCTGGGCGCGTCGCTGCCCGCCGTCGTCATGCTGCCGCTGCTGGTGCTGGCCGCCGCGTTCTTCGGCATGCTGTGGGCGGCGCTGCCGGCCTATCTGCAGGCCTGGCGCGGCAGCCACATCGTCATCACGACGATCATGTTCAATTTCCTGTCCGCCAGCCTGAACAGCTACCTGCTCGTGAACTGGCTGCGCCCGGCCGGCAGCATGGCGGTGGAGTCCGCCGAGTTCGCCGACAGCGCCCGCATGCCGGGCCTGCACCAGATCGCCGCCGCGCTGGGCTACGAGCTGCCGTCGTCGCCGCTGAACCTCAGCCTCGTCATCGCGCTGCTGGCCTGCGTGTTCGTCGGCTGGTTCCTGTGGAAGAGCGCTGCGGGCTACGCGGTGCGTGCCGTCGGCAGTGCGCCGCGGGCCGCGCACTATGCGGGCATCCGCCCGCGGGCGCAGGTGCTGCTGGCGATGGCCCTCTCCGGCGCGCTCGCCGGCATGGTGGGCATCAACGAGATCTCCGGCGTGCAGGGCAAGCTGACGCTGGACTTCGTCGCCGGCGCCGGCTTCACCGGCATCGCCGTGTCGCTGATGGGGCGCAACCACCCGATCGGCATCGTGCTGGCGTCGCTGCTGTTCGGCGTGCTCTACCAGGGCGGCGTCGAGGTGAGTTTTGAGCTGCAGGGCTTCAGCCGCGAGATGGTCGTCACGGCGCAGGGCCTCATCGTGCTGTTCTCCGGCGCGATGGCCACGGTCAGCGCGCCGCTGTTTGCCCGCGTCTATGCCAGGCTGAAGGGAGGCCGCTGATGGATGAAGTCCTGATCGCC
Source organism: Roseateles sp. (assembly GCA_041914785.1). Taxonomy (GTDB): domain Bacteria; phylum Pseudomonadota; class Gammaproteobacteria; order Burkholderiales; family Burkholderiaceae_C; genus Pelomonas. Next base: position 5,483 of record JAYSCT010000095.1, read on the forward strand.
TCGGTGCTGGCGTCCACGCTGCGCGTCAGCGCGCCGCTGCTGCTGTGCGCGATGGCGGGCGTGCTGTCCGAGCGCGCCGGTGTCGTCGACCTGGGCCTGGAAGGCAAGATGCTGTTCGCCGCCTTCGCGGCCGCCGCGACGGCCTCGGTCACGCATTCCACCGCGTTCGGCCTGCTGGCGGCCATTGCCGTCGCCAGCGCCGCGTCCATGGTGCACGGCTTTGCCTGCGTGACGAACCGCGGCGACCAGGTCGTCTCCGGCGTCGCGCTGAACATGATCGCCGCGGGCCTGACCGTCGTGCTGGGCATCGCGTGGTTCCAGCAGGGCGGGCAGACGCCACCCATCGAGGGCGACGTGCGCCTGACGGCGCTCGCCCAGGGCTTTGCCGAGCCGCAGCCCGGCCACTGGTTCGCGTCGGTGATCGGCCACGGCTTCCTCAGCCACAACGGGCTGGTCTACGTCGCCTTCCTGATGGTCGCGGTGGTGTGGTTCTTCCTGGAGCGCACCCGCCCGGGCCTGCGCCTGCGTGCCGTCGGCGAGAACCCGGCGATGGTGGAGGCCGCCGGCATGTCCGTGCAGGGCCTGCGCTACCAGGCCTTGCTGATGAACGGCGTGCTGTGCGGCCTGGCCGGCGCCTACCTGACGCTGGCGCAGAACGCGTCCTTCTCGCCCAACATGACGGCCGGCCGCGGCTTCATCGCGCTGGCAGCGATGATCTTCGGCAAGTGGAAACCGCTGCCCACGATGGGCGCCTGCCTGCTGTTCGGCTTCCTGGACGCGGTGGCCATCCGCATGCAGGGTGTGCAGTTGCCGGGCATCGGGGAGGTGCCGGTGCAGCTGATCCAGGCACTGCCCTACATCCTGACGGTCGTGCTGTTGGCGGGCTTCATCGGCTCCGCGATCGCGCCGAAAGCACTCGGCCGGCCCTACGTGAAGGAGCGCTGATGGACCTCTCCCAAGCGCTGCTGGACCGGCTGCTGGCCGAATCCCTGCGTGCCCGCGACCTCGCCCATGCGCCGTACTCCAAGTACCGCGTCGGCGTGGCCATCCTCGACGAGCAGGGCCACATCCACGTCGGCGCCAACATGGAGAACGCGTCCTACCCGCAGGGCTGGTGCGCCGAACCGTCGGCGCTGACGGCCATGATCATGGCCGGCGGCAAGCGCGCCGTGGCGGCGCTGGTCACGGGCCCCGGCCCGGACATCATCACGCCGTGCGGCGGCTGCCGCCAGAAGCTGCGGGAGTTCTCCGAGCCCGACGAGCTTGTCATCATCGCCGGCGATCCTGGCGGCATCCGCCAACGCTGGACCCTGGCCGAACTGCTGCCCCACAGCTTCGGGCCCAGTCATCTGAACTTCTGAGGTTTCCCATGATCGACAACAAGACCCTCGACGTCGCCATCACCGCGAGCGTCGACAAGCTGCAATCCCTGTTCGGCAACGCCCCTGAAGTCGCCGTCGTGCTGGGCTCCGGCTGGGCCGGCGCGGTCAGCCACGTGCAGGACGCGAAGAACCTGCCCTACACCGAGCTGCCCGCCTTCCCGCAGCCCAAGGTCGAAGGCCACGTCAACGAGATCGTTGTCGGCCACATCGGCGAGCAGCGCGTCGTCTTCCTGCGCGGCCGCGCCCACACCTACGAGAGCGGCGACTGCACCGGCATGGCCGGCGCGTTGCGCACCTTGAAGCGCTGGGGCGTGAAGCTGCTGGTGCAGACCAACGCCTCCGGCTCGCTGCGCGGCCACATGCCGCCTGGCAGCCTGATGCTGATCGCCGACCACATCAACGCGCCGCAGCGCAGCCCGCTCGTCGGCGAGCAGGGCAGCCACCGCTTCGTCGACATGGTCAATGCCTATGACGGCGCGCTGCGCAAGCACGCGCTGGAACTGGCCAAGCGCGAGAACCTGATGCTGGGCGAGGGCACCTACTGCTGGGCGCTGGGCCCGCAGTTCGAGACGCCCGCCGAGATCCGCATGTTCGCGGCCTGGGGCGCCGACGCTGTCGGCATGAGCACCGTGCCCGAGACCATCCTGGCGCGGCATGCCGGCCTGAAAGTCATGGGCATCGCGCTGATGACCAACATGGCCGCCGGCCTGTCCGCCGAAGCGCTGACGCACGACCTGACGCTGAAGCAGGCGCAGATGTCCGGCGAGCGCGCGTCCGCGTTCCTGGCGGCGCTGGTGGCGAGCCTGAAGGGCGTCGAGCTATGACCGCCGACCTGAAGGCGGCGGCCCGCACGGCGCTGGCATGCCTGGACTTGACCAGCCTCAACGACGCCGACACGGCCGCCGACATCGACGCGCTGTGCACCCGTGCGCAGACCGCGCACGGCCCCGTGGCCGCCGTCTGCGTGTGGCCGCGCTTCGTCGCCCAGGCGCGTGCGGCGCTACCGGCCGCCATCAAGGTTGCCGCCGTGGCCAACTTCCCCGACGGCGCGCTGGACCTGACGCGCGCGCTGGCCGACATCGAGGCCATTGCCCAGGCCGGTGGTGACGAGGTCGACGTCGTGCTGCCTTACCGCGCGTTGCTGGCCGACCAGTCCACCGAGGTCGCCGAGTTCCTGTCCGAGGTGCGCTTCGCGTCGCGCCCGCTGACGCTGAAGGTCATCATCGAATCCGGCGAGTTGCACACGCCCGAGCGCATCGCCCAGGCCACGCGGCTGGCGCTGGCAGCCGGCGCCGACTTCGTGAAGACCAGCACCGGCAAGACCCAGACCGGCGCCACGCCGGCCGCGGCGGCCGTGATGCTGAAGGAGATCAAGGCCAGCGGCCTGTCCGCCGCCGGCTTCAAGGCCTCGGGCGGCGTGCGCTCCGTGGCGGACGCCGCCGGCTACATCGCCCAAGCCGAGGCCGCGCTGGGCGCCGCTGCTCTCAACCCGCAACGCCTGCGCTTCGGCGCGAGCGGCCTGCTCACCGACATTGAAGCCGTGCTCGCCGGCGCCGAATCCGCTGCTGTCACCGCAGCCTACTGAACCATGCTCGCCCAAGAAATCATCCGCGCCAAGCGCGATGGCCATGCGCTCAACGAAGCGCAGATCCAGAACTTCGTCGACGGCCTGACGCACAACAACTGGAGCGAAGGCCAGGTCGCCGCTTTAGGCATGGCCGTGTTCCTCAAGGGCATGGGCCGCGACGAAGCCGTGCTGCTGACGCGCGCGATGATGAATTCCGGTCGCGTCATGCGCTGGCCCGACATGCCCGGCCCGGTGCTGGACAAGCACAGCAGCGGCGGCGTGGGCGACAAGGTCAGCCTGATGCTGGCGCCCATGGTGGCCGCCTGTGGCGGCTACGTGCCGATGATCGCCGGCCGTGGCCTGGGCCACACCGGCGGCACGGTCGACAAGCTCGAAGCCATCCCCGGCTACACGACGACGCCCGATCCGGCCAGGTTCGACCAGATCGTCCGCTCGCTGGGCTGCGCCATCATTGGCCAGACGGCCGACCTGGCCCCCGCCGACAAGCGCTTCTACGCGACGCGCGACGTGACGGCCACGGTCGAGAGCGTGCCGCTGATCACCGCCAGCATCCTGTCCAAGAAGCTGGCTGCCGGCCTCGAAGGCCTGGCCATGGACATCAAGTGCGGCAACGGCGCGTTCGCGTCCACGCCCGCCTTCGCGCAGGAACTGGCCGAGAGCATCGTGGCCGTCGCGGGCGGCGCAGGCCTGAAGACGCGCGCGCTGATCACCGACATGAACCAGATCCTGGGCACCGATGTCGGCAACTCGCTGGAAGTCATCGAGACCCTCCACTACCTGACCGGCAAGCGCCGCGAGCCGCGCCTGCACGAGGTGACGCTGGCGCTGTGCGCCGAGATGCTGGTGCTGGGCAACCTGGCCGCCGACACCGCCGCCGCCCGCGTGAAGCTGCAGGCCGCGCTGGACTCCGGCGCCGCCGCCGAGAAGTTCGCCCAGATGGTCGTGGCCCTGGGCGGCCCGGCCGATCTGCTGGAACGCCCGTCCGCTTACCTGCCGGCCGCTCCGGTCGTGAAGCCCGTGGCCGCGCCGCGCGCCGGTGTCATCACGACGATGGCGACCCGCGACCTGGGCGTGGCCATCGTCGAGCTGGGCGGTGGCCGCCGCAAGGCCGGCGACGCCATCGACATGCGCGTCGGCTTCTCGAACGTCCAGCCCATCGGCACGCGCGTCGCCGCCGGCGAGCCGCTGGCGCTGATCCATGCCGCCGACGAGGCCGCGGCCGACCGTGCCATCGCGTCCTACCTGGCCGCCGTCGGGCTGGGCGATGCCGATGTTGTCGCCGCGCCCATGGTCATGGCGACAATCGGCTGATGGACGAACAGAACAGCAACCCACCGCAGGACCCGCAGCACCGCCCGATCAAGAGCTTCGTCACGCGGCCCGGCCGCATGGGCACGGGCCAGATCAAGGCGCTGGCCGAGCTCGGCCCGAAGTTCGTGCTTCCCTACAAGGTCGAGCGGCTCGACACCGCCGCGACCTTCGGCCGCAGCGCGCCGCTGGTGCTGGAGATCGGCTTCGGCATGGGCGCCGCCACGGCCGATATCGCGCAGACGCTGCCCGACCATGACTTCATCGGCTGCGAGGTCCACGAGCCCGGCGTCGGCGCGCTGCTGAAGCTGATCGGCGAGCGCGACATCGGCAACATCCGCATCGTCCAGCACGACGCGGTGGAGGTGCTGCGCGACATGATCGGCGAAGCCGCGCTGGACGGCGTGCACATCTTCTTCCCCGATCCCTGGCACAAGAAGCGTCACAACAAGCGCCGCCTGATCCAGGCGCCGTTCGTGGCCAATCTCGTGAAGCACATCAAGCCCGGCGGCTACCTGCACTGCGCCACCGACTGGCAGCCCTACGCCGAGCAGATGCTGGACGTGCTGTCCGCCGAGCCCGCCCTGGCCAACACGGCGCCAGGCTATGCCGACAAGCCCGCCTACCGCCCGCTGACCAAGTTCGAGAACCGCGGCATCCAGCTGGGCCACGGCGTCTGGGATCTGGTGTTCAGGAAGAAGTGATGACGAGTCCGCTGCACGGCAAACACATCCTGCTCGCGATGACCGGCGGCATCGCCGGCTACAAGATCGCCGAGCTGACGCGGCTGTTCGTGAAGGGCGGCGCGACCGTGCAGGTCATGATGACCGAGGGTGCTGAGCAGTTCATCACCGCCGTGACGATGCAGGCGCTGTCGGGTCGGCCGGTCTACACCTCGCAGTGGGACACGCGGCCCGACAACAACATGGCCCACATCAACCTCAGCCGCGAGGCCGACGTGATGCTGGTGGCGCCCGCCAGCGCCGAGGCCATCGCGGCCTTGGCCCAGGGCAGGGCGGATGACCTCGTCAGCCTGACCGCGCTGGCCCGCCGCATCCACGAGTGCCCGCTGCTCGTCGTGCCGGCGATGAACCGCGAGATGTGGGCCCACCCGGCCACGCAGCGCAACGTGGCGCAGATCACCGCCGACGGCGCCACCCTCATCGGCCCCGCCAACGGCGACCAGGCCTGCGGCGAGATCGGCGACGGCCGCATGCTGGAGCCGCAGCAGATCTTCGATGACGTCGAGGCGTTTCTCGCGCCCAAATCCCTGCGCGGCCGGAAGCTGCTCATCACCGCCGGCCCCACCTTCGAGCCCATCGACCCGGTGCGCGGCATCACCAACCACAGCAGCGGCAAGATGGGCTTTGCCGTCGCCCGCGCCGCGGCCGAGGCGGGCGCCGACGTCACACTGGTGAGCGGCCCTGTGCACCTGCCCACGCCACGCGGCGTGCAGCGCATTGACGTGCAGAGCGCGCAGCAGATGTTCGATGCCGTGCTGCCATTGGCCGCTCATCAGCATGCCTTCATCGCGAGCGCCGCCGTTGCCGACTGGCGCCCGGCGCAGACGCACGAGCACAAGATGAAGAAGGCCGAGGGCGGCGCAACGGCGCCCACCATCGCGATGACGGAGAACCCCGACATCCTCGCTGCGGTGGCCCGGCTGCCCAAGCCGCCTTACTGCGTCGGCTTTGCCGCCGAGAGCGAGAAGCTGGCCGAGCATGCCGAGGCCAAGCGCCGCCGCAAGGGCATTCCGCTCATCGTCGCCAACCTGGGCCCGGCCACCTTCGGCCGTGACGACAACGCGTTGCTGCTCATCGACGAGCAGGGCCAGCGTGAACTGCCCCGTGCGGACAAGCTCAGCCTCGCGCGCGAGCTGATCGCCGAACTTTCAAAAAGACTCTGATGCACGCGATTGACCTGCAAGTGCTCGACGCCCGCATGGCCGAGCAGATCCCCGCCTACGCGACACCCGGCAGCGCCGGCCTCGACCTGCGCGCCTGCCTGGATGAAGCGATCACGCTGGCCCCAGGCCAGACGACGCTGATCCCGACGGGCCTGGCCATCCACATCGCCGACCCGGGTCTGGCCGCCATCATCCTGCCGCGCTCGGGCCTGGGCCACAAACACGGCATCGTGCTGGGCAACCTCGTCGGCCTGATCGACAGCGACTACCAGGGCCAGCTGATGGTCAGCTGCTGGAACCGCGGCCAGGCCGAATTCACCATCCAGCCCTTCGAGCGCATCGCGCAGCTGGTCATCGTGCCGGTCGTGCAGGCCACGTTCCGCCGTGTCGACAGCTTCGATGCGTCCGACCGCGGCACTGGTGGCTTCGGCTCCACCGGCAAGGCCTGAACTCTGAACTTCTGAGTCAGTTGGGGACAGAGCTTGCCGCTGCGCGGCTTCGGTCTGCCCCGCAATCAATGCAGCTGTTCGTCCGGCGGCGCGCCGGTCTGCACCATGAAGAGGGGCTCGCCGACCGAGCCGGCCTGGACTTCTTCCTCGGTGGCGGTGCGCACGTCCAGCAGCGTCAGGTGCATGCGCAGGCCGATACCGGCCAGCGGGTGGTTGCCGTCCAGCACCACATGCTCGGGGTAGACCTCGGTGACCGTGTAGACAGCCTCCTCCGGCATGCCCTCGGTGACGGCACCTTCCGGCAGGCCCTCGAACTGCATGCCCGGCTCCACGTCGGCCGGGAACAGGCCGCGCGCCTCGAAGCAGACGAGGCCAGAGTCGTAGTCGCCGAAGGCTTCCTCAGGCTGCAGCGCGAGGTCGGTCTCGAAGCCGGCCTCCTGGCCCTCCAGGGCCGCCTCGACCTTGGCGAACAGGTCATCCCCGCCCAGCAGGAATTCCATCGGTTCGGCCAGCTCGTCGATGAGCTGGCCCTGGGCATCTTCGAGTCTCCAGCGCAGGGAGACGACACAGGGGCGGGTCGCTTGCATGGGAATGATTTTCGCACGCGGCCCTGGTCACAATGCCGGCATGCAGATCGATCTCCCGACCCCCATGCTCGCCGGCCTCAGCCCGGCGCAGTTCATGCGCAAGCACTGGCAGAAGAAGCCGCTGCTGGTGCGCCAGGCCTTCGAGGGCGCCACGCCGCCCGCCGCGCTGAAGGAGCTGGCCGCGCTGGCCGCGCGTGACGACGTCGAGTCCCGCCTCGTCACGGCCTTCGACGGCGACTGGAAGCTCCGGCACGGCCCCATCGCGCGCCTGCCGGCGATGAGCAAGCCCGGCTGGACGCTGCTCGTGCAGGGCCTGGACCAGCACCTCGACGCCGCCCGTGCGCTGCTGGACCGCTTCCGCTTCGCACCCGATGCGCGGCTGGACGACCTGATGCTGTCCGTCGCCAGTGACGGCGGCGGCGTCGGCCCGCACTTCGATTCCTACGACGTGTTCCTGATCCAGCTCGCCGGCCGGCGCCGCTGGCGCATCGGCGCCCAGCGCGACGCGGTGCTGCGCGACGACGTGCCGCTGAAGATCATCGCGAACTTCAAGCCCGAGGAAGAGTTCGTGCTGGAACCGGGCGACATGCTCTACCTGCCGCCCGGCTGGGCGCATGACGGCGTGGCCGTCGGCCCCGGCTGCATCACCGGGTCGGTGGGCTTTCGCGCGTCGACGACCGAGGGCCTGGCGGCCGAGTTGCTGCCGCGGTTGCTGGACGGTGTCGAGTCGGCCGGCAAGCTGTACGCAGACCCGCGCCAGGAGGCCACGGAGGAGCCGGCCCGCGTGCCGGCCGGGCTGCTGGACTTCGCGCGCCGTGCCGTCGAGGCGGCCGTGCAGCGGCCCCAGGCCCTGACGTGTGCGCTGGGCGAAGCGCTGACCGAGCTCAAGGCGCAGGTCTGGTTCGAGCCCGGCGACGTGCTGCCGCCGGGGCAGGGCGCCCGCCTGGACCGGCGCAGCCGCATGCTCTATGACGCGACGCATGTGTTCCTGAACGGCGAGAGCTTCCGCGCCGGGGGGCGTGATGCGACGCTGATGCACCGCCTGGCCGACCGCCGCGAGCTGTCGGCGGCCGAGGTCGGCCGGCTGTCCGCCGAGGCGCGCGAACTGCTGGACCAGTGGACTGAGGACGGCTGGGTTCAGCCGCTGACCGCGTGAACGCCCAGCACTTCAGCGGCCGTGCCGAGTTCCAGCGCCTGCTGGTGGAGGCGTTCGAGTGGGCGGACGCGAACGGTTGCCGGGAACTGCATGCCTGGGATGCCAGCTTCGCCGACTGGCCGCTGTCGGATGCGAACCTGTTGTCCGCGCTGACCCGCTGGGCGCGCCAGGGCCGCCAGCTTCACCTGCTGGCGCTGCAGTACGACGACGTCGCGCGGCGCCACCCGCGCTTCGTGCGCTGGCGCCGCGATTTCGCGCACTGCGTGACGGCGCGCGCCGTCGAGCCCGACCTGAGCGTGGATGGCGGCGTTCAAGGCCTGCTGCTGGCCACCGGTGCTAACGGCCCGTTGAGCCTGCGGCTGTTCGACCGCCACCTCTGGCGTGGCGAGCTCAGCCTCGATGCGGGCGAGCGCCTGCGCGGTCTGGAGTGGTTTGATGCCCTGGCGCAACGTTCCGGCGACTCATTTGCGCCAACAACCTTGGGACTCTGAGTGTTTGTGACAGGCAAACCCCTATAATCGCGGGCTAGGCGAGGGAAGCGCTCGAGGTTTTCCGCGTCTTGTTCTGTGGGGTCGGCCGTTGGTGATCAGTCACCGGCGCACGACCCCAAAATTATGGTGTGCACCGTCGTTTAAACGTTTGAGGACAAGTAATGAATAAGTCGATCCTGTTGGCTTCCCTGCTGGCTGCTGTTGCTCTGACCGCTTGCAGCAAGAAGGAAGAACCCAAGGTTGAAGCCGCTCCGGCCGTCGTGGCTCCGGCTCCCGCCGCTTCGGAAGCCGCTTCGGCTGCCGCCAGCGCCGTCGATGCTGGCGCTTCGGCTGTTGCCGACGCTGCTGCGTCCGCCGCTTCGAAGTAATCACTTCGTCCGCTCGGAAAGAGCCGTCGCTGCGCAAGCAGCGGCGGCTTTTTTCATTTCCGGGCGGCAAAGAGACGTGATTCCGGTCCGCAATGGACTGAATTACAAAACTTTGCGCAGCGGGTTTGCTGCGCTCAGCCGACCGTCAGCCAGTCAAATCCCAGCACCGGATCGGCCACGCGGATGTCGTCAGCGGCGCAATCCAGCACGCGGGCCAAGGCGGTGCGGGCGAGTGCCGGCGCATTGTTCTTCTCGCTGAGGTGGGCCGCCAGCACGGCACCCAGGCCTGCGTGAAGGCAGCGGCCCAGCAGTTCGGCTGCCGCGTCGTTGGACAGGTGGCCGTGCGTGCCCAGGATGCGCCGCTGCAGCATCGGCGGGTAGGGCCCGGCGCGCAGCATGGCCTCGTCGTGGTTGCACTCCAGCAGCAGCGCCTGGCAGCCCTGCAGGGCCTGTGCGACGTCGGCGGGCGCGCAGCCGAGGTCGGTGACGATGCCCAGCCGTGCGGCGCCGTCATCCAGCACCAGTTGCAGCGGCTCCTGCGCGTCGTGCGGCACGGCGAAGGGCCGCAGTTCCACGTCACCCAGCGCGATGGCGTCGCCGCTGCGGGCCAGCACCAGCAGGCTGGCGTCGAAGTCGTCGGTGCCGATGGCGCGCCAGGTGCCCCGGCTGGTGATCAGCGGGATGCGGTGGCGCCGCGCGAACGCGACCGAGCGGCCGACATGGTCGCCGTGCTCGTGCGTGATGAAGAGGGCGTCGAGGTCGGCAGGCGTGCAGCCGGCCAGCGCCAGGCGGCGCGACAGCTCGCGTTCACTGAAGCCCGCGTCGACGAGGACGCGGGTGGTCGTGATGCCCTGGCTGGCCTCGACCAGCGTCGAGTTGCCGCCGCTGCCGCTGCCGAGGTTGCGAAAGCGCATGGCGGCGGTCCTCCATCGCGGAGGTCTCTTACTTGAGGTCGTCCATCAGCAGCGACAGGATGCGCTTGGCGTTGTCGTCGGCGATGGCCTGGCCGCGTTCGTCCAGGATGCGCACCGTGCTCTTCGCGCCATCGGCCTTGACCGACACGCGGTAGCGCGTCGGCGTGAGCGCCTTGGCGCCGAACAGGCGCTGGAAGAAGTTGGGTTCGTCCTGGCCGGCCTTCTCGGGGTCGGCGTAGCGCAGGTAGAACAGGCCGGCGGCACGGTCGCGGTCCTCGATCGTGAAGCCATGGCGGTCCAGCGATAGGCCCACGCGGCGCCAGGCGCGGTCGAAGCCGTCGTTGACGGCCAGGCTGTCGGGCACTTCGGACAGCGGACGGCGCGGGCGGGCGGTGTCGCCGCCCACGGCCAGAGGCGACGGCTTGGCCACGGGCGTGGCGGCCGGCGTCTCGGCGACGACGGCCTTGGCCGCCGTCTCCTGGCCGCCCAGCTTGAGCATGAGTCGCGACAGCATCTCGGCTTCCAGCGTGGCGTCGCTCGGGCGCGGCTGCCAGGCGGTGGCGTCGCGGCCGGTGGTCGTGTAGACCTCCTGCATGCCGCGGTGGGCGATGAAGATGTCGGTGCCGTTGGCGCCGCGCTCGACGCGCACGCGGTACATGTCGCGCTCACCGGTGGAATAGAGGCCGTCGAAGACCTTGCCGATGGTGGAGCGGATGAAGTCCTGCGGCAGCTTGGCGCGGTTCTCGGCCCAGTTGGTCTCCATGATGCCGAGCTCGGGCTGTTCCTTGACCAGGTCCAGGCCCACGTCCTTCCAGAACGCGCGCAGCTGCGGCCAGACCTGCTCCGGCGTGGCGGAGGTGTGCAGCCAGCGGTCGGTGCCGCTGCGCTCCAGGCGCACGTCGCCGGCGCTGCTGGGCGCCACGCTGTTGGCGGCGAGGGTCGAGCCGGCCGTGGCAGCGGCCGGGCGCGAGGCCGTCAGCGCAGAGGCGGTGATGGAGCCCCCCTGCACCTGGGCGCGGTTGTCCTTGGCGAGCTGGGTCAGGTCCGGCGGGACGTCCAGGCCGCCGGTCTGCTTGGCCTGGGTCCGGTAGTCGACCTTGTCCGACGAGAACATGCTGTCGAAGGTGCTGCAGCCCGCGAGCGACAGGACGAGGGCCGTGCAGGCCAGACGGGTCGCCGAGGGGCGAAGCGAGGGAACAGACATCACGCTGGAAATCTCCGGGGAACAAAGGCGCCAGACCGCGCTGGCGCAGCCGCGCATTAGAGCAGACCTGCCTCGACCATCGCCTGACCGACGGCGGCCTGGCCGGCCGGCGTCAGCGGCGTGATGGGCAGGCGCAGCGCCGCGCCGCAGCGGCCCAGCCGGGACAGGGCCCACTTGGCGGGGCCGGGGCTGGGTTCGCAGAACAGCTGCTTGTGCAGACCCAGCAGCTGCAGGTGGATCTTGCGGGCCTCGATGGCATTGCCGGCCAGGGCCAGGCGGCACATCTCGGCCATCTGGGCGGGCGCGACGTTGGCCGTCACGCTGACGTTGCCGTGGCCGCCCAGCAGCATCAGCGCGACGGCGGTGCCGTCATCGCCGGAGTAGATGTGGAAGCCCTCGGGCGCGTGCTTGATGAGGAAGGCGGCGCGCTCGATGTTGCCGGTGGCTTCCTTGGTGCCGAACACGCCGGGCAGTGCGGCGCAGCGCAGCGTGGTCTCGGGCAGCATGTCCGCGACGGTGCGGCCAGGCACGTTGTAGAGCATCATGGGGATGTCCACGGCCTCGGCAATCGCCTTGAAGTGCTGGTAGATGCCTTCCTGCGACGGCTTGTTGTAGTAGGGCACGACGGACAGCGTGCAGTCCGCGCCAACCTCCTTGGCATAGCGGCTCAGCTCGATGGCCTCGGCCGTGGAGTTGGCGCCGGTGCCGGCCAGGATGGGGATGCGGCCCTTGGCGTGCTCGACCGCGACACGGATGATTTCGCGGTTCTCTTCCATGCTGACCGTCGGCGACTCGCCGGTGGTGCCGACGACGCCGACGCAGGCGGTGCCGGACTCGACATGCCAGTCGATCAGGCGGCGCAGGGCGGGGTAGTCGATGCTGCCGTCCTCGTTCATGGGCGTGACGAGGGCGACGATGCTGCCGAGGATGGGCTTCATGGTGGAGTGTCTTGAGGAATTCGGGCGATTTTAGGCTGCCGGCGACGGCCGGATGGCCGCAACGCGCTGGACGAAGCGCGGGTTGACCGCTTCCTCGAACAGGTCTTCGTAAGCCACGATGCGCCAGCCGTGGCAGACGCGCAGCAGTTCGCCGCGCTGCAACAGGAAGTCGGGTCGCGACGGTCGGCCGATGGTCTGCTGGCCATCGGCAAAGGTTTCCCAGATGAGGCAGCCGCCCGGCTTCACGGCGGACTGGATCGCGTCGAACAGCGGCCGCCACAGGTAGTTGCAGACGACGACCAGGTCGAACTGCTGGCCGCTGAAGGGCCAGGGGCCGTTCTCGATGTCGGCATCGACGATCTTTGCAAGGCTTTGCAGTGGCGCCGTGGCGGCTGCGTCACGGTCGACGCCGGTGACCTGCCAGCCGGCCTGCACCAGCCAGCGCAGGTTGCGGCCGGAGCCGCAGGCGACGTCCAGCGCGGTGCCGGGCGTGGAAGGTGCAAAGCGCTGCAGCCAGGCGGACGGCGTCATCCGAAGCAGGCCCAAATCTGCTCGCTGAGCTGGATCATGATCGCCGGGTGGCGGTAGGCCAGCACGGTTGCGGCCAGCGCCGCCACCACCAGCGTGGGGATGATCCAGCGGCGCGGCTTCATGCGGGTTGCACGCCGCGCGGGATGGCGGTTTCGCGCACCGGCAGGTTGGCCAGCATGGCCATGACGCCTAAAGCGATGGCCAGCCACCAGACGACGTCGTAGCTGCCGGTGGCGTCGTAGAGCTTGCCGCCCAGCCAGACGCCCAGGAAGCTGCCGATCTGGTGGCTGAAGA
>JAYSCT010000096.1:0-18020 GCA_041914785.1 Roseateles sp.
GGGCTACAAGCTCATCCTCGTGATGCCCGACAGCATGAGCATCGAGCGCCGCCGGCTGATGCTGGCCTACGGCGCCAGCTTCGACCTGACGCCGCGCGAGAAGGGCATGAAGGGCGCCATCGCGCGCGCCAAGGAGTTGCTGGAACAGCACCCCGGCTCGTGGATGCCGCAGCAGTTCGAGAACGGCGCCAACCCGGCCGTGCACGTGAAGACGACGGCGCAGGAGATCCTGCGCGACTTCTCCGACGGCCTGGATGCGCTCATCACCGGCGTGGGCACCGGCGGCCACATCACCGGCTGCGCGCAGGTGCTCAAAAACGCGTGGCCGCAGCTCAAGGTCTACGCGGTGGAGCCCACCGCGTCGCCCGTCATCAGCGGCGGCCAGCCCAGCCCGCACCCCATCCAGGGCATCGGCGCGGGCTTCATCCCGGCCGTGCTGGACACGGCGCTGCTGGACGGCGTGATCCAGGTCGAGGCCGAGGCCGCGCGCGAATACGCCCGCCGCTGCGCCCGCGAGGAAGGGCTGCTGGTGGGCATCTCCAGCGGCGCCACGCTGGCCGCCATCGCGCAGAAGCTGCCCGAGCTGCCCGCGAACGCACGCGTGCTGGGCTTCAACTACGACACCGGCGAGCGCTACCTGTCCGTCGACGGCTTCCTGCCGCAAACCTGAGCATCCAGTCGCGGGCCGAGCGCCGGGCCGCTCCCAAGCCGGCCCGCCTGGGGCGATGTGCTTGCAGCTCAATGCTGCAAGCATCGCCGTCCCCTCGGGGGACCGACCAGCCTTGCCCGCGTTCAGCGCGGCAAGGCTGGGCGAGGGGCCTCACTCACTCGCCCCCCAAGTCTTCCGCGTCAAAGCCCTCGTTGTCCTTGCGGGCCTGGCGCTGCAGCTCGGCCTTCAGGGGCTTCAGCGACTCGATCAGGTCTTCCGGTGGCCGCGGCTTGGCGATGCGCAGCGCCGGCGGCGGCAGGCTGGCCAGGTAGGGCGGGCCGAAGAAGTACTGGTTCTCCATGCGTCCGGCCGCCTGCAGGCCCAGGCCCAGCACCAGCAGCGCGGCGATGCCGCCGTTCAGAATGCGCCGCGCGCCCGGCCACACCAGCCGCGCATGCCAGGCCACCAGCGCCGCGCCCAGCACCGGCAGCGCCACGGCATCCAGCGCCATCAGGCGCGGCAGCGAGAACGCATAGGCCACGGCCGGCAGCAGCCACTCCAGCGCCTGCAGCGAGACGATGACCAGCAGCGCACGGCGCAGGTGGGCCGTGAACGGGAAACGGTGCTGGAACAGCTGGCTGGCCAGCGACCACAACCCCGCCCAGGCCAGCACGAAGGCCAGCGGCCACAGCAGCGGCGTGGCGTACTGGATCCAGCGCGAGTCGGCGTCCAGCTCGCTCCAGCGCTCCACCCACTGCAAGCCCAGCATCACCGCCAGCAGCAGCGGCAGCAGCGCCCAGTGCCGCACGGGCTGCACGATGAGCGGCTGCTCCGGCGCCAGCGCATCGGCGCTGGTGCGCAGCCGCAGCGAGCAGCCGGCGAGCTGGAAGGCGCCCCCCGTGGGCAGCGCGGCCTCGTCGCCGGCGGCGAGGCGGCGGCCGGCGACCGAGCCGCCGTTGCGCGTGTCCAGCAGCTTGAGCTGCACGCGGCCGTCGGCATCCAGCCGCAGCTCGGCATGCTCGGCGGCGACATGCACGTCGTCCACGACCACGTCGCAGACCGGCGAGCGGCCGATGCGCACGGGCCACTGCGTCACTCGCTGCACCAGCGCCACGCGGCCGTCGCGGCCCAGCACCTCGACGACGGCGGCGGCCGGCGCGGCGGGCCTCACTTGGCCTTGCGATTCGTCCACGCGAAGCCCTCCAGGTAATGCGCCGCGAGCTTGAGCGCGTTGTCGAAGCTGACGCCGCGGGCGTCGAAGCGGCCCAGCGCGCCCTGCTCGGCCGCGTCCACCGTCGTCACGAGGATGCTGACGTCGTGCAGCCCCTCCAGCTTGCGGTAGGCCCGCAGGCAGACGACGGCGCGCAGCGGCAAGCCGCCACGGTCGACGAACTGCTCCTTGCAGAAGGGCGCGGTGCGCGACTTGTCGGGGCCGCCCAGGCGCTCGTTGCGGAAGCTGCTGGAGTACTGCCGCGCAAAGCGCAGCGCGCCCAGCTTGCTGCCGTCGTAGGCCTCGTGGGACATGTCCAGCCAGCCGGTCTGCAGGTTGCCGCCGACGAACAGCGCGTGGTCCATGCGGCACTGCGATCGCTCGAAGTCCAGGCCCTTGGTGTCGGCCGGCGTGCCGCGGCCCCAGCAGCGCATGAAGTCCTGCCGGGGCACCGGCAGGCGGTAGCGGTCGTGGTTGGCGCTTTCCCACGGCAGCGCGAGGAAGCGCGTCACCAGTTCGTCCTGGTACTTGGTGAGCTGGTCGCGCAGCCGGCCCCAGGCCGCCGTGCGGATGGGCTTGGCGTCTAGGCTGCGCTTGACGAGCGCGGCCGCGAACTCGCCCGGCACCAGGAAGCTGACCTGCTGTGCGAACAGCATCGTCGACACGTTGACGCCGACGACCAGGCCGTCCTCGTCCAGCACCGGCCCGCCGCTCATGCCGGGGTTGATGCCGCCGGCGTAGTAGATCAGCGGGTCGAAGCTGCGCTCGACCAGCCCGTTGTAGTTGCCCTCGACGACGGCGAACGCGACGTCATGCGGGTTGCCCATCGAGTAGATGCGCTCGCCCTTGGCCAGCGGTTGCTGAAGCGGCCGGAACGCCAGCGCCCCGCGGCCCTTGAGGCCGTTGTTGCCCTTGTCGTCGCTGACGGCGCGCAGCAGCGCCAGGTCGCGGCGGGCGTCGAAGTCCAGCAGCTCCAGCGCGCCGCTCTGGCCGTCGGTGGTCGCGTAGCGCAGCCGGTAGCTGTCGGGCTCCAGCGCGAACTGGCTGATGACGTGGTAGTTGGTGAGCACATGGCCGTCGTCGCTGACGAGGAAGCCCGAGCCCACGGAGGCCTGGCTGTCCTGCGTCTTCAGCAGCGTGCGGATCTGCAGCAGCTGGCCCTTGCTGCGCTCGTACAGGCGGCGCGCACTGGCGGACACGACCGGCGGCGCGGCCGGCCGGGCCTCGCGCTGCCCCTCGGGCGCCGACGCGGCCGGCGACGGCTGCGCCGCGGCCAGGCCGGCCAGCAC
Source organism: Roseateles sp. (assembly GCA_041914785.1). GTDB lineage: Bacteria > Pseudomonadota > Gammaproteobacteria > Burkholderiales > Burkholderiaceae_C > Pelomonas. Next base: position 3,149 of record JAYSCT010000096.1, read on the forward strand.
GGCCAGCGCCAGCCCCAACAACGGCTTCAAACAGGACTTCATCAGCAAGCGACACCTCCCACCGCGGGCGCCGATGCTAGCCTGGGTTGGCGGAAGACCCGGTCGTCCGCGTAGAAGCCCCGTGACGCATTGGGCGCCCACCAGCCGGGGATGCCCAGCACGGGCAGCGGCGGCAGCGCCGCGGGCGAGAGGTCGGCCGGCAGCCCCGGCGCGTCGATGTCGTCCACCCACAGCACGCGGGCGCACAGCGGCTTGCGGGGGTGCAGCAGCTTTTCCAGCAGCGCATGGCCCACGACCAGCGCACGCGCCTCGCGCCACAGCGCACGCTGCGTGAGGAACAGTGCCGGCCAGTCGCGCGCCTGCAGCGCGGCGCGCAGCGGCGCGGGGCCGGCGAGCAGCAGGCCGCTCTCGTCCAGCAGCGTCAGCGCGTCGCGCAAGGGGCCGCGGCGGCCGGGCGGCGCCGGCGGCGCGGCCACATGGGCCGCGTTCAGTGCTGCCTTGAACGCCGGGCAGCGCAGCCACACCAGGCCGTTGAACAGGTCGTGCGCGTTGTGCCGCGTGGGCACCCGGCCGGTGGCGGCCACGTGCTGCTCATAGCCCGTGGCCAGTGGCCCGGCGGGCTCGAAACGCGGATGTCCCAGCGCCGCGTGCACCGGCTGCCCGGCCGCCAGCCGCTGCAGCACCGGCGCGGCCACGTCGCGGTAGGGCGCGAACCAGGGCGCCGACCAGTCCGGTGCGATCAAGTGGCGAAGCGCACCTGGGTGGGCTGCTTCTCGGGCTGCAGCTGGAACGCATGCGGATGCTTGCGGAACAGCCGCGTGGCCGGCGCGGACTTGGCCAGCAGCCCGGCGTCCTTCAGCGCCTTGCCCGCGGCGCCCAGGTCGTGCCACTGGCCGTCGATGAGCTTGGGCAGCAGCGCCAGCACGGCGTTGATCTCCTTGGCGGCGGCGACCTGCGGGTCGTCCGTTGCGGCCGGCGCCGGTGCCGCGGCCTTGGCCGGCTTGGGCGCCGGCGCGGCAGCAGGCTTGGCGGCGGGCTTGGCAGGCGGGGCCGCCTCCACGGCGGGCTTGGCCTCGGCCTTCGCGCGCGGCTTGCGCGCGGCCTTGGCGGCCGGCTTGGGCGCGGCCGCCTCGGCGGGTGCAGGGGCCGCCACCTCGGGTGTCGGCGCCACCGGCGCGGCCGAGTCCAGCACGACGGGCGCGGCGGCGACCGGGGCCTCGACCGGCACCGCGATGGCCGGTGCGGGCAGCGGCGCCGCCTCTTCGGCACGCGGCGGGCGCGGTGCCGGGTTGGCGCGCGGCACGTCGGCCTGCGGGCGGCCATTGCCACCGGCAGCGCGCCCGCCCCGGCGACCACGGCCGCCGCCCGCGGCCTTGGCCGGTGCGGGGTCGCGCGCGGCGCGGCCGGTGCCGTGGGCCAGTTCGTTGAACTGGTCGTAGATCTGGATGACGCCATCGCCGGTCTTGCCGTACTGGCCGAAGCCGCGCAGCCAGGCGCCCTTCTCCCGCAGGCGCAGCACCAGCGGCGCGAAGTCGCTGTCGGACGACACCAGCACGATGACGTCGGGCCGCTCGGTGATGGCGATGTCCATCGCGTCGGCGGCCAGCGCGATGTCCGTCGAGTTCTTGCCGATGGCGAGGTTGACGATGGCGCGCAGGCCCAGGCGCTTCATGAAGGCCTGTTGGTGGTGGGCCTGCTCGGCATTGCAATAGGCGCGGCGGATGTGGGCGGTGCCGTAATCCTTGAACACCATGTTCAGCGCCTGTTCGATGACGTCGGTGGCGACGTTGTCGAAGTCGACGAGGAAGGCGACTTTCTTGTTCATCACGAGATCAGTTTCCAGTTCAGGGTTTCGCCGCCGCGCAGCGGCTTGAGCTGCGCCTCGCCGAAGGGCACGGCGCTGGGCAGCGTCCACGGTTCGCGCTTGAGCGTGACGGTGCCGGTGTTGCGCGGCAGGCCGTAGAAGTCGGGGCCGTGGTGGCCGGCGAAGGCATTCAGCTTGTCGAGCGCACCGATGCCCTCAAAGGCCTCGGCGTACAGCTCCAGCGCCGACACGGCCGTGAAGCAGCCGGCGCCGCAGACCGAGTTCTCCTTCAGCTGCGCGGCGTGCGGCGCGCTGTCGGTGCCGAGGAAGAACTTGGGCGAGCCCGAGGCCGCCGCCTTCAGCAGCGCCTGGCGGTGCTCCTCGCGCTTGAGCACGGGCAGGCAGTAGTAGTGCGGGCGCAGGCCGCCGGTGAAGAGGGCGTTGCGGTTGTAGAGCAGGTGCTGCGGCGTGATGGTGGCGGCCGTGAAGCGGTCGCTGTCCGTCACGTACTGCGCGGCTTCCTTGGTCGTGATGTGCTCGAACACGACCTTCAGCTCGGGCATGGCCGCGCGCAGCGGCGTCATCACGCGGTCAACGAACACGGCCTCGCGGTCGAACACGTCGATGTCGGCATCCGTCACCTCGCCGTGCACGAGGAACAGCAGGCCCTCGCGCTGCATGGCCTCCAGCGTCGCGTAGGTCTTGCGGATGTCGGTGACGCCGGCATCGCTGTTGGTCGTGGCGCCGGCCGGGTAGAGCTTCAGCGCGACGACGCCGGCATCCTTGGCGCGCCTGATCTCGTCAGGCGGCGTGTTGTCCGTCAGGTACATCGTCATCAGCGGCTGGAAGTCGCTGCCCGGGCCTTCCTCTGGCAACGCTGCCAGGATGCGCTCGCGGTAGGCCAGCGCCTGCGCGGCGGTGGTGACCGGCGGGCGCAGGTTGGGCATGACGATGGCACGGGCGAACTGGCGCGCGGTGTAGGGCAGCACGCTGGCCAGCGCCGCCTCGTCGCGCAGGTGCAGATGCCAGTCGTCGGGGCGGGTGAGGAGGAGGGTGTCGGTCATGATGGGTCGGGATTGTCGTCGGCCAGATGGGTGCCGAGCAGCGCCACCAGCCAGTCCATGAACACGCGCACGCGGCGCGGGGTGTGTCGGCGCTGGCTCATGACGAGGTGGACGGGCAGCGGCGCCGGCTCGTGGCCCGGCAGGATGCGCACCAGCCGCCCCTCGGCCACCGCCGTGCGCAGGCCCACGCACGGCGCCTGCACGATGCCCATGCCGGCCAGCGCGGCGATCTCGTAGGCATCGGTGTGGTTCACGCTGACGCGCGCCGGCAGCGCCAGGCTGTGCGCGCGGCCGTCGGCGTCGGCCCAGTCGAAGCGCGGGTGGCGATCGGCCCAGGTCTGGCTGTAGTGCACCAGCTCATGGCCCTGCGTCAGCAGGTCGTCCGGCACCCGCGGCAGGCCGCGCGCGGCGAGGTAGGCGGGGCTGGCGACGTTCATCATGCGCAGCCGGCCCACGGGCCGCGCCACCAGCAGCGGGTCGTGCACGGCGCCAACGCGCAGCACGCAGTCGAAGCCCTCTTCCACCAGGTCCACGCGCCGGTCGGTGCAGCTCACCTCGACCTGCAGGCCCGGGTGCGCGGCGAGGAACTCCGGCAGCGCGGGCAGCACCACGTCCAGCGCCAGCCGCACCGGCAGGTCCACGCGCAGCCGGCCGCCGAGCTGGCGGTCCTGCTGGAACAGCGCCTCGATCTCGCTGGCGTCGGCCAGCAGGCCGCGGGCACGCTCGGCCAGCAGCTCGCCGTCGGACGTCAGGCTGACGCGCCGCGTCGTGCGCAGGAACAGCCGCGTGCCCAGCCGCGCCTCCAGGTCGCGCACGACCTGGCTGACACGGCCCTTGGGCAGCCCGAGTTCGTCCGCCGCACGGCTGAAGTGCGCCAGCTCGGCGACCTGCAGGAAGACGCGCAACGAGGCGAGGTCCAGATTGGAATCCATTCAATGCACAGTCAATTCATTATCGGCAACTTTATCCACTTCGGATCAAACAATAAATTTCATGCCGTCCCCTCACCTCACGGAGCATTCCATGACATCCACCCCCATCACCCTCATCACCGGCGGCAGCCGCGGCCTGGGCGCCAGCATGGCGCTGGCCCTGGCCCGCGACGGCCACGACGTCGTGCTGACCTACCGCGAGGCCGGCGCTGCCGCGGACGCGGTGGTCGCACAGATCCAGACGCTGGGCCGGCGCGCGCTCGCGCTGCCGCTGGACGTGACCGATGCGGCCCAGTTCCCGGCCTTCGTCGGCCGGCTGCGCACGGCGCTCGCCGGTTGGGGCGCGCACCAGCTCGACGGCCTCATCAACAACGCCGGCGCGGGCGCGCACGCCAGCTTTGCCGACACGACGCCCGACCAGTTCGACGCGATGCTGGCCATCCACCTGAAAGGGCCGTTCTTCCTGACGCAGGCGCTGCTGCCGCTGCTGGCCGACGGCGCCCGCGTGCTGAACATCTCCAGCGGGCTGGCGCGCTTCACCATCCCGGGCTACGCCGCCTACGCGGCGATGAAGGGCGCGGTGGAGGTGCTGAGCCGCTACCAGGCCCACGAGCTGGCCGCGCGCGGCATCCGCGTCAACACGCTGGCGCCCGGCGCCATCGCCACCGACTTCGGCGGCGGCGCGGTGCGCGACAACGCGGAGCTGAACCGCTTCGTCGCGTCCGTCACGGCACTGGGCCGCGTCGGCGAGGCCGACGACATCGGCGGCGCCGCGGCCGCGCTGATGCGCCCGGGCGCGGGCTGGATCACCGGCCAGCGCGTGGAAGCATCGGGCGGCATGTTCCTGTGACGGAGTGGCATCCGGGACGCGGGGACCGCCCGTATAAACCGGTCACGCCGCCACCTGGAGATTCCATGACCCGTTCCGCCCGCCTTCCCATCCGCCTGCTGGCCCTGCCCCTCGCGCTGCTCGCGGGCTGCGCGATGCCGCCGCCCGAACCCCTCGGCCCGCCCGCCAAGGAAACCATCTACGCGGTGACCACGGGCAACCAGTTGGTCCAGTTCAACGCCGGCCAGCCGCAAAAGACGCTGTCGTCCAAGGCGCTGACCGGCCTGGCCGCCGGCGACACGCTGCTGGGCATCGATTACCGCGTCGCCAAGGGCCAGCTGTTCGGCCTGGGCGCCAGCGGCCAGCTCTACCGCATCGACACCCAGACCGGCGCCGCCAGCGCCGTCGGCACGCCCAGCGCCCTGCCCAGGGAAGGCGCCACCGAGTGGGGCGTGGACTTCAACCCGACGGTGGACCGCATCCGCGTCGTCAACGACGCGGGCTTCAACCTGCGGCTGCACCCGGACACCGGCGCCATCGTGGACGGCAACCCCAACGAGCCCGGCGTGCAGTTCGACGGCCGGCTGGCCTACGACGCGGCTGACGTGAACGCCGGCAAGACGCCCGCCATCGTCGCGGCCGGCTACACGTACAACAAGGACAACGACAAGATCACCACCAACTACGCGCTGGACGGCCGCCAGGGCGTGCTGGTGCACCAGGGCAGCAAGGAGGGCGTGCAGCCCGCGGTGTCGCCCAACACGGGGCGGCTGTGGACGGTGGGGTCGCTGGGCATCGGCAGCTTCCAGCGCGCGACGCTGGACATCTCCGACGTGTCGAACGCCGCCTACGCGGCCATCACGACGGGCAGCAGCTCGGCCTGGTACCGCATCGACCTGGCGACCGGCAAGGCCACGCGCATCGGCACCATCGCGGCCGGCGCGGTCGTCGGCGCCGTCATCGAGCCCTGAATGAAACAGGCCCGCGGGAGCGGGCCTGTCGTCCTCGGAGGGCGCCGCGCGGCGCCCTTTTTCAATGCTGGAGGATCTTGGCCAGGAAGTCCTTGGCGCGCGGCGAGCGCTCCTCGGGCTTGCCGAAGAAGTCGGCACTGGAGCAGTCCTCGACGATCTTGCCCGCGTCCATGAAGATGACGCGGTTGCTGACGCGCTTGGCAAAGCCCATCTCGTGCGTCACGCACATCATGGTCATGCCCTCGTGGGCCAGCTGCACCATCACGTCCAGCACCTCGCCCACCATCTCCGGGTCCAGCGCCGAGGTCGGCTCGTCGAACAGCATGACGATGGGATCCATGGACAGCGCGCGCGCAATCGCCACGCGCTGCTGCTGGCCGCCGGACAGCTGGCCGGGGAACTTGTCCTTGTGCGCCGACAGGCCCACGCGGTCAAGCATCTTCAGGCCGCGCACCTTGGCGTCTTCGGCCGAGCGGCCCAGCACCTTGATCTGCGCGATGGTCAGGTTCTCCGTCACCGACAGGTGCGGGAACAGCTCGAAGTGCTGGAACACCATGCCCACGCGCGAGCGCAGCTTGGGCAGGTCGGTCTTGGGGTCGGCGATGGAGATGCCGTCGACGACGATGTCGCCCTTCTGGAAAGGCTCCAGCGCATTGACCGTCTTGATCAGCGTCGACTTGCCCGAGCCCGACGGCCCGCAGACGACGACGACCTCGCCCTTCTTGATGGACGTCGTGCAGTCGGTCAGCACCTGGAAGCTGCCGTACCACTTGGAAACGTTCTTGATGTCGATCATGGCGTTCAGCGGATGATTTGGATCTTGGCCTGCAGACGGCGCACCGTCATGGACAGGCCGAAGCAGATGACGAAGTAGATGACCGCGGCGACAAGGTACGTCTCGACCGGGCGGTTGAAGTTCTTGCCGGCGACTTCGAAGCCCTTGAGCAGGTCGTAGGCGCCGATGGCGTAGACCAGCGAGGTGTCCTGGAACAGGATGATGGTCTGCGTCAGCAGCACCGGCAGCATGTTGCGGAAGGCCTGCGGCAGCACCACCAGCTGCATGGTCTGGCGGTAGGTCATGCCCACCGCGTAGCCGGCGTACACCTGCCCCTTGGGCACGCTCTGGATGCCGGCGCGCATGATCTCGGAGTAGTACGCCGCCTCGAACAGCGTGAAGGTGACGATGGCCGACAGCTCCGCGCCGAGCGGCTTGCCCGTCAGCAGCGGGATGAGCAGGAAGAACCACAGGATCACCATCACCAGCGGGATGGAGCGCAGCGTGTTCACGTAGGCCGCCGCGGGCATCTCCAGCCACGGCTTGCCGGACAGGCGCATCAGCGCCAGCAGGGTGCCGAGCACGATGCCGCCGATCATCGCGATCAGCGTCAGCTGCAGGGAGAAGAAGAAGCCCTTGGCAACGAAGCTGGAGACGACGCCCCAGCTGAGGAAGCTGAAATCGAGATCCATCACTTGCCCCCCACCATACCGGGCACGCGCACCCGGTGCTCGATGAAGAGCGCCACGCGGTTGATCGCGAAGGCGGACACGAAGTACAGCGCCGTCGCGGCGAGGTAGATCTCGATGCTGCGCGAGGTTTCCTCGCTGGCCTGGATGGAGAACATCGTCAGCTCGGCGATGCTGACCGCGAAAGCCACCGACGAGTTCTTGATGATGTTCATGCTCTCGCTGGTCAGCGGCGGGATGACGATGCGAAACGCCATCGGCAGCAGCACGTAGCGGTAGGTCTGCGGCAGCGTGAAGCCCATCGCCAGGCCGGCGTAGCGCTGGCCCTTGGGCAGGCTCTGGATGCCCGCCTTCACCTGCTCGGCGATGCGCGCCGATGTGAAGAAACCCAGCGCGAAGACGACCAGCACGAAGCTGGGAATGGCGCGCAGGCTCGTGAAGATCGACGGCAGCACGTGGTACCAGAGGAAGATCTGCACCAGCAGCGGGACGTTGCGGAACAGCTCCGTCCACGCATTGCCGAGGAACACCAGCCCCCGGTTCGGCACCGTGCGCAGCACGCCCATCAGCGACCCGACACTCAAGGCCAGCACCAGCGCCAGCACGGCGACGCTCAGCGTCCAGCCCCAGGCCGAAATCATCCATTGCAGATAGGTGATGTCGCCGTTGCTGCCGAAGCAGCTGCCGACGACCTCCTGATCCAGCGTGTTCCTGCAGAACACCTGCCAGTCCCAACTCATCGTCTCTCCCAGAACGAAGCGGGTGCCTCGCACCCGCTTCCTGTTAGCTCAAACCGTGCCCGCGATCACTTCTTCGCGGCGTACTCTTCCATCGGCTTGTCGTTGGGGTTGGCCCAGGCTTCCTTGTTGGCGGCCGACACCGGCAGGCCGATCCGGGCGTTGGTCGGCGGGATGGGCTGCATGAACCACTTGTCGTAGATCTTGGCCAGTTCGCCCGACTTCATCAGGCCCTTGATGCTGTCGTCCACGGCCTTCTTGAAGGCGGGGTCGTCCTTGCGCATCATGATGGCGATGGGCTCGACGGACAGCACCTCGCCGACGATCTTGTAGTCGGCCGGGGCCTTGGAGGTGGCGATGTTCTTGGCCAGGATGGAGCCGTCCATCACGAAGGCATCGGCACGGCCGGACTCCAGCAGCAGGAAGCTGTCGGCGTGGTCCTTGCCGAAGACTTCCTTGAAGTCCACGCCCGTGGCGCGCTCATGCTTGCGCAGCGTCTGCACGGAGGTCGTGCCGGTGGTGGTGGCCACATGCTTGCCGTTGAGCTGCGCGATGGAGGTGATGCCGGAATTGGCCTTCACGGCGATGCGCACTTCCTCGACATAGGTCGTCACGGCGAAGGCGACGTCCTTCTGGCGCTGCACGTTGTTGGTCGTGGAGCCGCACTCCAGGTCCACCGTGCCGTTCGTGACCAGCTGGATGCGGTTGGCCGACGTGACGGGCTGGTGCTTGACCTCCAGCTTGCCGCCCAGCTGCTTGCGCAGGTCGGCGACGACGCGGTCGCAGACATCGATGTGGTAGCCGACGTACTTGCCGTCACCGATGGTGTAGGACAGGCCCGAAGACTCGCGCACGCCCATCGTGATGACGCCGCTGGTCTTCAGCTTCGTCAGCGTGTCTTGCGCATGCACGGCCGAGACGCCGGCGAACAGGGCGGCGACGAGCAGAACTTTCTTCATGGAGACTCCAACAACAGGGAAAGGGTTATCGATAGCAATCCGGGAGCAGACCACGGCACGCAGCCCGCCCGAATACGGGTTTACACGATACCCGCGATGTGGATTGCCCTTACTTGGCCCCGTTGGCCGTGGCCAGGTAATCCCACAGCGCCTGCGCCGCCGGCTTGTGCCGGCGCGACAGCTCGGGCCGCTCGCGGTAGATGCGCAGCTCCATGCTGACGCTGAACGCGCCCGGCGCCGCCGCCGGCACCAGCCGGCCACCGGCCAGCTCCTTCTGCACCGAGCTCGCCGGCAGGAAGGCCAGGCCATGCCCCTCCAGCGCCATCGCCTTCAGGCCCTCGGCCATGTCGGTCTCGTAGATGGCGTCCAGGTTCAGCGCGCAGTCGGCCTGCTTGACGATGAGCTCCACGATGCGCCCCAGGTAGGCGCCGGCCGCGTAGCTCAGGAACGGGATCTTCTGGCCCGGCCGGCCCGGCAGGCGGAACAGCGGCTCGCCCTGCGCGTCCACCTTGGCGTAGGGGGCCAGCGTCTCGTGGCCCAGCGACGCCGTCTGGTAACGCTCCGGGTCCAGCTGCAGCGGCTGGCTGGCGTGGTGGTAGACCAGCAGCAGGTCGCAGTTGCCCTCGCTGAGCTGCAGCATGGCGTCATGCACGTTGGCCGCGTTGAGCCTGCACTTGATCGCGCCGAAGCCGCGCCGCAGCCCCATCAACCAGTGCGGGAAGAAGCTGAACGCCAGCGAATGCGGCACGGCGAACTCGATCATGTCCTGGTCGGCCGCCTGGTGGCTGCGCAGCATGTTGCGCGTGGCCTGCAGGTTGCCCAGCAGGTCCACCGCCTGCGCCAGCAGCGTCGCGCCGGCGGCCGTCAGCCGCGTCGGATAGGACGAGCGGTCCACGAGGTCGACCCCCGCCCACGCCTCCAACGCCTGGATGCGACGCGAGAACGCCGGCTGCGTCACATGGCGCAACTGGGCCGAGCGGGAAAAACTGCGCGTCTCGGCCAGGCTGACGAAGTCTTCAAGCCATTTGGTTTCCACCGCCGGCAGTGTAGCCAAGGCCCCGCACACCCCCTAAGCCAGGTTGTCGACTGCGCACGCCCCCTCAACTGAAGGGGCAGCGCCGCCCCGTGAAATATGCCGCTTGTTTACAGTTCCGCACACAAACCCAACTCGAAAACCTCCGACGGAGAACCTGTCATGCGTGCAAAGAGCAAACTGCTGGCCCTGGCCCTGACTGCGGCCCTGCAACCGGCCTTCGCGGCGCCCGCGTCGGTGGAGTTCTCGTTCGAGGACATGACGACCATCGTCAATTCATCGGGTCTGGTCAACCTGGCCCAGGCCAAGTACGGCGCCAAGGACGGCCTGCAATTCACGGGCAGCGCCTGGGGTGTGCTGACGAGCAAGGACTGCGACGGCATCCTTGCATTCGTGCCGAACAACGGCGGCTGCGGCGCCCTGATGCTGTCCAGCAACCCAGGCGGTAGCAGCAGCTCGCAGCGCCAGTCCCTCACGATGAACTACGCCGATGGCTTCATCTCGGGCTCCACGCTGTTCTACGCCACCATCCTCGGCGCCGATGTAAGCATCACGCTGTACGAAAACATCGACCACAGCACGGGCAGGTCCTGGGCGTTGGGCCGGCTGAAGAACGACGGCTGCACCTCCGAACCGGGCGCCACCTTCTGCGACTGGAACAGCCTCGTGCTGGACCTCAAGGGCGGCGTCGCCCGTTCGCTGGTGGTGACCGGCAATGACAACTCGGTCATCTTCGACGACTTCAGCCTCGTGCGCGCCACCGCCGTGCCGCCGGTGAATCTGCCGGAACCGGCCAGCATCGCGCTGGCAATGGGCGCCCTGGGCGCGCTGGGCTGGACGCGCAAGCGCGCAGCCGCCCGTTGACGGCCGCGCCTCGGCGCTCTCCAACAAGAACGACCGCCGCGGCGGTCGTTTTGTTTTTCCAGGCTGCAATTTCAACCGCGGCCGATATCTGATCGACATCGGCAACCATCCGCGCGGGCGCTCCTCAACCACCGGAGCTACTCAGCAAACCACGGAAATGACACGCCGGAAATGAAAAACCCGCCGAGCGGCATGTGCTACTCGGCGGGTTTCATATTTGGTTGCGGGGGCCGGATTTGAACCGACGACCTTTGGGTTATGAGTCTAATATTGAGGCAAGGTTAATATCGACGACACTAGGCCTAAATCGGTTTTATTCAATCCCGTCAAGCACTTAGCCAAAAAATTGCTCCACCCACACTTGCCCACTTAAACACAATTGGGCCCAGACCCACCGAACGACCCAATTTGCAAACTGCAACTGCAACTGACCATTGGGTCGTTCCCATCAGCGTTGCGGCCGGCCGCGATGATATATCCCCCTTCCAGCCAAGTGCAATTTAAGTGCGGGCCGTCGGACCCAGCGGATCAGGGGCTCAACATGAGGAACTTTGCGCCGGTCTGGCATCACGCTTGCCTTCCAGTTCCACCAAGCGGGTGACGACAGTCCCGGGATGTGCGCCGTTCGGACTTCCAGGCTCCGTGGCGCCGACCCGCTTCGACGGGAAGATTGCATCCTGGCGGGTATTCAATTATCGCCTAAGAACGATTTTTTGATTTTATCGCCCGAAAGCGATATGCTACAAAAATCGCCCTTAGCCGATAACGCCATTGGACTATCCTGTTCAGCTCACCAGCCAACTAAAGCAACTGTTGAAGTCTCTGCGCAAGTCGCGCCAGATGACGCAGGCTGAGCTCGCCCAACGTCTGGGAGTCGTGCAGTCGCGCGTTGCCGACATCGAACGAGACCCCGGGGCTGTGAGCGTGGATCAACTGCTGCAGCTACTGGCCATGTTGGGCGCGCAGGTCGTAGTCCGCCAAACCGAGCACGCGCTTCCAGCAGCCAAGCCCACGAGGGACTTGCAAGCGCACGACCAAACAAAGGGGACCCCGACGAGCAAGCCGACGGACGGAACAGAAGCGGCCACGCCGGTGTCGGACACCTCACCGGACAGCCAGCTAGACGATGAGCCACGGGGCCGATGGTGACAAGCCGGCAGATCTCATCCCTCCCGACGGATGCGCGACGGCGTTACAACCGAGAGGGGCGCAAACATGGCTGACGTTCGCGAGCTCTGGGTCTGGATGAATGGCGAGCGCGTGGGCACCTGGCAACGCACCCGCAGCGGCACCCACCGCTTCATCTACGAGAAATCCTGGCCGACGTCCGAACGCGCGCGTCCGCTGTCGCTGTCGCTGCCCATCACCCCGGATCGGACGATCTCTGGCCAGGTGGTCACCAACTTCTTCGATAACCTGCTACCGGACGATGACCGCATCCGGCGTCGAGTGAGTGCCCGATTCAAAGTCGGCTCTACGGAGGTGTTCGACCTGCTTCAGGCCATCGGTCGAGACTGCGTTGGCGCCATCCAGTTGTTGCCGCCCGAGCAGCTACCGACTGGGTTCGACCGGGTCGAGTACGAACCCCTGGCGGACAACGCAGTCTCGCGACACTTGCGTGGTGTCGCTGCCGAACAGGGACCGGGTGATGACCTGGACCTCGCTGACCTGCGCATCTCCATTGCCGGTGCGCAGGAGAAGACTGCTCTGCTGAAGGTCGACGGCCAATGGTGTCGCCCCCTGGGCGCGACGCCCACCACCCACATCCTCAAACTTCCCCTTGGGCTCGTTGGCGGTCGCCGCCTGGACCTCACGCACTCCGTCTACAACGAGTGGCTGTGCGCGCAGTTGCTGCGCGCCCTCGGTCTGCCGGTGGCCAACACTGAAATCGCCAGCTTCGAGGACGAAACAGTCCTGTCGGTGGAACGCTTTGACAGACAGTGGGTAGGTGGCGCAGCACCCGGGTCCCGCTGGATTGCGCGAATCCCGCAGGAGGACTTCTGCCAGGTGCTGGGAAAGGCGCCATCAGAGAAGTACGAGGCCCAGGGTGGACCAGGCATGGCCGAATGCCTGCAGGTATTGCGTGGCAGCCGGACGGCCCACGCTGACATCCAACTTTTCTTGTGCGCTCAACTCGCCTTCTGGTTGCTTGCCGCCACCGACGGTCATGCCAAGAACTTCTCCATCTTCCTGTTGCCCGGTGGGGGCTACCGGATGACTCCGCTGTACGACGTCATCTCAGTGTGGCCCGTCATCGGGCACGGACCGAATCAAGTCGCATGGCAGGAGGCCAAGCTGGCGATGGCCGTCCGTTCAAAGAACCCACATTACCAACTGGATCGCATCCAGACGCGCCATTGGCACGGGCTCGCACAGCGCAGCGGCGCAGAAGGCGCCTGGGAAATGATGCAAGCCCTGGTGGCCAGGGTGGAGTTCGCGATCGCAACAGTGCTGGGCCTGCTGCCAGCCGGCTTCCCAGAGCACACCGCCGAGGCGATCTTTGACGGGCTGCGGCGCCAGCAGGCCAGATGGTTGGCAGGGATGCTAGGCGTGGCTGGCTAAAGCCTTAGGCTCACTTTACAGCCCGGTTCATCGCTGCTGCGCTAGTCGCGTGAGCGCTTCTGGTGACGCAGCGTCGCATGAGCGTCTGCCGCTTGAACGGACGGACACAACTCCTTCGGCGGCGATCTACTGAAGACAAGGCACTCCGAACGGCGTCGAGTCAGTGTAGTACGCCATTCGCGCATGTGGTTTGAACGCAAAAGCGGTGTAGTGATAAACCCTCCCCCCTAAATTTATAACGCCATTTTTTGTTATTGCCGGACGCAGGCCATAGGGCGAGGATCTTTGCATAACGATCCCAGAACATATTCTGTACAGGAATTACGAATCAAGAAGGCCCTGTTGAAATAATAAATTCGCCCGGCTAGCCTGCCGCCCATCACAACTCAAGCAGCGAAATTGCTGCAATGGGCCGGCCATGCACACCAATGAGAAATCGTCGCGACGCAGTTCAGCGGAAGAAAAAAGGATATTTAGAACAGCCCGATTTGGATATATTGAAATTGGTCGCGTCACCGGTATGGACCCCGCCGCGGCACAGTTTCTCCAAACTGCAGATGTCACGCCAGCGAACATTTTGAAATTCGAGGACTGGTCCGAGACGGGGCTGGACTCACTGATGGTGTCACGGCTGCCGGTCGTTGTTGGGTCGGCTGATGGGACCGGGCCTCTGGCGTGGCTCGCGAACCCCGAGGTTCTCCTCGCCGCCAAACAGCGCTGGCCAGCGAGCACGCGGATACCGGCGCTGTTGCTGGCCCACCAAGTGACCGAACGCACACGCCGCATCGTGGTTGCAGGGTGGATGTTTGCGGCAAGCACCCCGTGTTTGTCCGCTGCGACCTCACCGGCCGCGATGTATCACCTGTGGCGCTCAACCATTGACAACGGAATCAATCCGCTGGCCTCCGCGCTCAAGATGAACTTCGTGCGCGCGACCGGTTGCGACTCGCGCAAACTGCCGCCCGCCCGCCCGCAGGATGGCCTCAACCGGGATGCAGCAGCATGAAGGGGTCACACCAGACCGGCTCCATGGCGGACAGCCCAGCATTCGCTGCGCTGTCGATCCACCTCGAGCACGCTTCCGGCTCGACCGACACACTCAAGACCATCTTGTGGATGATTGGTGCGCATCCTCAGCTCCTTGCACACGCTGAGATCTTCTTCACCGTCGAGGAGCTACTGCAGACCCCGCCGTTCTCAAAGCCTTGCCTTTACTGGTCCAACGATTGGCGCAATCAACTGAACGACTGGAAGGACACGCTGGCCCAAATCCGGGTGCTGAAGTCGAAACTGCGAGACGACCCGGAATTGGAGGCGATGTACAGGCTGGCGCAGCACCATCGAGACCATCCACTATTGCGACAGGGCGTGACGCGCCACCCGATCACCGCAGCCCTGTTCAATCGATACCAGTCGACTGACGCAAAGCAGGCATCGATCGCAAAAGCCCGCTTTCAGTCAATGCGCGCTCACGTCCTGGCCGTCTACTTCGAAGCCCGATGGCGCGCAGCGCAAGGCCGCGAGCAATTCATGATTCATGTCGGCCACAAAGAGTTTGCGCCCGTACCTGTGGGCGCCGGCCCAGTTGGACTGGCCCTGCGTGCCCGGCGTCAACTACCCTGAGCTGTCAGCGTCAACTATCTTGAGCGGTGC
>JAYSCT010000097.1:0-17866 GCA_041914785.1 Roseateles sp.
AGATGTTGGGGTCGAAGATGATGTCCTCGGGCGGGAAGTCCACCTCGTCCACCAGCATGCGGTAGGCACGCGCGCAGATCTCGGTCTTGCGGGCGAAGGTGTCGGCCTGGCCCTGCTCGTCGAACGCCATCACCACGGCGGCGGCGCCATAGCGCTTGACCAGCCTGGCCTGGCGCTTGAACTCGGCCTCGCCCTCTTTCAGCGAGATGGAGTTGACGATGCCCTTGCCCTGGATGCACTTCAGGCCGGCTTCGATGACGCTCCACTTGGACGAGTCGATCATCACCGGCACGCGGGCGATCTCGGGCTCGCTGGCCATCAGGTTCAGGAAGCGCACCATGGCGGCCTGGCTGTCCAGCATGGCCTCGTCCATGTTGACGTCGATGACCTGCGCGCCGTTCTCGACCTGCTGGCGGGCCACGGCCAGCGCCTCCTCGAACTGGCCGGCCAGGATCATGCGGGCGAAGGCCTTGGAGCCGGTCACGTTGGTGCGCTCGCCGATGTTGACGAACAGCGTGCCGGCGCCGATGGCGACGGGCTCCAGGCCGGAGAGCTTCAGGGGGGGCGGGGCGATGGTCATCGACGGACTCGTGCAGAGGTTCGATGAGCGCCGTTGGAGAGGAATCCGAGCCTGGCAGGTGAGACCCCGTCGCAGCGCTCCTCGGATGAAGGCGGGAATTCTACGCAGCCGCCCCTTCGCCGTGGCTCAAGATCGGCTTGCGCCCGCCGAAGCCCCTTCAGAATCCCGCGCTTCATGGCCCTCGACCTCATTCCCCTCCCCGCGCGCACGCTGCGCGTGGGCATGACGCTGCCCTACGACCTGTACGACGCCGGCGGCCAGCTGCTGTTCGCGCGCGGGCAGACGCTGCGCGACTCGCCGCAGGTGCGCGGCCTCATCGACGGCGGCGCGTGGGTCAATTCGGCCGACACGATGGAATACCAGCGCGCCCGCGCGCACCGGCTGGACACGCTGGTCATGCAGGGCGTGCCGCTGGCCGACATCGCCAAGGCCGACGCCAGCTTCCGGCTCGACCCGTCCGCCCCTGCCAAGGTGGAGCTGGGGCCGCGCGAGGCCTGGTCGGACCTGCTGCTGCACACCCACACGCTGCTGCGCGAAGCCGCCCCGGCGGACCTGCCCAGCCGCGTGGCCCAGCTGCGCGACGCCGCCTTGAAGCGGCTGCATGCCCAGCCCGACGCGACGCTGATGCTGCTGGTGTTCGAGAGCAGCCAGGCGTACGAGGACTACAGCGCCCGCCATGCGCTGCTGACGCTGCTGCTGTGCGACCTGGTGGCCCAACAGCTGCAGCTGCCGGCGCCGCTGCGCGAGGCGCTGCAGGGCGCCGCGCTGACGATGAACTACGGCGCCAGCGACGTGCACGACCGCATGGCCAACCAGACCGGCCCGGCCAGCCCGGCGCAGCGCCAGTCGCTGCAGGCCCATGGCGACCGCGCCGCGGCCCGGCTGGTCCAGGCCGGCGTCATCGACGACGCCTGGCTGACCGCCGTGCGGCTGCACCACGACGCCGGCCCCGGCCCGCTGGCGCCGCGCGGCGACGGCGAGAAGCTGGCGCGGCTGCTGCGCCGCATCGACATCTTCGGCGCCCGGCTGTCGCCGCGCCGCAGCCGCCAGGCCATGAGCGGCGCCGCCGCCGCGCGGGCCGTGTTCCTGGACGAGCTGGGCCAGCCCGACGAGGCCGGCGCCGCCCTCATCAAGGCCGTGGGCCTGTACCCGCCCGGCAGCCTCGTGCGGCTGGCCAACGGCGAGGTGGGCATGGTCGTCAAGCGGGGCTTCAGCGCCAACGAGCCACTGGTGGCGGCGCTGATCGGCAAGAGCGGCAACCCGCTGTCCAACCCGGTGCCGCGCGACACGCGGCTGACCTCGCAGGCCATTGCCGCCAGCCTGGCGCCGGCGGAGCTGAAGCTGCGCATCAACCTGGATGCACTGCTGAAGCTCTGAGCAGGCGACACCCACACGAACAGGCGGCCTGCGGGCCGCCTTCGTCATTCGGCACTTGCACGGCGCCGACTGTGCATATATTCTGTGCATACACAATATGCACAGCAGCCTCTTCATTTCCCAGACGGACGCGCGGCCGATGTATCTGCAGATCGTCGAGCAGATCCGCCAGCGCGTCGCCGCCGGGGACTGGCCGACGGGGCAGGAGCTGCCGTCCATCCGCGCGCTGGCGGCGGACCTGCGCGTCAGCGTCATCACGGTGAAGCGCGCCTACCAGGACCTGGAATCGGAGGGCGTCATCGTGACCCGCCATGGCAAGGGCTCCTTCATTGCCGACGCGCAGGAAGCCGCCCAGGCCGTGCACCGCGCGGCGCTGGACGCCCACCTCGCCGCAGCCGGCCGCATCGCCCGCACGCTGGGCATCGCCGAACCCGAACTGGTTGAACGCCTGCGCAACGCGCTGAACGACAAGGAGGCCGCCGAATGAAGGCCATCGAAATGAACGGCGTGTGCAAGGCGTTCCGCTTCTTCACGCTGGAAGACGTGTCGCTGGACCTGGCGCCCGGCCAGATCATGGGCCTCGTCGGCCCCAACGGCGCCGGCAAGAGCACCACCATCCGGCTGCTGATGGGGCTGCTCGCGGCCGACACCGGCGAGATCCGGCTGCTGGGCCACGCCATGCCCGGCCAGGCGGCAGCCGCCAAGCGGGACGTGGGCTTCGTCAGCGATGACATGCGCCTGTTCCAGCACCTCACGCTGGCCCAGCACATGGACTTCGTCGCCGGCGTCTACCCGGCGTGGGACGCCGGCTACGCCGCCACGCTGCTGAAGCGCTTCGGCCTGCGCGCACAGCAGCCCGCCAGGAGCCTGTCCACGGGCGAGCAGGCCAAGGCGCTGCTGCTGCTGTCGCTGGCGCGCCGCCCGCGGCTGCTGGTGCTGGACGAGCCCACGTCGGGGCTGGACCCGGTGGCACGCCACGAGTTGCTGGCCGAGTTCATGGACGTGCTGCGCGACGACGAGCGGTCCATCCTGTTCTCGTCGCACAACACGCTGGACGTGGAGCGCATCTCGGACCGCATCACCTTCATCGACCGCGGCCGCGTTGTCGCGGCCAGCGACAAGGAGGACTTCCTGGAGCGCTGGCGCCGCGTGCAGTTGCGGCTGCCCGCCGGCGAGCCGGCCTGGCAGCTGCCCGAGATCGTCAGCTGCGAGCGCGACGGCAGCCTGGCCACGCTGACCGTGGACGGCTTCAGCGACGCACTGCTGGCCCGGCTCGGCGCCCCCGTGCAGGCGGTGCAGCGCATGAGCCTGGAAGAGATCTTCGTCGCCACCGTCATGCACAGCCGTGACGTTCAAGGGTCCCGCACCGCATGAACACGCTTGCCGCCAAGCTCATCGCCAAGGAGCTGCACCAATTCCGCTGGATGATGGCCGGCGCCACCGCCGTCGGCCTGGCCGCGTTGCCGGCCGCCGCCGGCGGCGAAGCCGGTGTCAGCATCGCCTTCATCGTCTGGGTGACGGCGCTCATCGCGCTGGGCGTCATGGTGAGCCTGTACGGCGTCAGCAACGAACGCAAGGAGCGCGCACGGCTGTTCGTGCTGAGCCTGCCGCTGTCGCCAGCCGACTACGTGCGCATCAAGCTGCTGGGCCTGCTGCTCTGCTTCCTACTGCCCTGGGGGGTGCTGAGCGCGGGGGCCGCAGTGCTCATCGTGGCCGCACCCGGCATGCCCGACGGCCTGCTGCCCTACGCCCTGCTGCTGTGCGTCTTCCTGCTGTTCAACTTTGCGGTGGTGCTGAGCGCCTCGCTGCAGATCGCGTCGGAGGCCGCGATGGGCGGCGTGATCATCCTGACCAACATGTCCGTCTCGCTCTACATGGGCGTGCTGCGCCACATGCCGGGCGTGGGCGAGCACATGTGGGCCGCCGAGCCCGTCTGGAACACCCCGTTCTGGCTGCTGCTGGGCGCCGAACTGGCCGCCACGCTGCTGGTGCTGTGCGTCCCGCTCCTGTTTGCGGCAAGACGCCGCGACGCCCTCTAGAAGGAGTCCTCATGCCCCCCCAACCCCACGGCGAGAGGCTGCACGCCCTCGACGCAGTGCGGAGCTTTGCCCTGTTGCTGGGCGTGGCCTTCCATGCGGCGCTGTCCTTCATCCCCGGCATGCCGCCGGGCCTGTGGGCGATGAACGACCGCTCACCCAGCCCGTTCCTCGCGGACGCAAGCTTCGTCGCGCACAGCTTCCGCATGACGCTGTTCTTCTTCATCGCCGGCCACTTCGCGCGGCAGCTGCACCAGCGGCTGGGCACGCGTGGCTTCTGGGCCAACCGCGGCCAGCGCATCGCGGTGCCGCTGGTCGTCGGCTGGCTGCTGCTGTTCCCGGCCATCGCGTTCGTCTGGCACCTGGGCCTGCAGAAGGTCTTTCACGGCGCGCCGCCGGCGATGCCCGAGATGCCCAAGGCGGCCGGCGCGTTCCCGCTGACGCACCTGTGGTTCCTGTACCAGCTGCTGTGGCTGTACGCCGGCGCGCTGCTGCTGCGCGGCGCCGTGGCGCGGCTGGACCGGGGCCAGGTGTTGCGCGGCCTCGTCGACCGCGTGACGACCGGCGCCGTGCGCTGGCCGGCCGGCGCGCTGACGCTGGGCCTGCCGCTGGCGGCCGTGCTGCTGGCCACGCCGGCGTGGTTCCCGCCGGGCGGCATCCCGACGCCCGACCAGTCGCTGCTGCCGCAGCTGCCCGCCACCGTCGGCTTCGGCACGGCGTTCGCGTTCGGCTGGGGGGTGCAGCGCGCGCCGGGTGCGCTGGCCGCGCTACGCGCCCGCTGGCTGATGCACGGGCTCCTGGCCATCGCGTCGTCGGCCACCTGCCTCTACGTGCTGAAGACGCAGCCGCCGTTCGGCATGCCCGAAACGCCGAAGCTGATGTTCACGCTGGCCTTCGTCGCTTCCGCCTGGTGCTGGACGTTCGCCATCACCGGCGGGGCGCTGCGCTTCCTGGCGGGGCACCACCCGGCCGTCCGCTACGTGGCCGACGCGTCGTACTGGATCTACCTCGTGCACCTGCCGCTGGTGGCCGCACTGCAGGTGTGGGTAGGCGACTGGCCGCTGCACTGGGGCCTGAAGTACCCGTTCATCGTCGCGGCGAGCCTGGCGCTGCTGCTGCTCAGCTACCACATGCTGGTGCGCTCGACCGTCATCGGCCGGCTGCTCAACGGCCGCACCCACCCGCGCCGTGCGGCGGCAGTGATCGTCGACGCCCCCGCGGTCGACGACGACATCGTCGCCTCGCTGCGCGGTGTGTCCAGGCGCTACGGCTCGCTGCAGGCGCTGAACAGCGTCGACCTGCAGCTCAAGCGCGGCGAGCTGCTCGCGCTGCTGGGCCCCAACGGCGCCGGCAAGTCCACCGCCATCGCGCTGTGGCTGGGGCTGCAGGATGCCGACGCCGGCACCGTGACGCTGCTGGGCGGCTCGCCGCAGGACATCGAAAGGCGCCAGGGGCTGGGCGTCATGATGCAGGACGTCGAGCTGCCGAAGGACCTCAAGGTCCACGAGCTGGTGGCCCTGTCCTGCAGCTACTACCCGCAGCCGCTGACCATGCAGCAGACGCTGGAACGCGCCGGCATCGTCGCGCTGGCCGACCGGCGCTACGGCCAGCTCTCCGGCGGCCAGAAGCGCCAGGTGCAGTTCGCGTTGGCCCTCTGCGGCCGGCCGCAGCTGCTGTTCCTGGACGAGCCCACCGTGGGCCTGGACCTGCAGGCGCGCGAGGCCATGTGGGCCCACATCCGCACGCTGCTGCGCGAGGGCTGCTCCATCCTGCTGACGACGCACTATCTCGAAGAAGCCGAAGCGCTGGCCACCCGCGTGGCCGTGCTGGCCAAGGGCCGCGTCATCGCGCAGGGCAGCGTGGGCGAGATGCGCGCGCTGGTGTCGCGCCGGCACATCCGCTGCGCGACGACGCTGCCCGGCGTCGAGGTGCGGCGCTGGCCCGGCGTGCTGGACGTGAGCAGCGGCCACGACCAGCTCGCCATCGTCGCCACCGACGCCGAATCGGTGGTGCGCCGGCTGCTCGCCGCCGACCCGCAGCTCTCGCGCCTGGAAGTGAAGCAGGCCGGGCTCAACGACGCGTTCCACGAACTGACACGGGAGGCCGCATGAACACACCGACCCACGCCCTCGCGGCGCCCGCCCGCCGCGCGTCGCCCTACGCCGTCGAGATGCGGCTGGAGCTCGTGCGCCTGCTGCGCACGCCGGCCTTCGCGCTGCCGATGTTTCTGCTGCCGGTGGCGCTGTACGCGCTGTTCGCGTTCGCCGTGGCCGGCGAGATGACGGCCCGCGACCCCGACGCCGCGCGCTTCATGTTCGCCGGCTTCTCGCTGCTGGCGGTGACGATGTCGGCCGTGTTCGCCACCTGCCCGTCGCTGGCGCTGGAGCGCGAGCAGGGGCTGCTGACGCTCAAGCGCGCCCAGCCCGCGCCGCCCGGCGCCTGGCTGCTGGCCAAGATCGTGGCGGGCGTGGTGTGCGGCCTGCTGGCCTACCTGCCCCTGCTGCTGCTCACCGCCGCGGGCGGCCAGACCCAGCTGAGCCCCGCCCAGCTCGCCGCGATGAGCGCGGTGCTGGTGGCCGGCGCCATCCCGTTCTGCGCACTGGGGCTGATGGTGGGCTCGCTGGCCAGCGGCTCGGCGGCACCGGCCTACGCCAACCTGCTCTACCTGCCGGGTATGTACCTGTCGGGCCTGTTCTTCCCGCTGCCGCCGTCGCTGCATTTCCAGGCCCCGTTCTGGCCGCAGTTCCACCTGAACCAGCTCGTCTTCGCCGCCGGCGGCGTCGCCAAGTTCCGCTGGATCTCCGTGGAGATGGCGTTCGCGGTGCTGTTGGGCTTCACGGTGCTGTGCAGCGGCGTGACGCTGTGGCGGCTCAGGCGGCGCGGCTGACCGGCCCACGCGCAAGGGCGGCCCGCAGGCCGCCCGGTTCAATGAGCGGTCGAGGCGATCAGCGCTTGGCCGTGCCGTTGGCCGACGCGTCCAGCGCCACCGCGTTGTCGGTGCGCGACGCCTTGGCCGACGCGCTGCCCGCGGCCTGGCCGTTGCGGCCGGCGGCCTGACCGCTGGAGGTGGCGCTGACGTCCTTCTTGCTGGCACTGCTGCCGGCCGTGCCGCCCAGCGCCAGCGGCGCGGGCTGAGCCGGCGTAGCAGACGCCGTGGGCGTGGGCGTGGGCGTGGCCGGGGCCGCAGGCGTGGCAGGCGCTGCCGGGGCGGCGGCGGTCGGCGTGGCCGGAGCCGCCGGAGTGGCCGGCGTGGCGCCCTGCCCCAGCGCCCCGTTCAGCGCGCCGCCGCCCTGGCCCGCCAGGCTGCCGCTGACGCCGTTGGCCGTGCCGTTGAGCGCACCGCTGGCGCTGCCGTC
This sequence comes from Roseateles sp., assembly GCA_041914785.1. Classification (GTDB taxonomy): domain Bacteria; phylum Pseudomonadota; class Gammaproteobacteria; order Burkholderiales; family Burkholderiaceae_C; genus Pelomonas. The sequence goes on from JAYSCT010000097.1 coordinate 7,350, forward strand.
GGCGCTGCCCGAAGCGTTGGCGGCGGCGCTGCCGGCCTGGTCCTTCACGCCCTGGGCCGTGGTCTTCACGTCGCCGAGCTTGTCGGTGGCGGCGGTCTTCACGTCGCCGGCGGCGGACCTGGCGGCATCGGCCTGGCCCTGCACGGCGGCCTTCACGTCGCCGACCTTGCCGGTGGCCGCGTCCTTCGTGCCGCCGACGGCGGTCTTGGTCTTGTCCAGCGTGCCCTTGACGAGCGAGCCGTCGGCGTTGGCCGAGCCGTTCGCGCTGCCGGTCAGCGTGCCGGTGGCGCTCAGCGGGCGGGACAGCGTGCCGCTCAGGCCGCCGGTGAGGCCGCCCCCGGCACCGCCGCCGAGCAGGCCGGCGGCGTGGGCGTTGGCGGCCAGCAAACCGGCCGCGATGGCGACGGCGTTGAAGGCGGTGCGGAGGGTGCGACGGGTTGCAGACATGAGGAATCTCCTGGGTGGTTGTCCTGGAAGGGCCAGCCTTTCCGGCCCTTTCACCGAGTACAACGACCGCCGGTCCGGGATCCTTCCCGGCGCAGATGCAACCTTGTGTTTCAGCCCTGCGTCATCACCGTTGGCGCGCCTGCAGCTGCTCGGGCACGACGCGCAGGTCCTCGGCGACGAGGCCGCGGCCATAGACCGGGTCGCGGCCCGGTGCGCCCAGGTCCACGGCCGATCCCGCCAGCGTTTCCACGGCCGCCGCCGCCGCAGCCACGTCGGGCTCGCGCAGCTGAACGGCCAGCAGGCCCGCCACCAGCGGCGCCGCGAACGACGTGCCGCGCGCCACGCCGTAGCCACCGCCGCTGCGCGCGACCGCCATGTCGGCGCCGGGCGCCGCCCACATCACCTGCGGCCCCTGCGCCGCCTCGGGCAGCACGCGGCGCGACGCGTTGACGCCGGTCACGCCGATGACGCCGGCATAGGCCGCGGGGAACAGCGGCGGCGCGGCCGGGCCGTCGTTGCCCACGGCCGCCACGAGCAGGTGCCCGCGCTTCACGAGCGCCGCGACGCCCTGCGCCAGCAGCCGGTTGGGCGGCCCGACCAGGCTGACGTTGACGACGGCCACGCGCTCGCGCGCCATCCACGCCAGTGCACGCACGACCTCTTCGGCCGAGCCGCCGTCGGGCTGGTCGCAGTAGACGTCGGCGGCGAACAGCTCGGCCTTCTGCGTCGCGCCGGCAAAGCCGCGGTCGCGGCCCACCAGCAGCGAGGCGACGGCCGTGCCGTGGTCGCTGGGCACCATGCTGCCGCCGCAACCGAAGCTGCCACCCGCCGCGTGGCGCAGCGCGGTGTGCCGGCGGTCCACGCCGCCATCGATGAGGCCCACGCGGACGGCGCCGGCCGGCCCGGCCGCCGCAGCGCCAGCGCCGGCGCCGGCTGCCACGTCGCCACTGCGAGAGTAGAGATGGTTGAAGTCCGCCTGCAGGTCGGGCTGGGCGGCGCGCAGTTTCTCCAGCGCGTCGGCCGTGCCAAGACCCGCGGGCACGCGCAGCACGACGTGGCGCAGGTCCAACTCCGGCCAGGACTCCTCGCGCAGCGTGACGAGGCCCAGACCGGCGGCGGCGGCGAGTGCCGCGTCACTGGGCGACACCAGCAGCAGTTCGCGGCGGCGGATCAGCTCGCCGCGCGGGTCGGCCTCGACGACGTCGGGGTGGCGGCGCAGCAGGTCGCGCAGCTGCACCGCGCGCAGGTCGACGAGCGGCGTCGTGGAGGACAGCAGGTCGGGCAGCGGCTGCACGACGCGGTCCAGCGTGCGGTCGATGACGCCCGGCAGGCGCGACACGCCGGGCAGCTGGGGCAGGCGCAGCTGGGCCTGGGCCGAGGCGGCAGCCGCGGCGGCAAGCGTCAGGACAAGGCAGGATTTCATGGGGGCTCGGCGGTCTTCGCGAGGATAACGAGCGGATAACGAATGACAGCGGGAAGAAAATCCGCGCCTCGCCCGTTGTCCCTGCATCGATGCCTGAAACGCCTTCCGAACTTCGCCAGGAGATCGCCGCCCTGCTGCCGCGGCTGCGCCGCTTCGGCCGCACGCTGGCGCGCTCCCCCGAGGATGCCGACGACCTCGTGCAGGTCGCCATCGAGAAGGCGTTGACGCGCACCGACCAATGGGCGCCTGGAACGCGCCTGGACAGCTGGATGTTTCGCATCATGCAGAACGCGTGGATCGATGAGTTGAGGGCGCGCGAGCGGCGCGGCCAGACCTTTCTGCCCGAGGAGGACGGCGAGCATGTGGGGGACGGCGCCGCATCGGGCGCCCCGCTGGACGCCATCCTCGTGCGCAAGGCCGTCGCGAAGCTGAGCGAGGAGCACCGCGTGGTGGTGGGCCTCGTGCTCGTCGAGGGCCTGAGCTACCAGGAGGCGGCCGACACGCTGGGCGTGCCGGTGGGCACCGTCACCAGCCGCTTGGCGCGGGCGCGCGAGGCCTTGCAGGAGTTGTTGGGAGAGTGGCCATGAATTTGAACGAAGACCAGCTGAAGGCCGAGCGCCGCCGGCTGTCCGCCGCGTTTGACGGCGTGCTGGACGAGCCCATGCCCGACCGCTTCAAGGCGCTGCTGGCCCAGCCGGCGCCGCAGGTCGTGGACCTCGGCGCGGTGCGGGCGCAGCGACGGGCGATGTCGAGCTGGGCGGCCTGGGGCGGCATGGCGGCGACGCTGGTGCTGGGCACGCTGATCGGCACGCGGCTGGCGCCGTCGGGGGGCGACGACCGGCTGGTGGCGCGCGGCGAGATCGCCCTCGCGCTGGACACGCAGCTCGCCAGCGCACCGGCGGGCGCGGTGGCCGTGCAGGTCAGCTTCAAGGCCCGGGACGGGCGCTGGTGCCGCAGCTTCTCGACGGCGGCCTCGGCGGGCCTGGCCTGCCGCGAGGCCGACGGCGCCTGGGCGTTGCAGCAGCTTGCGGCCGTCACCGCGTCAGGCCCGGGCATGCGCCAGGCCGCCAGCAGCCTGCCGCCGTCGGTGCTGGCCGCGGTGGACGCGGCGATGGCCGGCGAGGCGCTGAACGCCGATCAGGAAAAGGCGGCGCGCGACGCGGGCTGGCGCTGATGGCCTGCTGAACCCGCGGGCTGAGCGCCGGGCCGCCCCAAGCCGGCCCGCGGGCGATGTGCTTGCGGCTCAATGCCGCAAGCATCGCCGTCCCCTCGGGGGACCGACCAAGCTGGCCCGCGTTCAGCGCGGCCAGTTGGGCGAGGGGCTCACCGTTCCATCGGGCTGATCTGCACGCTGACGATCTTCCACGCGCCGCCGCGCTTCACGTAGACGTCGATGTAGCGGTAGTGCGTGTTGAACGGCTTGCCGGCGTAGCGGCCGGTCATGCGCGTGCGGCCGCTGAGCAGCGCCGTGTCGCCGTAGACGCGCACCTCGAAGTCCTCGACGGTGTACGGGTCCAGCTGCAGGTCGGGCGCGACGAGGCCGTCGATGAAGCTGGCCTTGCTCTCGACGTTGCCGTGCGCGTCGATCTGCCGGAAGTCGTCGGCCATGTTGGCCGCGATGGCCGCACGGTCCTTGGCGACGATGGCGCGGTCCCAGGCGTCGGCCTGGGCCTTGAGCCGGGCCACCAGGCCGGCCGGCGGTGCGGCCGAGGCCAGGCCGCTCGCGGCCAGCCCGGCGGTCAGCAGCGCGCGGCGCCTCACGGCTGCACTTCCAGGCAGCGCCAGATGATGTCCGTCAAGAAGTTGCGCGCCCGCTCGAAGTCGTCGTCGTCCAGCGCCGGCTTGTTCATGAACAGCGCGTACTGCGGCCCCAGATCGGCATAGCCCTGCGTGGACGACCAGATCATGAACATCAGGTGCGTGAAGTCCGTGCGCCGGATCAGCCCGGCCGCGGCCCAGCCCTCGAAACGGTCCACGTCGGCATGCAGCAAGGGCATGACCTGGGCCTTCAGCACGTCCTGGTAGCGCGGCGCGCCGGCCATGATCTCGCGCGTGAACACCGCGTTGCCGCTGGGCCGCTCACGGCTGAAGCGCAGCTTCACGTCCACGTAGCTGCGGATGGCGGCCCGCGGCTCGTGCGCTTCGGCGATGGCCGACATGTTGGCCATCCACTCGCCCATGACGCTGTCCAGCACGGCGCGGTAGAGCTCTTCCTTGCTAGGCCAGTGGTACAGCAGGTTCTGCCGTGACAGGTCCAGCGCCGCGGCGATGCTGTCGAGGCTGACGCCTTCAAATCCGAATCGGGCAAATTGGCGTTCGGCTTCGGTGAGGATGGCCTCCTGCTTGCGCAGGGTGGCGGCACGCGGCGTGCGCGTCGCGGGAACAGTCACGGTCATGCACCGGATTTTGACGTTACGCACCAAGCGCTTGCTGCGGGTTTTTACGCCTGCGTCAATTTTTACGGGGTAGTAATGTTTGGCGGTTTTCCCCTCGGAGATTCCCGTGGACCCTGCCGATCTGAAGCCCGGCCGCCTGGCCGCTGACGACTACGCGCGCAACTTCGCCGATGCGCATCCGCCGCTGAACCGCACGCAAGCCTTGATCGAGGCCGAGCGCTGCTACTACTGCTACGCCGCACCCTGCCAGACGGCCTGCCCCACGGGCATCGACATCCCGGCGTTCATCCAGCGCGTGGCGCAGGACAACGTGCGGGGCGCGGCCGAAGCCATCCTGATGGCCAACCCGCTGGGCGGCCTATGCGCCCGCGTCTGCCCGACCGAGGTGCTGTGCGAGCAGGCCTGCGTGCGCAACACCAACGAGAGCAAGCCGGTGGAGATCGGGCTGCTGCAGCGCTTCGCGGTTGAGGGTCACTTCGCCACTCCCGGAGCCCGGCCGCTGTTCGAGCGCGGCCAGCCGACCGGCAAACGGGTCGCCGTCGTCGGCGCCGGCCCCGCCGGGCTGGCCGCGGCGCACGGCCTGGCGTGGCGCGGACACGACGTTGTGCTGTTCGATGCCGCACCAAAGCTGGGCGGCCTCAACGAATACGGCCTCGCGACCTACAAGGTCGCCGGCGGCTTTGCACAGCGCGAGATCGACTGGCTGCTGTCCATCGGCGGCATCACGCCGCGGCTGAACTGCCGGCTGGGCCGCGACATCACGCTGGACGGCCTGCTCGCCGAGTACGACGCGGTGTTCCTGGGCCTGGGACTGGCGGGCGTCAACGCGATGGGCATCGCCGAACCCGAACTGCCGGGCCTTCGTGATGCGGTGGACTTCATCGCCGAGCTGCGCCAGAGCGACCCGGCCCAGGTGCCGGTGGGCCGCAAGGTGGTCGTCATCGGCGGCGGCATGACGGCCGTGGACGCGGCCGTGCAGAGCAAGCTGCTGGGTGCCGAGCAGGTGACGATGGTCTACCGCCGCGGGCCGGACGGCCTGTCGGCCTCGACGCACGAGCAGCACTGGGCGCAGACGCATGGCGTGACGATCCGCTGCTGGGCCCGGCCGCTGGCCGTGGAGGCCGAAGGCGGCGTGCTGCGCGGCATGCGCTTCGCGGCCACCCGGCTGGAAGGCGGCAAGCTCGTCGACACCGGCGAACAGTTCGTCATCGAGGCCGACCTGGTGCTGCGCGCCATCGGCCAGACCTTCGACGCCCAACCCATCGGCGCCGCCATTGAACTGCAGGGCGGTCGCATCCGGACCGACGCCGACGGCCAGACCAACCTGGCCCGCGTGTGGGCCGGCGGCGACTGCCGCGCGGGTGGGCGAGACCTGACCGTGGAGGCCGTGGAGCACGGCAAGCGCGCCGCCGCCAGCATCGACCACGCGCTGCAGCACGCCAGCGCCCGCCATTTCGACAAGGAGGCCGCCCATGGCTGACCTGAGCACCGACTTCCTCGGCATCAAGAGCCCCAACCCGTTCTGGCTCGCGTCCGCGCCGCCGACCGACAAGGAGATCAACGTGCGCCGCGCCTTCGAGGCGGGCTGGGGCGGCGTCGTCTGGAAGACGCTGGGCGAGGACCCGCCTGTCGTCAACGTCAACGGCCCGCGCTACGCGACGCTGTGGAGCCAGGACCGCCGCGTCATCGGCTTCAACAACATCGAGCTCATCTCCGACCGGCCGCTGCAGACCAACCTCGACGAGATCGCCCGCGTGAAGCGCGACTTCCCGGACCGGGCGATGGTGGTGAGCCTGATGGTGCCGGTCAACGAGCTGGCCTGGCGCAACATCCTCGCGCGTGTGGCCGACACCGGCGCCGACGGCGTGGAGCTGAACTTCGGCTGCCCGCACGGCATGAGCGAGCGCGGCATGGGCTCGGCCGTGGGCCAGGTGCCGGAGTACATCCAGCAGGTCACCGAGTGGTGCAAGAAGCACACGAAGATGCCCGTCATCGTGAAGCTCACGCCCAACATCACCGACGTGCGCCACCCGGCGCGCGCGGCCAAGGCGGGTGGCGCCGATGCGGTGAGCCTCATCAACACGATCAACTCGGTCATGGGTGTGGACCTGGACCGCATGACGATGAGCCCCGTCACCGACGGCTGGGGCTCGCACGGCGGCTACTGCGGCCCGGCCGTCAAACCCATCGCGCTGAACATGGTGGCCGAGATCGCGCGCGACGCCGCCACGGCCGGCCTGCCGCTGAGCGGCATCGGCGGCATCAGCACCTGGCGCGACGCGGCCGAGTTCATCGCGATGGGCTGCGGCACCGTGCAGGTCTGCACCGCGGCCATGGTCTACGGCTTCAAGATCGTGCAGGACATGTGCTCGGGCCTGTCCAACTTCATGGACGAGAAGGGCTACCGCACGCTGGACGACTTCCGCGGCCGGGCGGTGCCCACCGTGAAGAACTGGAACCAGCTCAACCTGAATTACGTCGAGAAAGCCGTCATAGCCCAGGACAGCTGCATCCAGTGCGGCCGCTGCCATGTCGTCTGCGAGGACACCTCGCACCAGGCCATCTGGGCCACCAAGGACGGCCAACGCCACTTCCACGTCAACGACGCCGAATGCGTCGGCTGCAACTTGTGCGTGTCGATCTGCCCCGTCCCTGGCACCATCGCTATGCGCAAGTTGCAAGTCGGCGAGACCGATGCCCGCACCGGTCGCGTCATCGACGGCAGCTCCCTGAACTGGACCGAGCACCCCAACAACCCCATGGCATCGAGCCCGGGGGCCGGGTGCGCCTGAAGGATTCGTCATGAGCCCCTACGAAGTCGGCCACTGGATTGCCGGCGCCGCCCATCGCGGCAGCGGTGAACGCCAGCAAGCCATCCACAACCCCGCCACCGGCCAGGTGCAGGGCCAGCTGCTGCTGGGCAGCGTGGCCGACCTGGACGCCGCCGTGGCCAGCGCCACGCAGGCCGCCAAGAGCTGGAGCCAGACGCCGCCGCTGGCCCGCGCCCGCGTGCTGTTCAAGTTCCTCACGCTGCTGCAGGACCGCAAGGAGCAGCTCGCCGGGACAATAGTGCGCGAGCACGGCAAGACGCTGCCTGACGCGCTGGGCGAGGTGGCGCGCGGCATCGAGGTGGTGGAGTTCGCCACCGCCATGCCGCAGCTGCTGAAGGGCGAGTACACCGAGCAGATCGCCCGCGGCATGGATGCCTGGAGCCTGCGCCAGCCGCTGGGCGTCGTCGCCGGCATCACGCCGTTCAACTTCCCCGCGATGGTGCCGATGTGGATGTACCCCATCGCCATCGGCTGCGGCAACGCCTTCATCCTGAAGCCCAGCGAGCGCGACCCGTCGTCGTCGCTGCTGATGGCGCAATGGCTGAAGGAAGCCGGCCTGCCGGACGGCGTGTTCAGCGTCGTGCAGGGCGACAAGGACATCGTCGACGCCATCCTGGCCCACCCCGGCATCGCGGCGGTCAGCTTCGTCGGCTCCACGCCGGTGGCCGAGCACATCTACAAGGTCGGCTGCGCCCACGGCAAGCGCGTGCAGGCGCTGGGCGGTGCGAAGAACCACATGGTCGTCATGCCCGACGCCGACCTCGACGGCGCCGTGGACGCGCTGATGGGCGCGGCCTACGGCTCGGCCGGCGAGCGCTGCATGGCGATCTCGGTCTGCGTTGCCGTGGGCGACGTGGGCAACAAGCTCGTCGCGGCCCTCGCGCCCAAGGTGCAGGCGCTGAAGATCGGCGAAGGCCACCAGGTCGGTGCCGAGATGGGCCCGCTGATCACGCGGGCGTCTCAGCAGCGCGTGGAGCGGCTCATCGGCGAAGGCGTGGCGGCCGGCGCGCAGGCCGTCGTCGATGGCCGCGGCCTGCGCGTGCCGGGGCATGAGGACGGCTTCTTCGTCGGCGGCACCCTCCTCGACGGCGTCAGCGCCGACATGAGCTGCTACACCGAGGAGATCTTCGGCCCCGTGCTGTGCGTCGTGCGCGTACCGGACCTGGCTGCAGCCATCGCGCTCATCGAGGCCAACGAGTACGCCAACGGCGTGGCCATCTTCACGCGCGACGGCCACGTGGCGCGCGAGTTCGTGCATCACATCCAGGTCGGCATGGTGGGCGTCAACGTGCCGCTGCCGGTGCCCATGGCCTTCAACAGCTTCGGCGGCTGGAAGCGCAGCCTGTTCGGCGACCACCATGCCTACGGGCCCGAGGCGGTTCGGTTCTACACGAAGCACAAGGCGGTGATGCAGCGCTGGCCGGACTCGACACCGAAGGGCCCGCAATTTGCTTTCCCGCAGAACACCTGACTTCCACGGAAACGCCCATGACTGACCCGACGCTGAGCAACCACGATCTCGTACCGACGACGGCTGCTCAGCGAACGTGGCGCTGGCAGGACTTCGCGGCGCTGTGGGTGGGCATGGTGGTGTGCGTGCCAACCTACACGATGGCCAGCTCCATGCTGGACCAGGGCTTCAGCTGGCAACAGGCGGTCGGGCTCGTGCTGCTGGCCAACCTCATCGTGCTGGTGCCGATGATCCTCATCGGCCGGGTCGGCCCCAAGCACGGCATCCCGTTCCCGGTGCTGGCCCGCGCGTCCTTCGGCGTGAAGGGCGCCAGCCTGCCGGCCGTGCTGCGCGGGCTGGTGGCCTGCGGCTGGTTCTCCATCAACTGCTACTTCGGCGCGCTGGCGCTGCACAGCTTCCTGAACGTGCTGGGCCTGGGCCTCGCCGCCCCTGCGCCGGGCGAGACCATCAGCAGCTCGCAGCTCGCCTGCTTCATCGCGTTCTGGGCGGTGCACATCGTCTTCATCTGGAAGGGCACCGAGTCCATCCGGCTGCTGGAGGTCATCGCGGCACCGCTGATGATCGGTGCGTCCCTCGCACTGGTCGTGGCGCTCGTGACGATGGTGCCCGCCGCGCAACTCTTCGGCCTGCCGGCCAAGGCCGTGCCGGGCGGCCCCAAGGTCTGGGCGGCGCTGACCGGCCTCGTCGGCTTCTGGGCCACGCTGGCGCTGAACATCCCCGACTTCACGCGCTTCGCCCGCAGCCAGCGCGACCAGACCGTCGGGCAGGCGCTGGGCCTGCCGCTGCCGATGGCGCTGTTCTCGATGGTGGGCGTCATCGGCTTCTCGGCCAGTGCCATCCTGTACGGCAAGGCCGAGCTGTTCCCCGACGCGCTGCTGGCCAAGATGGGCCCCGTCGCCGCAGGCCTCGGCCTGCTGGTGATCCTGCTGGCCAACCTGACCACCAACGTCGCGGCCAACCTCGTGTCGCCCAGCTACGACTTCTCGCAGCTCGCACCCGCCAAGATCAGCTTCCGCATGGGCGGGCTGATCGCGGCGGTCATCGGCCTGCTGTTCATGCCCTGGAAGCTGCTGGCCACCTCCGGCGGCTACCTGTTCACGTGGCTCGGCGGCTACGGCACGCTGCTGGGCGCCATCGCCGGCATCCTGCTCAGCGACTACTACCTGCTGCGCCGCACCGAGTTGCGCCACGACGACCTCTACCGCCGCGGCGGCGCCTACGAGTACAGCAACGGCTGGAACCTGCGCGCCATCGTGGCGCTGCTGGTCGGCGTGCTGCCCTGTCTGCCGGGCTATCTCGCCGTGTCCGGCGTCGTCGACAAGTCCTCGGTGCCTGCCGGCCTCATCACCCTGTTCGACTTCGGCTGGTTCTTCAGCCTCGCCGTGGCCGGCACCGTCTACATCCTCAGCATGCCGCGCCGGTCCGCGGCCCAAGGAGTCCCTGCATGACTGCCCCCCTTCTGATTCGCGGCGCCGTCGTCGTGAACGCCGACGCTGAATCCCGCACCGACGTGCTCTGCGTGGACGGCCGCATCGCCGCTTTAGGCGAACGCGCCGTGCGCGAGGCACCCGCCGGCACCACCACGCTCGACGGCACCGGCCAGTACCTGCTGCCCGGCGGCATCGACCCGCACACGCACATGCAGCTGCCCTTCATGGGCACGGTGACGCAGGACGACTTCTTCACCGGCACCGCGGCCGCGCTAGCTGGCGGCACGACCAGCATCATCGACTTCGTCATCCCCAACCCGCAGCAGCCGCTGATGGACGCCTACCGCACCTGGCGCGGCTGGGCCGAGAAGGCGGCGGGCGACTACGCCTTCCATGTGGCCGTGACCTGGTGGGACCAGAGCGTCAGCGACGACATGGGCACGCTGGTGCGCGACGAAGGCGTCAACAGCTTCAAGCACTTCATGGCCTACAAGAACGCCATCATGTGCGACGACGAGA
>JAYSCT010000098.1:0-17740 GCA_041914785.1 Roseateles sp.
CAAGGGCGCTCTGCGCCAGCGGCTCAATTGAGAAGATACAAGGGGACGGCGATGCCTTTGGCATTGAGCCAAAGGCACATCGCCTGCGGGCCGGCTTGGGGCGGCCCGGCGCCGGTCCGCTTGCAAAGCCTCATGCGGCGAACTACTGGGCGTCGAAGGCCCCTCGCAGCCAGGTCAGCTGGTCTCCGTCGATGGCGACGACGTCGAAGCGGCACGGCGGCGGGCTGGCGTGGCGTAGCAGGTAGTGCTGGGCAGCGTAGATCAGGCGCTGCTGCTTGCGCGCGGTGACGCTGGCCGCCGCGCCGCCGTGGGACGCATCGGCGCGCGCGCGCACCTCCACGAAGACCAGCGTGCCGTCGCGGTCCTGCATGATGAGGTCCACCTCGCCGGCGTGGCGGCTGGGGCCGGCGGCGACTCGATAATTGCGCTCCAGCAGGCGCAGGCCGGCGCGCTCCAGGTGCGCCAGTGCGGCGTCTTCCGCCGCGTCGCCGCGCGTCTTCGTCGCCGGTTTTGATCGAGAGCCCCAGTTGAACATTGACGCCTCCCTGCTTCGCCAGGCCGCCCAGGCCGCGGCCGGCGGCCAGCAGTATCCGACCGCGACGCTCTATCTCGTCGCCACGCCCATCGGCAACCTGGCGGACCTGAGCCTGCGCGCCATCCACCTGCTGGGGCTGGCCGACGCGCTGGCCTGCGAGGACACGCGCCAGGGGGGCGGCCTGCTGCGCCACCTGGGCCTGCACAAGCCGCTGATCGCGCTGCACCAGCACAACGAGCGCGAGGGCAGCGCAGCTGTCATCGCACGGCTGGCGGCGGGCGAGCGGGTGGCGTATGCGTCCGACGCGGGCACGCCGGCGATTTCCGACCCGGGCGCCGTGCTGGTGCAGCAGGTGGTGGCGGCCGGCTACCGCGTGCTGCCGCTGCCGGGCCCCAGCAGCACGGTGACGGCGCTGTCCGTCGCGGGCGATACGGCGGCCACCAGCTTCGCCTTCGCCGGCTTCCTGCCCACCAAGACCGGCGAGCGCCGCACGGCGCTGCAGGCGGTGCTGGCGGTGGAGGGCCAGAGCCAGGTCGTCTTCGAGGCGCCGCATCGCATCGTCGACGTCATTGCGCTGCTGGCCGAACTGGCGCCGGCGCGCCGCGTGACGGTGTGCCGCGAGCTGACCAAGCAGTTCGAGAGCATCCACACCGCCGAGGCGGCGACGCTGCCGGCGTGGCTGGCGGCCGATGCGCAGCGCCAGCGCGGCGAGTTCGTGCTGGTGCTGCACGCGCTCGCCGCCCAGGCGTCGGCCGATGACGAACTGCCGGCCGAGGCGCAGCGCACGCTGGCGCTGCTGGCGGCCGAACTGCCGCTGAAGCAGGCCGTGGCGCTGGCCGCGCAGATCAGCGGCGCGCCGCGCAACCGGCTCTACGACGCCGGGCTGAAGCTCAAGCGCGGCGGCGACGAATAGCTAGCCACGCGTGGCGGCTGGCCTCACTGGCCGGCCGTGCGCTCGTTGTGCTTCTTGCGGCGGATGTCGCGGCTGGCGCCGTCCTGCATGGCGTGCAGGCGGCGGCGCTCCTTGGCGGTCACGGTGCCGTCGGACTTGGCCTTGGCCTCGGCGTTGTCGATGCGGGCCTGCTCCTTCTCCAGGCGCTGCGTTTCGTGCGCCGTCAGGCTGCCGTTGGCGGCGCCCTGGGCGATGCGGGCCTGCTGGTTGGCCTCGCGCTGGTCCACGCGCGGCGTGTTGGTGCCCGGCGTCTGGGCGAAGGCGCTGGCGCCGGCCAGGGCCAGCAGGGCGATCAGGGTCTTGTGCGAGGTCTTCATGGCGTGCTCCTTGGGAGGGTTGTGTGGCAAGGCCCCTCCACAACGACCACTGTGCACGCCGGGCCGACGCGGCGCGCGTAACAAGACATATCCATGTCTTCCAAGGTCTGACCGCCGGCTTCCTAGAATCAGCCCATGATCGCCGTCGAACCCACCCTGGCCCGCCTGGCCACCGCCCGCTCGCAACTGCTGGAGCCTTTCGGTCTGACCGAAGCGTCTCTGAGCCAGGCGCTGCGCCTCATCACCGAGCACCGGGTCGACGATGCCGACCTGTACTTCCAGACCACGCGCGCCGAGGGCTGGAGCCTGGAAGAGGGCATCGTCAAGAGCGGCTCCTTCAGCATCGACCAGGGCGTGGGCGTGCGCGCCGTGGCCGGCGAGAAGACGGCGTTCGCCTACTCGGACGACATCTCGCTCGATTCGTTGCTGGACGCCGCACGCACCGTGCGCACCATCGCCGCCGCGGGCCAGAGCAAAAAGGTCAAGGTGCCGGCGCAGGGCCGCGTGGCCGGCAGCCGCGAGCTGTACGGCGTGGCCGACCCCATCGCCAGCCTGGACAGCGCCGCCAAGGTGGCGCTGCTGGAGCGCGCCGAGAAGATGGCCCGCGCCAAGGACCCGCGCGTGGCCCAGGTCATGGCCGGCCTGGCCGCGGAGCACGAGGTGGTGCTGATCGCCCGTGCCGACGGCACGCTGGCCGCCGACGTGCGCCCGCTGGTGCGCCTGTCCATCACCGTCATCGCCGAGAGCAACGGCCGCCGCGAGGTGGGCTCGGGCGGCGGCGGCGGCCGCTTCGGGCTGGCCTATTTCACCGACGAGATGATCGCCACCTACGTCGAGCAGGCCGTGCACGCAGCGCTGACCAACCTGGACAGCCGCCCCGCGCCGGCCGGCGAGATGACCGTCGTCGTCGGCCCGGGCTGGCCCGGCGTGCTGCTGCACGAGGCCGTGGGCCACGGGCTGGAAGGCGACTTCAACCGCAAGGGGTCGAGCGCCTTCTCCGGCCGCATCGGCCAGCGCGTGGCCGCCAAGGGCGTGACCGTGCTGGACGACGGCACGCTGCCCGACCGCCGTGGCTCGCTGAACGTCGACGACGAGGGCTGTGCCAGCCAGCGCAACGTGCTGATCGAGGACGGCATCCTGAAGGGCTACATCCAGGACGCGATGAACGCGCGCTTGATGAAGACCGCCCCCACCGGCAACGGCCGCCGCGAGAGCTACGCCCACGTGCCCATGCCGCGCATGACCAACACCTACATGCTGGGCGGCAAGGACGACCCGCAGGAGATCGTCGCCTCCATCAAGAAGGGCCTGTACGCGACCAACTTCGGCGGCGGCCAGGTGGACATCACCAGCGGCAAGTTCGTGTTCAGCGCCAGCGAGGCCTACTGGGTCGAGAACGGCAAGATCCAGTACCCGGTCAAGGGCGCCACCATCATCGGCAACGGCCCCGACGCGTTGACCCGCGTCAGCATGATCGGCAACGACATGGCGCTGGATACCGGCGTGGGCGTCTGCGGCAAGGAAGGTCAGAGCGTGCCGGTGGGCGTGGGCCAGCCGACGCTGCGCATCGACGGGCTGACCGTCGGCGGCACGGCCTGAGCGGTCAACCCCGCGCCAGCACGAGCAGCAGAAGCTCCCGATGGGCCTGCCGGACGCGTTCCGGCGGATAGAGCAGCTGCTCGGGCAGCACCAGCTGCATCAAGAGCGCATGCACGGCCGGTGACAGCGCCAGCCAGGGTTCGCGGGCCAGCAGCGGCGTCACGGCGTCAGGCCGCTGATCGCCGAGATGGCGGTCCAGCAGCTCGCCCACGGCGGAGAGGAAGGGCTCGATGACGGCGCTGCGCCAGCGCGCCACCATGGCCGGCACGCGTTCGGCCTCGGCCACCAGCAGCCGCAGCACGGCGCGTAGCTCGGGCCGGCCGAAGCTGGCATCGAGCTCGTCCAGCAGCCAGTCCACCAGCGCGCCGGCGCCCAGCTCGGCCGCCGGTGGTTCGCCCAGGTCGGGGGCCACCAGCACGCGCGACAGCAGCGCCCCGAAGACCTCGTCCTTGCTTGCGAAGTGCGCGTACAGCCCGCCCTTGGACAGGCCGCTGCGCAGCGCGATGTCGTCCATCCGCGCGGCGGCGTAGCCGCGCTCGGCGAAAACGGCCAGGGCGGCGTCCAGGATCTGCTGGCTGCGCACGGCCGGCGGCAGGCGCAGGCGCGGGCCTTCGCGCCGGGCCGGCGCGGCCATCTGTGTTTCCATCTTCTATGTCTCCTTGATGACAGCCAGTAGATACCGACCGGCCAGTCGTTAGCTTGACGTCGGTCAAATTGGTGCTGCGCAGGGCGGTCTACATTGACTGTCAAGCGGGCCATCTGGCTCCGAGCAGGACCACAGGGAGGACCGATGAGCAGCCCCGAGACGGACAGCCCCAGCCAACGGCTGGACCAGCATTTCCACGCCGCGCTGGCGCGCTGGACGCGCTCGCTCTCGCTGGTGTCGCCGGCCTTGGCGCTGGCCGACTGGGCCGCGCACCTGAGCCTGTCGCCGGGGCGCCGGCTGGAGCTGGCCGCACTGGCCCAGCAGCAGGCCGCCGAGCTGATGGCCTATGCCCGCGACAGCTGGCAGGGCGCCGGCCCGCCCCGGCCGCCGCTGCCCGACCGCCGCTTTGCCGGCGCCGACTGGCAGCACTGGCCCTTCAACGTGATGCAGCAGGCCTTTGTGATGCAGGAGGCCTGGTGGGCCGAGGCCACGCGTGGCGTGTGGGGGGTGGACCGGCACCACGGCGAGCTGATGGCCTTCTGGACTCGCCAATGGCTGGACATGGCCTCGCCCGCCAACCTGCCCTGGACCAATCCCGAGGTGCTGCGCCGCACGGCCAGCGAGGGCGGCA
The DNA here is from genome assembly GCA_041914785.1 of Roseateles sp. GTDB lineage: Bacteria > Pseudomonadota > Gammaproteobacteria > Burkholderiales > Burkholderiaceae_C > Pelomonas. The sequence continues at coordinate 4,681 of JAYSCT010000098.1, forward strand.
TGAACTTCCTGCGCGGCGCCCAGGACTGGCTGGACGACATGCAGCGCCTGCAGACCGGCGCGCCGCCGGCCGGCACCGAGGAGTTCGCCGTCGGCCGCAACCTCGCGACGACGGCCGGCAAGGTGGTCTGGCGCAACGCGTTGATGGAGCTGATCCAGTACGCGCCACAGACGCCGACCGTCCACGCCGAGCCGCTGCTCGTCGTGCCGGCCTGGATCATGAAGTACTACATCCTCGACCTGGCGCCCGGCAGTTCGCTGATCGACTACCTCGTGCAACAGGGCCACACGGTGTTCGCGATCTCGTGGAAGAACCCCGGTGCCGAGCAGCGCGAGCTGGGCATGGACGACTACCTGCAGCTGGGCATCGCCGACGCGCTGCGTGCCGTCAACGCCATCGTGCCGGGCCGGCGCGTGCACGGCGTGGGCTACTGCCTGGGCGGCACGCTGCTGAGCATTGCCGCCGCCGCGATGGCGCGCGACGGCGACGAGCGCTTCGCGTCGCTGACGCTGTTTGCCGCTCAGACCGATTTCAGCGAGCCCGGCGAGCTGGGCCTGTTCATCGACGAAAGCCAGCTCAGCCTGCTGGAGGCGCAGATGCAGCAGCGCGGCTATCTGCGCGCCGACCAGATGGCCGGCGCCTTCCAGATGCTGCGCTCCTACGACCTGCTGTGGTCGCGCCTGGTGCAGGAATACCTGCTGGGCGAGCGCCCGGCGCTGAATGCACTGATGGCCTGGAACGCCGACGCCACGCGCATGCCGGCGCGCATGCATGGCGACTATCTGCGCCAGCTCTTTCTGCACAACGATCTGGCCGAGGGCCGCTACCTCGCTGGCGGCCGTGCCGTGGCGCTGAGCGACCTGCAGCTGCCGATGTTCGTCGTCGGCACCGAGACCGACCACGTCGCGCCCTGGCGCTCCGTCTACAAGCTGCACCACCTCTGCCCGGCCGAGATCCGCTTCGTGCTGACCAGCGGCGGCCACAACGCCGGCATCGTCAGCCCGCCGGGGCAAGGCCATCGCCGCTACCGCGCGGCGACGGCTGCGCCGGGCCAGCCCTACGTCGCGCCGCAGGACTGGTTCGAGCGTGCGCCCGTCGCCGAAGGGTCGTGGTGGCCCGACTGGGCGGCGTGGCTGGCTGAGCGAGGCGGGCCGCGCGTGAAGCCGCCGCGCCTGGGCGCCAAGGCCGCGCCCGTGCTCGGTGATGCGCCGGGCACCTACGTGCTGGAGCGTTGACATGGCCGGCGAACTGCAAGGCCTGCGCGGCCTCGTCGTCGGCGTGGCCAACGAGCACAGCATCGCCTGGGGCTGCGCCCGGGCCTGCCACGAGGCCGGCGCTGAGCTGGCCCTGACCTGGCTGAACGACAAGGCGCGGCCCTTTGTCGAGCCGCTGGCCGAGCAGGTCGGCGCGCGGCTGCGGCTGCCGCTGGACGTCGAGCAGCCGGGCCAGCTGGAAGCGGTTTTCGACGAGATCCGGCGCGAATGGGGTGGGCTGGACTTCCTCGTCCACTCCATCGCCTTCGCGCCGCGGGCCGACCTGCAGGGGCGCGTCGTCGACAGCAGCGCCGCCGGCTTCGCGCGGGCCATGGACGTGTCCTGCCACTCGCTGCTGCGCATGGCGCGGCTGGCCGAGCCGCTGATGAGCCGCGGCGGCAGCATCGTCACGATGAGCTACCTCGGCGCCGAGGAGGTGGTCGACAACTACGGGCTGATGGGGCCGGTCAAGGCCGCGCTGGAGTCCGGCGTGCGCTACCTGGCCGCCGAGCTGGGGCCGCGCGGTATCAGCGTCAACGCGGTGTCGCCGGGGCCGGTGGCCACGCGCGCGGCCTCCGGGCTGCCGGATTTCGATGCGTTGCTGGCCCGCTCGCGCGAACGCGCGCCGCTGCGCCGGCTGGTGGACATCGCCGAGGTCGGTGCGCTGTGCCGCCACCTGGTCAGCCCGCTGGGTCGTGCGCTGACGGGCAATGTGCTCTATGTCGACGGCGGCCTGCACATACTGGGATGAACCGATGCGATTGATCGTTCCTGCCGCCGGCCTGGTGGCGCTGCTCGCGGGCTGCGCGCCGCTGGCCCCGCAACCCGCGGCCGATGCCGGCCTGCCCGCACACTACGCGACGGACGTCGGTGACACCGCCGCGGCGCTGCCGGCCTGGCGGGACTACTTTGCCGACCCGGCGCTGCAGGCCCAGATCGAGCAGGCACTCGCGCACAACCGCGACCGCGCGCTGGCCCTGGCCCGGCTGGACGAGGCACGCGCCCTGGCCGGCCTGCAGGCCAGCCAGCGCAGCCCGCAAATCGTGCTGGACGCGCAGGGCCAGCGCACCCGCGTGCCGGCCGACCTGAATCTCACCCGCCGCCCGCTGCTGGGCGAGCAGTTCCAGCTCGGCCTGGGCCTGGCCAGCTGGGAGCTGGACCTGTGGGGCCGGCTGGCCAGCCTCGACACGGCCGCCCGCCAGGCCTGGCTGGCCAGCGATGCCGCCGCGCAGGCGCTGACGCTGTCCCTGGTACACCAGGTCGCGCAGACCTGGCTGCAGCTCGCCGAGCTGGACGAGCGCCTGCGCCTGGCCCGCCGCGCGCTGGACAGCCGCGACGAGACGCTGCGCATCTTCACGCGCCGGGTCGAGGTGGGCGCCACCTCGCGGCTGGCGCTGACCCAGGTGCAGCTGCTGCAGACGCAGGCCGCGGCGCTGGTGTCGCAGCTGCAGCAGCAGCGCCAGGCGCAGTGGCAGGCGCTGACGCTGCTGACCGGCGGCACGCCCGCCGCCGGCGAACCGCGTCTCACCCAGCTGGCGCCGTTGCGCGCCGGCCTGCCCTCCGAGCTGCTGCGCCAGCGACCCGACCTCGTCGCCGCCGAGCACCAGCTGCGCGCGGCCGATGCCAACGTGCAGGCGGCCCGCGCCGCCTACCTGCCGCGCATCAGCCTGACCGCCGCCTTCGGCAGCGCCAGCGCCGAGCTGTCGGGCCTGCTGAAGGCCGGCAGCAGCGCCTGGAGCGTGACGCCCGACGTGGCCTTGCCGCTGCTGGACGGCGGCCGACGCGAGCAGGCCCTGGCCGTGCAGCAGGCGCGCCGCCGGCAGGCGATGCTGGCCTACGAACGCGCCGTGCAGGGCGCGCTGCGCGACGTCAACGATGCGCTGTCGGCGCGCCAGCGCTACGCCGAGCAACTGGACATCGCCGGCCAGACGCTGGCCGCCCAGGCCGAGCGTGCCCGCCTCGCACTGCGGCGCTACGACACCGGCGCCGCCGCCTTCCTCGAAGTGCTGGACGCCCAGCGCGACCTGCTCGCCGCCGAGCAGCAGCAGGTGCAGGCCCGGCGCGCGCTGCTGGCCAGCCATGCCAGCCTCTATGCCGCCCTCGGCGGCGGCGACCTCACGACCCCAGAACAAGCCCCCCAGGGAGCCCGCCCATGACCGCCCCGTTCCTCAAGAAGACCTTGCTGCCTGCCGCCGTGGGCCTGGCCGTGCTGGCGCTGGCTGGCTGGGGCTGGACGCGACTGCGCCCGCAGGGGCCGGGTGAGGCCTTCGTGCAGGGCAACGGCCGCATCGAGGCGACCGAGATCGACATTGCCACCAAGCTGCCGGGCCGGCTGCAGGCTGTCATGGCCGGTGAGGGTGACTTCGTCAGCGCCGGCCAGCCGCTGGCACGCCTCCAGGTGCAGAGCCTGGAGGCCCAGTACGCCGAGGCCCAGGCGCGGCTGCGGCAGGCCGAGTCCGGCGTCGACAGCGCCCAGGCGCAGGTGGCCGTGCGCGAGAGCGACCGCCGCGCGGCCCAGGCCGTCGTGGCCCAGCGCGAGGCCGAGCTGGACGCCGCGCGCCGCCGCCTCGCCCGCTCGAAGGCGCTGGCCGAGGAGGGCGCCTCGTCCGAGCAGGAGCTGGACGACGACCGCGCCCGCGTGCGCAGCGTCGAGGCCGCGCTGGCGGCGGCGCAGGCCCAGGTGGCCGCGGCGACAGCAGGCATCGAGGCCGCGCGCACCCAGGCCACCGGCATGCAGGCCACGGTCAAGGCCGGCGGCGCGACGGTGGACCGCGTCAAGGCCGACCTCGACGACGCCGTGCTGACGGCGCCGCGTGCCGGCCGCGTGCAGTACCGCATTGCCGAGGCCGGCGAGGTGCTGGGCGCCGGCGGCAAGGTGCTCAACCTGGTCGACCTCAGCGACGTCTACATGAGTTTCTTCGTGCCTGAGGCCGTGGCCGGCCGGCTGGCGCTGGGCAGCGAGGTGCGCCTGGTGCTGGATGCCGCGCCGGGCCTGGTCATCCCGGCCAGGGTGTCCTTCGTGGCCAGCACGGCGCAGTTCACGCCCAAGACGGTCGAGACCGCCAGCGAACGCCAGAAGCTGATGTTCCGCGTGCGCGCCCAGATCGCGCCCGAGCTGCTGAAGAAGCATGCCGAGCAGGTCAAGACCGGACTGCCCGGCGTGGCCTGGGTGCGGCTGGACGCGCAGCAGCCCTGGCCGGCGGCGCTCGGCAAGGTGATCGACTGATGACGCTCGCCCGCCTGCAGGACCTGAGCCTGCGCTACGGCGATACGCAGGCGCTGGCGGACGTGACGCTGGATCTGCCGGCCGGCCGCATGCTGGGCCTGATCGGGCCGGACGGCGTCGGCAAGTCCAGCCTGCTGTCGCTGATTGCCGGCGCGCGCGCGCTGCAGCAGGGACGGCTGGAGGTGCTCGGCGGCGACATGGCCTCGCGCGCCCACCGCGAGCGCGTCTGCCCGCGCATCGCCTACATGCCGCAGGGTCTGGGCCGCAACCTCTACCCGACGCTGTCGGTGGAGGAGAACCTGCAGTTCTTCGGCCGCCTGTTCGGCCACGGCGCGGCCGAGCGGCGCCGGCGCATCGACGAGCTCTGCGGCAGCACCGGACTGCTGCCCTTCCTCGCGCGGCCCGCGGGCAAGCTGTCGGGCGGCATGAAGCAGAAGCTGGGCTTGTGTTGCGCGCTGATCCACGACCCCGACCTGCTCATCCTTGACGAGCCCACGACCGGTGTGGACCCGCTGTCGCGCGCGCAGTTCTGGCAGCTGATCGCGCGCATCCGTGCACAGCGGCCCGGCATGAGCGTCATCGTCGCGACGGCCTACATGGAAGAGGCCGAGGCCTTCGAGTGGCTGGTGGCGATGGACGCCGGCCGCGTGCTCGCCACCGGCACACCGGCCGAGCTGCGCGGCGCGCACGCGTCGCTGGAGCAGGCCTTCATTGCGCTGCTGCCGGAGGAGAAGCGGCGTGGCCACCGCGAGGTCGTCGTGCCGCCGCTGGCTGCCGAGGCCGACGGGCAGATCGCCATCGAGGCGCGCGGGCTGACGATGCGCTTCGGCGACTTCACGGCGGTGGACCATGTCGACTTCCGCATCCGCCGCGGCGAGATCTTCGGCTTCCTCGGCTCCAACGGCTGCGGCAAGTCGACGACGATGAAGATGCTCACCGGCCTGCTGCCGCCCAGCCGCGGCGAAGCGCGCCTGCTGGGCGAAGTGCTGGACGCGCACAACATCGACACCCGCCGCCGCGTCGGCTACATGTCGCAGTCCTTCTCGCTGTACGGCGAGCTGTCGGTGCGCCGCAACCTGGAGCTGCATGCGCGCCTGTTCGACCTGCCGCCGGCCGAGGGCGACGAACGTATCGCCGCCCTGGCCGCGCGCTTCGGCCTCGCCACGGTGATGGACGCGCTGCCCGACGCGCTGCCGCTGGGCATCCGCCAGCGCCTGCAGCTTGCGGTGGCGGTGCTGCACCGGCCCGACGTGCTGATCCTCGACGAGCCCACTTCGGGCGTCGATCCGGTGGCGCGCGACCAGTTCTGGGCGCTGATCATCGACCTGTCGCGCCGCGACGGCGTGACGATCTTCATCACCACCCACTTCATGAACGAGGCGCAGCGCTGCGACCGCATCTCGCTGATGCACGCGGGCCGCGTGCTGGTCAGCGACACGCCCGCCGCCATCCAGGCCTCGCGCGGCGCCGTCAGCCTGGAGCAGGCCTTCATCGCCTATCTGCAGGAGGCCACGGGTGAGGCACCGGCCGACGAGCCCGAAGCGGCGCCCGTGGTGGCCGCTGCGGCGCCGCCGAGCCTGCGCTTCAGCCTGGCCCGGGCCTGGAGCTACAGCCTGCGCGAGGCGCTGGAGCTGCGGCGCGACCCGGTGCGGGCGACGCTGGCGCTGCTGGGTACAGCACTGCTGATGTTCATCATCGGCTACGGCATCAGCCTGGATGTCGAGAACCTGCGCTTCGCCGTGCTGGACCAGGACCAGACCGGCCTGAGCCAGAGCTATGCCCAGCGCCTGGCGGGCTCGCGCTACTTCATCGAGCAGCCGCCGCTGCACGACCATGCCGAGCTGGACCGCCGCATGCGGGCCGGCGAGCTGGCGATGGCCATCGAGATTCCGCACGGCTTCGCGCGCGACGTGGCCCGCGGCCATGCGGCGCAGATCGGCGTGTGGGTAGACGGTGCCATGCCCACCCGTGGCGAGACCTCGCGCGGCTACGTGCAGGCCATGCACCAGCTCTGGCTGGTGGAGATGGCGCGCGAGCGCTTCGGCGTCACGCTGGCCGCGCCCAGCCACGTGGAGCTGCGCTACCGCTACAACCCCGACGTGAAGAGCCTGCCGGCCATGGTGCCGGCTGTCATCCCGATGCTGCTGATGATGATCCCGGCCATGCTGACGGCGCTGTCCGTGGTGCGCGAGAAGGAGCTGGGCTCCATCCTCAACCTTTACGTGACGCCGGTGCGGCGCAGCGAGTTCCTGCTCGGCAAGCAGCTGCCCTATGCGCTGCTGGCGATGCTGAACTTCTTCCTGCTGGTGGTGCTGGCCGTGACGGTGTTTGGCGTGCCGCTGAAGGGCAGCCTCCTGGCGCTGTCGGCGGCGGCGCTGCTCTACGTCGTGGCGGCCACGGGCCTCGGCCTGCTGGCGTCGACCTTCACGCGCAGCCAGATCGCGGCGTTGTTCGTGACGATGATCGGCACGCTGATCCCCTGCGTGCAGTTCGCGGGGCTGATCGATCCGGTGTCGTCGCTGGAGGGCGTGGGTGCGGTCGTTGGCCGGGTGTATCCGGCGGCGCATTTCCTGACCATCAGCCGGGGGGTGTTCAGCAAGGCGTTGGGGCTGCCCGACCTGTGGAGCAGCCTGTGGCCGCTGGCGGCGGCGGTGCCAGTCATCCTCGGCGCGGCCGTGCTGCTGTTGAAGAAGCAGGAGCGCTGACGTGGCCCGCCTCAACCTCGCCCATGTGTACCGCCTCGGCATCAAGGAGCTGTGGAGCCTGTGGCGCGACCCCATGATGCTGGTGCTGATCGCCTACACCTTCAGCATCTCCATCTACGTCGCCGCGACCGCCATGCCCGAGAGCCTGCGGCACGCAGCCATCGCCATCGTCGACGAGGACGCGTCGCCGCTGTCCGCGCGGCTGGCGGCGAGCTTCTACCCGCCGCAGTTCCGCACCCCCGACCTGATCGCGGCCCGCGACATCGACGCCGGCATGGACCGTGGCGACTACACCTTCGTGCTCGTCATCCCGCCCGGCTTCCAGCGCGACGTGCTGGCCGGCCGCCAGCCGGCGCTGCAGCTCAACGTCGACGCGACGCGCATGAGCCAGGCCTTCACCGGCGGCGGCTACATCCAGCAGATCGTCGCCGGCGAGGTCAACGCCTTTGTGCAGCGCCAGGCCGGTGCCACGTCCATGCCGGTGGAGCTGGCGCTGCGCATGCGCTTCAACCCCAACCTCGAGCACGCCTGGTTCGGCTCGCTGATGGAGATCATCAACAACGTGACCATGCTGTCCATCATCCTGACCGGGGCCGCGCTGATCCGCGAGCGCGAGCACGGCACGGTGGAGCATCTTCTCGTCATGCCGGTCACGCCGGCCGAGATCATGCTGGCCAAGGTCTGGTCCATGGGCCTGATCGTGCTCGTCGCGGCGATGGCCTCGCTGGCCCTCGTCGTGCAGGGCGCGCTGCGGGTGCCGGTGCAGGGCTCGGTGGCGCTGTTCGGCCTGGCCGCAGCGCTGCATCTGTTCGCGACGACGTCGATGGGCATCTTCCTCGCGACGCTGGCGCGATCCATGCCGCAGTTCGGCATGCTGCTCGTCCTGGTGCTGCTGCCGCTGCAGATGTTGTCCGGTGGCGTCACGCCGCGCGAGAGCATGCCGGCGCTGGTGCAGTGGGTCATGCAGGCGGCACCGACGACGCACTTCGTCGCCGCCGGCCAGGCCATCCTCTATCGCGGCGCCGGCTTCGAGGTCGTCTGGCCACAGCTGCTCGCGGTGGTCACCATCGGCAGCGCGCTGTTCGCCGCGGCGCTGTCACGTTTTCGCAAGACGATCAGCCTGATGGCCTGAGATGAAGCCCCCGGTCCAGCGAATACGCCGGTCCGCCCCCCGCGGGGGCGGCGATGCTCGCGGCATCGAGCCGCTTGCATATCGCCAGAGCGGGCCGGCTTGGGGCGGCCCGGCGCTCGGCCCGAATTGAATGCAACAAGGAAAGTCATGAACCCACCGCCCCTGCAAGTGCTGCACAACCGCAGCTTCGACGAGATCGCCGTCGGCGACAGTGCATCGCTGGAGCGCACCGTCACGGCGGCTGACCTGCAGCTCTTCGCCGTGCTGTCGGGCGACGTGAATCCCCAGCACCTGGACGCCGGCTTCGCCGCGTCCACGCGCTTTCACGGCGTCATCGCCCACGGCATGTTCGGCGGCGCGCTGATCTCAGCCGTGCTCGGCACGCGCCTGCCCGGCCCCGGCACCATCTATCTCGGCCAGACGCTGAAGTTCCTCGCGCCCGTGCGCATCGGCGACGTGCTGCAGGTGTGCGTGACCGTCAAGGCCCGGGAGGTCGAGCATCGCCGGCTGACGCTGGCCTGCCAGTGCGTGAACCAGCAGGGGCAGGCGGTCATCGAGGGCGAGGCCGAGGTCATCGCGCCCAAGGAGCGCATCGAGTGGCAGGCGAGCCAGTTGCCCGAGGTGCGGCTGAGCGAGGGCGGTGGCGGGCTGGCGCGGCTGCTGGCGGCGGTGCGGCCGCTGGGCGCGGTCAAGGTGGCCGTCGTTCATCCCTGCGACGCCGTCAGCCTCGGGGCCGCGCTGGAGGCGCGTGCGGCCGGCCTCATCGAGCCGGTGCTGGTGGCGCCGCGCGCCCGCCTGGAGGCGCTGGCCGCCGAGCAGGGCTGGGATCTCGCCGGCATCGCCATCGACGACGTGGCGCACAGCCACGCCGCCGCCGCGCGCGCGGCTGCGCTGGCCGGCCAGGGCGACGTGCAGGCGCTGATGAAGGGCAGCCTGCACACCGACGAGCTGATGTCGGCCGTGCTGGACGCCGGCGCCGGCCTGCGCACCGGGCGCCGAGCCAGCCATTGCTTCCTGATGCAGACGCCGGCCTATCCGCGGCCCTTCATCATCACGGACGCGGCGCTCAACATCGCGCCGACGCTGGAGCAGAAGGCCGACATCGTGCGCAACGCCATCGAGCTGGCCCAGGCCATCGGCGTGGCGCGGCCCAAGGTGGCCATCCTGGCGGCGGTCGAGACCGTCAATGCGCACATGCCGGCCACGCTGGACGCCGCGGCGCTTTGCAAGATGGCAGACCGTGGGCAGATCACCGGCGCGGAGCTGGACGGGCCGCTGGCCTTCGACAACGCCGTCTCCATCGCCGCTGCGCGCATCAAGGGCATCCAGTCCGGCGTGGCGGGCCAGGCCGACGTGCTCGTCGTGCCCGACCTGGAGAGCGGCAACATGCTGGCCAAGCAGCTCGAATACCTGGGCGGCGCGGCCAGTGCCGGCATCGTCATGGGCGCCCGCGTGCCCATCGTGCTGACCAGCCGGGCCGACGGCGCCGAGTCCCGCATCGCCTCCTGCGCGCTGGCCGCGCTGCTCGCTCACCACTACCGGAGCACGCCGCCGTGAGCCCCTCCGCTACTCCGCCCGACTCGGTCGTCGCCGTGCTGAACTGCGGCTCGTCCAGCATCAAGTTCGCGCTCTTCGACGCCGGCACGCCGAACCCGCCGCGCCAGCCCTGGTGGGGTGGCAAGGTGCAGGGCATAGGCAGCGCCGGCGCGAGATTGCAGACGCAGGACGGCATGGACCGCGCGCTGATCCTGGGCGACGCCGAGCCGTATCACGACGCGCTGGGCGCCATCCGCGAGGCCATCGGCGCCCGCCTCGGCGCCGTGCCGGTGCGGGCCGTGGCGCATCGCGTCGTGCACGGCGGCGCCCACCACGCGACGCCGCTGCGTGTCGATGCGGCAGCGCTGGCCGAGCTGCGCAGCTACATCCCGCTCGCGCCGCTGCATCAGCCCTTCGCGCTGGAGGCCATGGAGGTGCTGCTGCAGCAGCGGCCCGAGCTGCCCCAGGTGGCCTGCTTCGACACGGCTTTCCACCACACGCTGCCCCAGGTCGAGCAGTTGCTGCCGCTGCCCTGGTCTGCCTGGGAGCGCGGCCTGCGCCGCTACGGCTTCCACGGTCTGTCCTACGAGTACCAGTCCATCGTGCTGCCGGAGCGCCACGGCGAGCTGGCGCGGGGGCGCTGCATCGTCGCCCACCTGGGCAGCGGCGCCAGCCTGTGCGCGCTGGAGGGCGGGCGCAGCGTCGCGACGACGATGGGCTTCTCGGCACTGGACGGGCTGATGATGGGCACGCGCTGCGGCGCGCTGGATCCGGGCGCGCTGCTCTACCTGATGGAGGTCGAGGGGCTGGACGTGCACGCGGTAGGGCAGATGCTGTATCACCAGTCCGGGCTGCTCGGCGTGTCGGGCCGCTCGGCCGACCCGCGCGAGCTGCTCGCCCACGAGGCCGACGACCCGCGTTGTGCCGCCGCGCTGGCGCTGTTCGTGCGGCGCATCGTGCGCGAGATCGGCGCACTGGTGGCCGTGCTCGGCGGGCTGGATCTGCTGGTCTTCACGGCCGGCATCGGCGAGCACCAGGCCGAGGTGCGCCGGCGCGTCGTGGCGGGGCTGGGCTTCCTCGGCGCAGCGCTGGACGACGGCGCCAACGCGCGCAACGAGGCAGTCATCTCGGCGCCCGCCAGTGCGGTGCGGGTGGCGGTGGAGCCGACCAACGAGGAATGGGTGGCCGCGCGCCACGCCCTGCAGCTGCTGTGATCCCGCCAGCGGCAGCCGCGCCGCCAGCCGTCGGCGCGATGCGGGCCAAACAGGACCGGATGGTGCTCACATGGGGACCATCGAGCCCGACCGTGGGTGCCCGGGTCGGGCCAGCGCGCTGCCGTCGCGCCGCACGATGGCTGCCATGCGCGGCGCCGAAACCGCGTCGCGGCGGTCGTGCTAGATTCTTCCCCCATGTCCCGCGCCGCTTACTTTAGCTTTTGGTTTTTTCCCCGCCCTGGCGGTGGAGAGTCCTGAGCGCGCGCGCTGAACACAACAGAAACTCCCCAAAAACCGCCGAGGCCGCCAAGCCCGGCGGTTTTTTGTTTTCCAGAGGTGCCCCGATGAACGCCAAAGTCTCTTCCGTCCAGCCCGAAGCCCAGCGCTGGTACTCCCAGGACGACAAGACCAGCGCCACCGACGACGAGCGCATCGTCGACGTGACGCCGCTGCCGCCGCCGGAGCACCTGATCCGCTTCTTCCCCATCAGCGGCACGCCGGTCGAGGCGCTGATCGGCCAGACTCGCCAGCGCATCCGCAACATCATGGCGGCCAAGGACGACCGGCTGCTGGTCATCATCGGCCCCTGCTCCATCCATGACCCGCAGGCCGCCATCGAGTACGCCCGCCGCCTGAAGGTCGAGCGCGAGAAGTACGCCGACACGCTGGAGATCGTCATGCGCGTCTACTTCGAGAAGCCGCGCACGACGGTGGGCTGGAAAGGCCTCATCAACGACCCCTACCTCGACGAGAGCTACCGCATCGACGAGGGCCTGCGCATCGCGCGCCAGCTGCTGGTGGAGATCAACCGCCTGGGCGTGCCGGCGGGGAGCGAATTCCTCGACGTGATCTCGCCGCAGTACATCGGCGACCTGATCTCCTGGGGCGCGATCGGCGCGCGCACCACCGAGAGCCAGGTGCACCGCGAGCTGGCCTCGGGCCTGTCGGCGCCGATCGGCTTCAAGAACGGCACCGACGGCAACATCAAGATCGCCACCGACGCCATCCAGGCCGCGGCGCGCGGCCACCATTTCCTGTCCGTCCACAAGAGCGGCCAGGTCGCCATCGTCGAGACGCGCGGCAACGCCGACTGCCACGTCATCCTGCGCGGCGGCAAGGCGCCCAACTACGACGCGCAGAGCGTGGCCGAGGCCTGCGCCGACCTGGAAAAGTCCAAGCTGCCGCAGCGCCTGATGGTGGACTGCTCGCATGCCAACTCCAGCAAGCAGCACCAGCGCCAGCTGGACGTCGCGCGCGACATCGCCGGCCAGCTGCGCGAAGGCAGCAACAGCATCTTCGGCGTCATGGTGGAAAGCCACCTGAACGACGGCGCCCAGAAGTTCACGCCGGGCAAGGACGATCCGGCCAAGCTGGCCTACGGCCAGAGCATCACCGACGCCTGCCTGGGCTGGGATGACTCGCTGGCCGTGCTGGACGTGCTGAGCGAGGCGGTCAAGGCGCGCCGCTGACACAATGCGGGCCATGCAGTCCCGCATCACCGTCCTTTTCGACACCGGTGCGCCGGTCGAGCTGCGGCTCGACGGCGCCGAGGTGCTCGGCTTCGAGGCCGCCCGCCGCTGGCTGGACGACCAGTTCGTCGCGCTGGGCTGCGAGCCGCTGCGCAGCTCCGGCAAGGTGCTGCTGGCCGACAAGCTCATCCAGGTCGCCGCCGCGGCGGGCCCGGCCGGCTTTGCGGATGCAGCCTGGGCGCTGGACTATGCCCGCGCGGCCACTGGCGCCCTGTCCAAGGCCCTCGTCAAGGTGGACGTGCCGCGCCAGGCGGTGTCGTACTGACCCCCTCTTGAACCCCATGCACGCGGCCCCATCTGGGCCGCGTTTTCGTTCACGGACTTCTCCACCATGACCAAGCAAACCCACGCCTTCCAGGCCGAAGTCAAGCAGATCCTGCATCTCGTCACCCACAGCCTGTACTCCAACAAGGAGATCTTCCTGCGCGAGCTGGTGTCCAACGCCAGCGACGCCTGCGACAAGCT
>JAYSCT010000099.1:0-17717 GCA_041914785.1 Roseateles sp.
AGGCCTACTGGGCCGCCGGCGGCAGCGACTGGTTCGGCGACGCGCAGCGCGCGCAGGCACTGGTGGCCGGCTGGAAGGCCGCCTGCGACACCTGCCAGGTCGCCTGGGGCGGCGGCGAGACGCCGGCACTGGCCGGCATCGTCGAGGACGGCCGCATCGACCTGGCCGCGTCCTGCACGGGCCTCATCAATCCCAAGGAGCGCCTGTCGGTCGGCGACAAGCTGGGCGCCGGCGACGCCATCGTGCTGCTGGCCTCCAGCGGCATCCATGCCAACGGCCTGTCGCTCGCGCGCAAGCTGGCGGAACGCCTGCCCAACGGCTACCTGACCGAAATCGAACCCGGCCTGACCTACGGCGAGGCGCTGCTGGCGCCGACCGCGCTGTACTCGCCGGTGACCGAGGCGCTGTGGAAGGCCGGCATCGCGCCGCACTACTGCGCCAACATCACCGGCCACGGCTGGCGCAAGCTGCTGCGCCACCCCTCGGCGCTCACCTACCGCATCCACACCGTGCCGCCCAAGACGGCCGTGCTGGAGTTCATCCAGCAGCAGGCCGGCCAGGACGACCGCGAGGCCTACTCGACGCTGAACATGGGCGCGGGCTTCGCGATCTTCGTCAAGGCCGAAGACGCCGAGCGCACCGCGCAGGTGGCGCGCGACTGCGGCATCGCCGCCTGGGTGGCCGGCAGCGTCGAGGCGGGCGAGAAGCAGCTGCTCATCGAGCCGCTGAACATCCGCTTCAGCGAAGACGACCTGGCACTGCGCTGAACCACGCGGCGCCTCTGCGATGACGTGGTTTTATTCGCAGATGGTCCAGTGGCACGTGTTGCTGGCCTGGTGCAGCGTCGGCCTGTTCTTCACGCGCGGGGCGCTGTTCCAGTTCGGCACGCCGCGCCTGCAGGAGTTGGCCAAGGACGCGCGGCTGCTGGTGCTGGTGTTCGGCGTCAACGCCTGCCTCGTCGTCACCGGGCTGAGCCTGTGGGGCTCCATCGGCTACAACCCGGTGCGCGACACGTGGCTGGGCATCAAGCTTGTCGCGCTGGTGGGGTATGTCGCCTGCGGGCACTGGGCCATGAGCCAGCAGCGGCTGCACCTGCTGGGCTACGGCACCGCGCTGGCCCTTTTGCTGCTCGCGATGGACCTCTCGATCCATCGAGGCTTTCTCCCCGGTTAGAATCACACCCGACGGGCCTTCCCGCATGGAAGCGCGCCCAACCGGGTCAGGTGGGGAACCAAGCAGCCCTAAGCGTTGCAACCAGTGCCGGGGTCAGGCTCGTCACCCTCCCCCAACAACATTCCGCCACATGGCGCGAGCGCCGGGCCACCCTGAGCCGGCCCGCCTGGGCGATGCGCTTGCGGCTCGACGCCGCAAGCATCAGCGTCCCCTCGGGGACCGCCCGGGGCAACGCCAAGGGCGAAGGGTTTCAGCTGCCCGGGATGTCCGTCGAGCGCACGGTCAGCGTGGTCATCTGGCCGCCGCCGGACACGCTGCCCACCACCTGCCCTTCACGCACGCGGCGTTCGCACATCTCACGGTCTTCCGGCGGCTGGGCCTGGCAGCGCTTGAGGGCGTTGGCCGCCCACTGCTCGGGGCGGTCGCCGGACGACACCAGGCGCCCCTGGCGGGCCTGGGCATAGGCGGCGCCGGCTTCCTTCAGGCAGACATCGCGCGGCTGGCCGGTCTGGCCCTGCAGGCAGGCGGCGCGCTCGCGCTCGTACTGCAGGCGCAGCGGGTCGACGTTCTTGCCGGCATGGGCAGCCGTCGCACCCAGCGCGAGCAGCGCGGTGGCCAGCCAGGCGGCGGCCTTGTGACTTCGGTGTTGGTGACGCATCACGTGCTCCTTCACCCGCGGGCGCGGACCGGCTGGTTGTCGTTGGAGATGTAGACCTCGACGCGACGGTTCAGCGCGCGGTCGGACGAGCTCGCGTTGTTGGCCACCGGGTAGGCCTCGCCATAGCCGCGGGTGCTGACGCGGGCCGGGTCCACGCCCTGGGCGCGCAGGGCATCGGCGACGGCCTGGGAGCGGCGCTGCGACAGCGTCAGGTTGGCCTGGTCACTGCCGACGCTGTCGGTGAAGCCTTCGATGAGGACGCGGCGGTCCGGGTGCTGGTTCAGGTACTTGGCCAGCTTGGCGATGGACGCCTGCGCGGTGGGCTTGATCTCGGCGCGGCCGAACTCGAACAGCACGTCACCCAGCGTGACCAGCATGCCGCGATCGGTCTGCTGTGCCTGCAGGTCGGCCAGTTCCTGCTGCAGCGCGGCGGCCTGGGCCTGCGCGTTGGCGGCATCGGCCTGCGCGGTGGCGGCCTGCTGGCGTGCGGCGCTGGCCTCAGCGCTGGCGTTGGCCGCGGCGATCTGCGCGTTGGCGGCCTGCGCCTGCGCGACGTTGGCACGGCGCGCGTTGGCGTCGGCACGGGCACGTTCACGGTCGGCTTCGGCGGCCTTGATGGCCTCTTCCTCGGTCGCGGCCTTGGCCAGCGCCATCGCGGTGCGGGCCTGCGTGGACGCGATGTAGGCGGCCGAATCGATGTCGGCCGGTGATTCGCGGTTGGCGCTCAGCTCCTCGGCCCGCTTCAGCGAGTCGCCGGCCTTCTTCACGTCCAGCGACGCGTACTTCAGCACGGCCGGGTCGGCCTCGGCGCTGCGCACGGTGCTGCGCGCCTGCTGCAGCGCGGGGGTCACGGTGGGGGCGCTGGCGCAGCCGGCAAACAGCGCAGCGGCAGCAGCCAGGGCGGACAGTTGGGCAATGGTCTTCTTCATGATGGGCGCCTTTCAGGTTCAGGAACGGTTGAGCTGCGCCTGCAGCTGCTGGATGCTTTCGCGCACCTCGGCCAGCGCGCGGCTGGAGCGGGCGTTGCGGGCCTGGGCCTGGGCCAGCGCCGCATCGGCAGCCGCCTCGTCGGCCAGCTGGCGGGCCGCCACGTAGTCCTTGCGGGCGGCCGCGGCGTTGGCGCGGGCCAGCTTGTCGCGGGCCGTGGCCAGCTCGGCAGGCGCCTCGGCGGCGTTGCCGGTGGCGGTGTCGACGGCGGCATTGGCAACGGCCAGCTGCTCCTTGGGCTCGGGGGCCGACGCGCAGGCCGCCAGCGCCAGGGCGGCGCTGATGGCGAGGACGGCCCGGCCGGTGTTCTTCAGCGAATGCGGATTCATCTGGGACTCCTGGTTGTGGTCGTGCCGGCTTGCTGGCGGTAACCGCCATCACCGAAAGAAGGTGCATGCAGCCTGCCCAGTCAGTATTCGCATGCGCCGCCGCCGGCCCCGTCGGAGTGGCGCCGCGCGCACGGTCAGCCTCGAGCGCCACCCGCTGTCGGACGCCCCCTACGCCTGCACAGGGCGGCGCTGCGCGCGCCAGGGCGCCGACCAGGCCCGCTCCCGCGGGCCTGAGGGGTCGCTCCGCTCAGCCGGCCGCCTGGCGGAACGCCATCACCGCCTGGTTGCGCAGCGTGCGCAGCAGCGACAGCTCCTTCTCGCCCAGCTGCACCGCGCCGGCCTGGGCATGGTCGGCATAGATCAGCCCCAGCGGCGCGCCCTTGAGCATCAGCGGCAGCAGCAGGAAGCTCTGCGCCTGCAGCTCGCCCTTGAACCACACGGGCAGCCTTGCGGCGATGTTGGCGGCGCGGGCGTCCTGGATCAGCGTGTCGGCGCCCTTCAGGCACACCGCCGCCAACAGGTTGGGCGGCTGCTGCTGCAGCTCCACGCGCAGCAGCGGCGCCAGGCGCTCCACGTCCTCACCCACGCCCAGCCGGCCGGTCAGCGTCTGTCCGCGCGCATCACGCAGGCAGAAGATGACGCGGCGCAGGCTCAAGGCGCGGTAGATGGTCTCCAGGATCATGCGCAGCACGGCGTTGAGCTGGAAGCTGTTGACCATCGCGTCGGTGATCTCCTGCACGCCGGCGGCCAGCAGCTCGGCAGGCGGCACGGGCTGGGCCGGCGCGCCGAGCACCTCGGTGCGCTCCAGGACCAGCGTGGGCGCCAGCTCATGCTCGGTCAGCGAGTCCTGCGCGGACGGCGTCAGCGGCGCGAGCAAGCGCTGAGCCCTGGCGTTCTGCGGCAGGTGCAGCTCCAGCGCCTCCGTCATCTGCGTGAGGCGCTGGCGGGCCGTGTCGGCCGCCTGCACGAAGGCCTCGGCCTGCAGCCCCAGCGCACGCGCATGCCGCTGCGCCAGCGCCCTGACTTTGGCGTGCGCCTGCTCGGGCGCGGTCTGCAGGATGAGGTCGGCGATGTCGTTGGACGCACGGGCCAGCCAGCGCTGCCGCTCGGCGGCGTCGTCGATGAGCTTGGCAGGCGCCTCGCCGCCGGGGCGGCGCATGGCGCGCTGCAGGCTGTCGGGCAGCCCCCATTGCCGCGCGACGCCCAGGCCCAGCGCTTCGTAGCTCATGCCCAGCACCTGGGCCGACGCGGCGGCCTCGCTGAGGGCCAGGCCGTCGTCGGCCGGGCTGACGAGGCGGCGCACCGCATCGGCTTCTTCCGGGAAGTAGAACTCGGTCAGCGTGCGACCCAGGTGATACAGCATGGCGCCGAGAAAGGCTTCCTCGGCCTCGCGCTCGCTCAGGCACAGCTCGCGCGCGACGGAGGCGGCCATCAGCGAGCGCAGGAAGTCCTCGCGCAGCCGCTGCGCATGGCCCTTGTTCTCCATGCGCTCCAGCAGCACGAGGCTGAGCGCCAGGTTGCGGATGCCGGCGAAGCCGATCAGCGCAACGGCGCGCGACACGGTGCTGATGCCGCCACCGCCGGTGTGACGGTACGCCGCCGTGTTGACCAGGCGCAGCAGCTTCTGCGTGAGCGCCACGTCCTTGAGGATCTCGTTGGACAGGCTGGCCAGGCTTTCGTTCTCGGACTGCGTCAGCCGCTGGATGCGCTGGATGGCGTCCGACAGCGCCGGGAAGTCGCTCTTGTGGCGCATGCGGCGCAGCAGGAAGTCCAGCACCGGCGCGTCCTGCGCGTCGGCATCGGGCTCGGCCACGGGGCGCAGCCAGGCGGCCAGCGCATCGCGCATCTGCGTGGCGCCGGGCCAGCGGGCGTGCGGGTCACGCGCCAGGCCGCGCTGCACGATGGCGCGCAGCGCGTCGTCCACATCCAGCGCCAGGCCCGAGGGCAGCACGAGGTCGGTCGTCTGCACGCGCTGCACGGCGCGCCACGGGTCGGGGTCGTGGTTCAGGCGCTGGCCGCTGAGCATCTCGGCCAGCATGACGGCGGCCGCGAACACGTCCATCTGCGGATGCGGCGCCGCACCGGCCGCGGCCTCGGGCGAGATGTAGCCGGGCGTGCCGACGATGCGCGCCGGCACATTGGCCTCGGGCGACACGCGGGCCGCGATGCCGAAGTCCATCACCCGGGCGCGGCCACGGGCGTCCAGCAGGATGTTGCTGGGCTTGAGGTCGCGGTGCACCAGGCCGGCGGCGTGCGCGGCGGTCAGGCCGTCCAGCACGCCCAGCATCAGCGTGACGGCCTCGGCCGCCGTCAGCCGCGGGCCAGCGCGCAGGCGCTGGCTCAGCGTGCCGCCGCTGACGTACTCGAACACGAGGTAGGAGCGCCCGCCCTGCGTGTCGGCCTCGAAGACGGGGACGATGTTGGGGTGCGTCAACCGGCTGACGGCGCGGGCCTCGTGCAGCCATTCGTCGACGGTGCCGGGCTCGGTGGCGTCCACGCCGCTGGTCTTGAGCAGCTTGACGGCGACCTCGCGGTCCAGCAGCGGGTCGTGCGCGAGCCAGACGGTGGCCTGCGCGCCCTCGCCCAGGCGTTGCAGCAGCCGGAAGCGACCGAGCTGGGGAGGCAAGTCGTCGGCCATGACTCAGGCCCGCGTCAGCCGCGCCCCGCGAGCCGGCTGCGCAGCGCGCTGGGCGCCACCGCGGCTGCGGCCGGCGCCGGCGACGCCGGCGGGCTGCCAGGCTTGGCCGCGCCCGGGTTCAGCGCCTCCATGACCTCGCGCAACCCCAGGCCCAGCGCCTTGGCATAGCGGCGCGTGGCGGCTTCCACGCCAGGGCGGCGGCGCGCCTCGGGCAGCGCCAGCGCGTCCAGCAGTTCGTTGGCCAGGCTGCAGGTCAGCCGCAGCGTGTCCGCATCGCTGCGCGGCGGGTGCACCGATGCATCCAGCGGCTGGCGGCGGATCATCTGCAGCAGTTCGTCGCCCAGCCCCCAGTGGCGGGCCACGGCAGCGCCCAGCGCGTCCAGGTCGCAGCCCAGCACGGCGTATGCCGCGGCCTGCTCGCTCAGGCTGGGCGGGTTGGGCTGGTCCTCGGTGGGTTCGGGCGGCACCATCAGCTGGCGGATCTGCTGGGCATCGTCCGGGAAGTGGTACTGCAGCAGCAGCCGGCCCAGGTTCTGCATGACGGTGATGAGGTAGACCACCTCGCCGTCGTAGCCCGCCGGGCGCAGCGCCTGCGCGACCTGCGCGGCCTTGGTGACCCGCGCCATGACGTTGCGCAGCATCTCCGCGGCCACGGGCTGCAGCGGGCCCGGCCAGGGCTTGAGCGCGTTGGCAGCGAGCTGCACGCCGTCCAGGCCGATCATCTGGATGGCGCGCTGCATGTTGAGCACCGTCTCGCCGGCATGGCCGCTCTGCCGGAGCGCGTTGTTCACGCGGCGCAGCAGCTCCAGGCTGAGCGCCATGTCCTTCAGCACCAGCTCGGACAGCGCGCTGGCGTGCTGGGCCTCCAGGCCCGAGCCGGCGGTGAAGCGGTGGATGCCGGTGGTCGTCGTCGGCAGGTGCCCCTGGCGTTGCAGCTTGTCCAGCAGCAGCACGATGGGGCCGCCATCGTCATGGGCGGCGGCCTGGCGCCAGCCGTCCAGCGCGCGCAGGAAACTGCGGGCCAGGTGGTAGCGCTGGCGCAGCTGGCGGTCGGTCGCGCGGTTGCAGATGGCGCGCAGCGGGTCGGGGATGGGGTGCGGCGTCTCCCAGCCCAGGCGCACCATTTCGCGACCGATGGGCTGCATCTGCTGCACGACATGCTGCAGGTCGTTCTCCTCCAGCACCGGCTTGCCGCTGAGGATGCGGTTCAGGATGAGGCCGGCACACAGCACATCCTCCTCGGCCGACTCGCGCACGGCGCGGCGCGTCACGGCGTTGAAGTCCACCGTCGCGGGGAACACCTCCTGCGCCACCTCCAGGCCCATCAGCCGCACCTTGTCGCCGGCGTCGATGAGCAGGGTTGCCGTCTGCAGGTCGCGGTGGGCATGGCCGGCTTCGTGGGCGAAGGCCAGGCCCTCCAGCAGCTGCGCCACCCAGCCGGCGGCGTCGATGGGCAGCGGCGCGGCCTGGCGGGCCAGGCGCTCGTCCAGCGTCTCGCCCAAAGCGCGGTCGTAGGCGACATAGGGCCAGTGCTCGACCTGGCCGATCTCGAACGGCGGCGCCAGGTGGGGGTGCTGCACCCGCTCGGCGCCCTGGGCCATGCGCAGCCAATGCTCCAGCGCCGCGGCGCTGTTGGGCTTTTCGCGCGGCATGCACAGCATCAGCTCCTGGCCATGGCGCGGATCGAACACGCGCCAGATCAGGCTGCGGGCGCTCTTGGACAGCAGCGCCCGCAACTCGAAGCGGCCGAAGCTTCTCAGCGGGGAAGGCGCAGCAACAGCAGGAGTGGACTCAGACACGACAGAAGTGACCGCAGAAGTAACACTTGTTATCCCTGCATTGGACTCCACGCGAGCTGGCCCGAACCTGAAAGAAGCGTCGAAATGCGACGGATTTCCCCCGGGTCATCCCGCAATCGTTGCCTTTCGTGCCGCAGCTCACGAACCGGCGGTCAACCCGCCAGCTGGCTCCAGACCTTCTCCAGCCGCTTCACGCTGACCGGCTGCGGCGTGCGCAGCTCCTGCGCGAACAGGCTGACACGCAATTCCTCCAGCTGCCAGCGGAAGTCGTCCAGCCGCGCGTCCTTCACCCCCTTCAGCTCGGCCACGCGGCGCTGGTAGCGCTGCTCCAGCGGCTTGACCTCGCTCATCAGCTTGGCGTCTCGGGCCGGGTCGACGCGCAGCTTGTCCAGGCGCCCGGTGATGGCCTTCAGGTAGCGCGGCAGGTGCTGCAACTGCGCCCACGGCGTGTCGAGCGCAAAGCGCTTGGGCACGAGGCGCTGCAGCTGGGCGGCGATGTCGTCGGACACGTCCTTGGCCGGGCGTGAATCCTTCAGCTTGCGGCTGGCGTTGGCCAGTTCCTGCAGCACGGCGTGCACGGCGCGGGCGACTTCCTGCGCGATGAGGTTGAGGCGGCTGCGGCCCTCCTCGATGCGCTTCTTGAAGGCCATCGCATCGGTCGGCAGCGGGTCGCCCAGGAAGGCGCGGTCCAGCGCGACGCCGATGACCTGATCGCGCAGGTCCTCGGCCGTGCCCAGGCCCATGAACAGCACCGACATGCGCTGCAGGTCGGGGATGTTCTTCTCCAGAAACTTGAGCGGTTCCTTCAGCTGCAGCGCGATCAGCCGGCGCAGGCCGGCGCGGTGCTTGGCGGCGGCGACATCGGGCTCGTCGAACACCTCGATCTCGACGTGGTTGCCCTTGTCGATCAGCGCCGGGAAGCCGATCAGCGTCTGGCCGCCCTTGCGCACCTCCAACAGCTCGGGGAGCTCACCAAACGTCCAGTCGGTGTACGCCTGACTGGCATCGCGGGCCGGCTCCGGCTTGCTGACGACCTCGGCACGGACGCCCTTGCCCGCCACGGGCGCCGGCTTGGGCGCCTCTTCCTTGGCCGGCAGCTTCAAGGCGGCCAGCGCCTGGAAGGCCGAGCGTGCCTGCCCGCCCAGCTCCGCCTTCAGCGCGGCGAGCTGCCGGCCCTGGCCCAGCTGGCGGCCATGCTCGTCGACGACACGGAAGTTCATGAACAGGTGGGCGGGCAGCTGCTCCAGCTTGAAGTCATTGCGCTGCACGGCGAGCTGGGTGCGGTCCTTCACGGCCCGCAGCAGCGTGTCCACCAGGCCGCCCTGGCAGAAGGGCTGCAGCTCGATGAACTCGGCCACGAAGTCCGGCAGCGGCGTCAGGCGCGCCCGCGGCTTCTGGTGCAGGCTCTTCAGCAGCGCGGTCACCTTGGCCGCCAGCATGCCGGGCACCAGCCACTCGGCGCGCTCCTCGCTGACCTGGTTCAGCGCAAAGATGGGCACGGTCACCGTCAGCCCGTCGCGCGGGTCGCCGGGCTGGTGCAGATAGGTCGCCGCGCAGTCCACGCCGCCCAGGCGGATGACCTTCGGGAACGCCTCGCTGGTGACGCCCGACGCCTCGTGGCGCATCAGCTCGTCCTGGCTGAGCTGCAGCAGCTTGTCGTCCGCCTTGCTGGCCTCGCGCCACCATTTCAGCAGCGTGGCGCCCGAGAAGACATGCGCGGGCAGCTTGTCGTCGTAGAAGGCGTAGATCAGCTCGTCGTCCACCAGCACGTCCTGGCGGCGCGACTTGTGCTCCAGCGCCTCGACCTTGGCGATCTGGCGGCGGTTGTGGGCGATGAAGGGCAGTTGCTTGACGAGGTCTTCCGGCAGCTCGTCATTGACCAGCCCCTCGCGGATGAAGATCTCGCGCGCCGTCTTCGCATCCACGCGGCCGAAGTTCACGCGCTTGCCGCTGTACAGCACGATGCCGTACAACGTCGCGCGTTCGAGTGCCACGACCTCGGCGGCCTTCTTCTCCCAGTGCGGCTCCAGCAGCTGCGTCTTGATCAGGTGGCCGGCGATGGGCGGCAGCCACTGCGGCTCGATGTTGGCCAGGCCTCGGCCGTACAGCCGCGACGTGTCCACCAGCTCGGCCGCGACGATCCAGCGGCCGGGTTTCTTGGACAGATGCGCGCCCGGGTGCCGGTAGAACTTGATGCCGCGCGCGCCGAGGTACCAGTCCTCGTCGTCGCTCTTCTGGCCGATGTTGCCCAGCAGGCCGGCCAGCATGGACAGGTGGATCTGCTCGTAGGTGGCCGGGCTCTGGTTCAGCCGCCAGCCATGTTCGGCCACGACCGTCTGCAGCTGCGAATGCACATCGCGCCACTCGCGCACACGGCGCGGGCTGACGAAGTTCTCGCGCAGCAGCGCCTCGTGCTTGCGGTGGGACAGCTTGTGCTCGCCCTCGCCGCCCTTGGAATCGCCCAGCCATTTCCACAGCTTCAGGTAGCCCATGAACTCCGACTTCTCATCGTCGAACTTCTTGTGCTTCTCGTCGGCGGCCTGAGCCGCTTCCTGCGGGCGGTCGCGCACGTCCTGGCCGCTCAGCGCCGACGCGATGACCAGCACCTCGGTCAGCGCGTCGCGCGTGCGGGCTTCCAGGATCATGCGGCCCACGCGCGGGTCCAGCGGCAGGCGGGCGAGTTCGCGGCCCAGGCTGGTCAGCTCGTTGTTGTCGTCCGTCGCGCCCAGCTCGTTGAGCAGCTGGTAGCCGTCGGCAATCGCCTTGGGCCGCGGCGCCTCCAGGAACGGGAAGCGCTCCACGTCGCCCAGGTGCAGCGACTTCATGCGCAGGATGACGCCGGCCAGGCTGGACCGCAGGATTTCCGGGTCGGTGAACTTCGGCCGCTCGTTGAATTCCTTCTCGCTGTACAGCCGCACGCAGATGCCGTTGGACACGCGGCCGCAGCGCCCGGCGCGCTGGTTGGCGGCCGCCTGGCTGATGTTCTCGATCAGCAGCTGCTCGACCTTGTTGCGGTAGCTGTAGCGCTTCACGCGCGCCAGGCCCGGGTCGATGACGTAGCGGATGCCCGGCACCGTCAGCGACGTCTCCGCCACGTTGGTGGCCAGCACGATGCGGCGCGCGCCGTGCGGCTCGAACACCTTGTTCTGCTCGGCCTCGGACAGCCGCGAGAACAGCGGCAGGATGTCCACGCCCGGCGGGTGGTGCTTGCGCAGCGCCTCGGCGGCCTCGCGGATCTCGCGCTCGCCCGGCAGGAACACCAGCACGTCGCCGCCACCCTCGCGCCACAGCTCGTCCACCGCGTCGCAGATCGCGTTGTTCAAGTCGTACTCGCGGCTCTCCTCGAACGGCCGGTAGCGCTGCTCGACCGGGAACAGCCGCCCCGACACCATCAGCACCGGCGCCGGGCCCTTGGCCGACTCGAAGTGCTTCGCAAACCGGTCCGCGTCGATGGTGGCCGACGTGACGATGATCTTCAGGTCCGGCCGGCGCGGCAGCAGTTCGCGCAGGTAGCCCAGCAGGAAGTCGATGTTGAGGCTGCGCTCGTGGGCCTCGTCGATGATCAGCGTGTCGTAGGCCTTCAGCAGCGGGTCGCTCTGCGTCTCGGCCAGCAGGATGCCGTCCGTCATCAGCTTGACCGACGCGCCCTTGGACAGCCGGTCCTGGAAGCGCACCTTGTAGCCCACCACCTCGCCCAGCGGCGTCTTCAGCTCCTCGGCGATGCGCTTGGCGACGCTGCTGGCCGCGATGCGGCGCGGCTGCGTGTGGCCGATAAGGCCGCCCCCGTTGACACGCCCACGGCCCATCGCCAGCGCGATCTTGGGCAGCTGCGTCGTCTTGCCGGAGCCGGTCTCACCGCAGACGATGACGACCTGGTGCTGTTCAAGGGCCGCCATGATCTCGTCGCGGCGCGACGAGACCGGCAGGCTCTCGGGGAAGGAAATGGAAAGAGCCGGTGCAGGCGACCGGCTCTCGGGGGATTGGGAACTCATTGCGCCACCATTGTCCCGCAGGCCCGAGAATCCCGCCCCATGACCGGCCTCGTCTTCCCTCACACCTTCGTGCCCTGGTTCCGTTCCGTGGCGCCGTACATCCACGCCTACCGGGGCGAGACCTTCGTCGTGGGCATGCCGGGCGAACTGGTGGCCGCCGGCAAGCTGAACAACTTCGTGCAGGACCTGGCCATCCTGCACGCCATGGGCATCAAGATCGTGCTGGTGCACGGCTTCCGGCCGCAGGTCAACGAACAGCTGGCCGCCAAGGGCCAGACGCCGCGCTACAGCCATGGCCGGCGCATCACCGACGCCGTCGCGCTGGACTGCGCCCAGGAGGCCGCCGGCCAGCTGCGCTTCGAGATCGAGGCCGCGTTCAGCCAGGGCCTGCCCAACACGCCCATGGCCAACGCGACGGTGCGGGTCGTCTCGGGCAACTTCCTGACCGCCCGCCCCGTCGGCATCGTCGACGGCGTGGACTTCCAGCATTCCGGCCTGGTCCGCAAGGTCGACGGCGCCGCCATCCAGCGCGCCATCGACATCGGCGCCATCGTGCTGCTGTCGCCGTTCGGCTTCTCGCCCACGGGCGAGGCCTTCAACCTCAGCATGGAAGACGTCGCCACGTCCGCGGCCATCGCGCTGCAGGCCGACAAGCTGCTGTTCGTCTGCGAGGTGCCCGGCGTGCCCGAGAACCCGGGCGACCCCGACAGCGCCATCGACACCGAGCTGGCCGTGGCCGATGCCGACCGCATGCTGGCCAAGGCCACCCCCAACCCCGAGCCCACCGACGTCGCCTTCTACCTGCGCCACTGCGCCGAGGCCTGCCGCGCCGGCGTGGAGCGCTCGCACATCATCCCGTTCGCCGTGGACGGTGCGCTGCTGCAGGAGGTCTACACCCACGACGGCATCGGCACGATGGTGGTGGACGAGAAGCTGGAGAGCCTGCGCGAGGCCAGCGCCGACGACGTGGCCGGCATCATCCAGCTCATCGAGCCGTTCGAGCGCGACGGCACGCTGGTCAAGCGCAGCCGCACCGAGATCGAGCGCGATGCCGAGCTCTACACCGTCATCGAGCACGACGGCGTCATCTTCGGCTGCGCGGCGCTGTACCCCTATGTTGAAGCCCGCACCGCCGAGATGGCCGCGCTGACCGTGTCTGCCGAGGTGCAGGGCCAGGGCGACGGCGACCGCCTGCTGAAGAGAATCGAGCAACGCGCCAAGGCCATGGGGCTGGACAGCATTTTCGTGCTGACGACACGCACCATGCACTGGTTCATCAAACGGGGTTTCCAGCAGGTCGATCCCGAATGGCTGCCCGAGGAGCGCAAGCGCAAATACAACTGGGACCGCCGCTCGCAGGTTCTCGTCAAACGATTCAACTGAGCCCCCACGGGCCCGCCCAAACGGGCCGCGCGCTAAAGTGCCGGCCCATTTCCTTTCTCGCGTCCGCAGGAGTCCGACATGCCCCGCACCGTCCAATGTGCCTATCTCAAGAAGGAAGCCGAAGGCCTGGACTTCCCGCCCTACCCCGTCCACACCGAACTCGGCAAGAAGGTGTGGGAATCCGTCAGCAAGGAAGCCTGGGCGGCCTGGATGAAGCACCAGACCATGCTCGTCAATGAAAACCGCCTGAACCTCGCCGACCTGCGCGCCCGCCAATACCTGATGCGCCAGGCAGATCAATTCTTCTTCGGCGCGGGCGCCGAAACGGTGGCGGGTTACGTCCCGCCAACGGCTTGAGCGACAAGCTCAAGGAAGAATCGGGGGAGCACTCACCTGGGCGCAGCACAGGTGACGTGATCACCACCAATTCTTCTTCGGCGCGGGCGCCGAAACGGTGGCGGGTTACGTCCCGCCAGCCGCCTGACCGTTGAGACTGGCGCCGGTGAATTAGCCGCCGGCCCATTTCGCCACGCATATTGCCGGGGCCGGGACGCAAGTCGCCGGCCCCGGCTGTTTCCGGTGCGGCCCCGCGGGGCGGCTCGCGCTGCGGCAGCCATATGCCAAATTGGCCGCATACAAATGGAAACCCGTAGCCGTCGGCCAACAAAAACTCTTGCACGAAACCCAGGCCCGCGATTTAATTCGTGCCACGGAGATATTCAGTGCATGCCCGGCATGCGCTCTCCGAGGCCGCGACGGCAACTTCGCGCGTCTCAACGCCCAAATCGCAAGAGGAATAGCAGCATGTCCAGTCTCAAGGAACTCTTGGCCCAGCGCGCCGCGCTGGATGAGCAGATCAACCAAACCAAGGACCGCGAGCGCAGCGAAGCCATCACCAAGGTCAAAACCCTGATGAGCGAATATGGCCTGACGATTGCCGACCTCAGCGTGCGCACGCCCAAGCCGGCCAAGGTGTCCAAGGTCGCGGCCAAGTATCGCAACCAGGCCACCGGCGAAACCTGGAGCGGCCGCGGCCTGCAACCCAAATGGCTGAAGGCTGCCATTGCCGGCGGCGCCAAGCTGACCGATTTCGCGGTCTGACGTTTCCCTTGGGCGGCGGCAGGGCCCGTTCGCCGGGCGCCACCCCCCCACAAATCAGGGCCATCCTCGGGATGGCCCGTTTCTTTTATGGCGGGGGCGGCTCATAAACTCCGCGCATGGCTTTCGTCATGCTGTCCACCCCGTCCGGCCCAGGGTTTCACCCAGGCCTGCGCACGCGGATGCGCGACGAGATTGCGGGCATGCCCGCCCGCCCCTTGCCTTCCCGGCGCTGCGCCAGCCGCCGGCCGGGGCCCCGCTGAACCATGGATCTGCATTCCACCGTCAGCGACATGCTTGAAACCCGCGGGCTGACCACCAGCGGTTCACCGCCGCCCACTTCCCCGCCCACCGGCCCCCGCCGCATCCACGACCGTCGCCGGGGCGGCTGGCGCCGCTTGCGGCGCGTGGGCGCGGCCGCCGCAGCGGGGTTGGCGGGCGGCTTCATCGCCGCCTGGGGGCTGGCGGCCCCGCTGCTGCCATCGCTGCTGCGGCTGCCGCAACCGTCGTCCGCGCTGCCGGCGACCGAGCAGTTCATCCCCATGCTGCTGGCCGCCGTGGGCCTGGCGGCCCTGTGGCGGCTGGGCGTCTGGGTGCTGCCGCTGGTCATGGCCGGCCTGCTGCTCGGCTGCGGCCTGCCCCTGCTGCTGGCGCCCGGCACGCCCGCACTCAGCCTGCTGACCTCGCCGCCGCTGCTGACGGTCCTGTCGCTGCCGCTGCTGGCTGCGGTGCTGAACCGCACGTTGCTGCGCCGCATCGGCCTGACGGGGCGGCTGGCCCATCTGCGTGACATGGCCAGCTTCGCGCTGCTGGCCGGGCTGGCGGCTCCCGCGCTGGGCGGCATGCTGGTGCTGGCAGCGCTGCTGGTGACCGGGCTGCCGCTCAGCGCCGCTTTCCTGACGGCGCTGGGGCTGGCCAGCCTGTGGGGGCTGGCGCTGCTGAGCGCCGGCACGGCACTGCAGGCCAGCGCCACGCGGCCGCGCCGCAGCGGACGCTGGACCGGCGCGCTGATCGCCACCGCCGCGGTGCTGCTTCAGGCGGCGCAGCCGTTGCTGCCGCCCGGCAGCCTGCTGGCACTGACGCCCCACCTGCTGCTGTGCCTGCATGCGCTGCAGGCCTCGCCCCGCAACAACGCCCGGCTGGGCACCGCGCTGCTGGCGCTGTGGGCGCTGAGCGCGTCGGTGCAGCCGCTGGCGCTGGTGTCGGGCGCGCTGCTGGCGGTGCTGCCGCTGGCGCTCATCGCGCTGACCCAGCACCAGATCCGCGACCGCGACAGCTGGCGCGGCGCGCTGGACGCCCAGGGTCTGGCGCTGGCCGAATGGCGGCTGCCGGAAGGCCGCCGGCACGCCTCGGCCCGCTGGCTGGCGCTGACGACGCCCATCGACCCCACGGCCGCCGCCGGCAACGCACCGCTGGACTGGATCCGCGTCGCCCACCCGCGCGACCGCGAGGCGGTGCGCCGCACGCTGCGCGACCTGCTGGCGCTGCCCGACAAGGACCGCCTGCACCTGTCCCTGCGGCTGGCCGCCGACGGCGGCGACTGGCGCTGGCACGAGCTGCACGCCCACGTGCCGATGCGTGACCGCCGCGGCCGCGCCCGCCACCTCATCATGACGCTGGCCGACATCAGCTGGCGCCACACGGCCGAAGAGCGTGAACGCATGTCGGCCACGCTGTTCCAGCAGGCGGCCGAGGGCCTGGCGATCATCGACATGCAATGGCGCATCGTCGAGGCGAACCCGGCCTACTGCGAGATCCTGCACACGCCGCGCGAGGCGCTGGTGGGCCGCGTCGCCACGCCGCTGAGCGCGCCCAACCTGCAGCGCAGCGGCCACGAACCCGGCGAGCTGCAGGCCCGCGTGGCCGCCGGCCACACCTGGAGCGGCCAGCTGCAGGCCGAGCTGGACGACGGCGGCCGCCACGTGTTCTCGGCCCGCCTGAGCGCCGTGCCCGAGCCGGACGGCGTCAACCCGCGCTGGCGGCTGCTCAGCCTCACCGACATGGGCGAGACGCTGCGCCAGCAGGAACAGCTGCGTCGCAGCCTGCGCTTCGACACGGCCACCGGGCTGCCCAACCGCGAGGAATTCATGCGGCTGATGCAGCAGGCCATGACCGCCGCCAACCGCGACAACTTCAAGCTGGTGGTCGCCGTCATCGACCTGGACGACTTCGCGCGCGTCAATGCCGAGCACGGGCTGCTGGTCGCCGACGCCGTGCTGCTGCAGCTCAGCGGCCGGCTGCAGGCCACGCTGCGCGGCGCCCGCGGCGCCTGGCCGGACACGGCCGACCAGTTGGCCCGCCTGCATGGCGACGAGTTCGGCGTGCTGCTGCGCGTGCAGACCCCGGAGGAGGCGCAGCGCGCCGTGGACCGGCTCATGGCGCTGCTGTCCACGCCGGTCGCCATCCGCGAGAGCCGCATCGGCGACGGCCTGGCGCTGGAGATCGGCGCCAGCATGGGCGCGACGCTGTATCCGCTGGACGACGCCGACCCCGAGACGCTGCTGCGCCACGCCGGCCACGCGCTGTACCGCGCCAAGCATGCGGGCCGCGGCGTCGTGCAGTTCCACGACCCGGCGCTGGACCAGCGCGACGAGGCCAGCCTCATCGCGCTGGCTCGCCTGCAGCGCGCGCTCGACACCGACGAGCTGCTGCTGCACTACCAGCCGCAGATCGACCTGCGCACCGGCCAGGTCATGGGCGTGGAGGCGCTGCTGCGCTGGCAACACCCGGACCGCGGACTGCTGACGCCCGCCCATTTCCTGCCGCTGGCCGAGACCACGGGGCTGGCGCTGCAGATCGGCGAGTGGGTCATCGAACAGGCGCTCGCCCAGGCGGCGTTGTGGCGGCGCCAGGGCGTCAACGGCGGTCGCGGGCTGCCGATCAGCGTCAACGTCGGCGCGCGCCAGCTGCGCCGCCACGACTTCCCGCAACGGCTGCAGGAACTCGTGCAGCGCCAGCCTCCGGAGATCGCGTCGCTGCTCCACCTGGACGTGCTGGAATCCGACGCGCTGGAAGACACCGCCGCCGCCCAGGCGCTGATCCAGCGCTGCCTGGTGCTGGGCGTGGGCGTGGCGCTGGATGACTTCGGCGCCGGCTACTCGCACCTGGCCTCGCTCAAGCGCCTCACCGTCGACACGCTGAAGCTGGACCGCAGCTACGTCCAGGGCATGCTGGGCGACGCGCAGGACCTGTCGCTGGTGGAAAGCGTCATCGGGCTGGCGCGCAACATCGGCTGCGCGGTGCTGGCCAAGGGCATCGAAAGCCGCGCCCACGCCCGCGAACTGCTGCGCCTGGGCTGCCGGCTGGGCCAGGGCAACGGCATCGCCGCCGCCATGCCGCCGCAGAACCTGCCGGGGTGGATCCACGCGTTCGCCGACAGCCCCTGGGCCGGCCAGTTGAAAGCGCCCGCCCAGCCGCGTCTTTAAACTGCCGGGGTGATTCCCCAAGGCTTCATCCAGGATTTGCTGTCCCGCGTCGACATCGTCGACGTCGTGGGCCGCCATGTCGACCTCAAGAAGGCCGGCATCAACCACAAGGGCCTGTGTCCCTTCCACGGCGAGAAGTCCCCCAGCTTCATCGTCAGCCCCAGCCGCCAGACCTACCACTGCTTCGGCTGCGGCGTGCACGGCAACGCCATCGGCTTCCTGATGGAGCACACCG